>JAQTYA010000028.1 GCA_028688525.1 Methylococcus sp. | reverse complement strand
ACGAAGTTCAGATGCCAAGTCCAGGCGCCGGTCGTTATCGCACCGAGTACGATGGCTACGCCCAGGCCGCGGCCTATCAGTACGCGGCGGCGGGCGAGTTCTGTCGGGGTATCCGCCATGCTGGGGCGTGCCGTCAAGTCGAGTAGAATAAAAGCCAGATTACAAAGGTGTTCAGCGCCCACAGGCTGGGATAGATCAGCAGCGGCGGGCCCAGATGGGACGAGAGTCGGAGCAGTGCCAGCAGCCAGCTCTCCATCATGCTTAGCGCCAGTCCGGCCAGCAGGCAGATGATCCAGGCGGGCCAGAACGAGCCCTCGACGCTGAGCATGGGATCGCAGGCGGTAAGTCCCGGCGCGAGTCCCGCCAGGGCCGCGTTTCGCAACAGGGAGGTGTCCGTCATTTGCGACTTTGAACCCGTCAACATTGAAGTTCCGATTTCCATCGTGAGCCTTAGGATCGAACAGGCGTATTCCCGCTCCTCCGCATGGCGTTTCCTGCGATGCCTGTTGGCTGGCCTCACTCTGCCTGCGTGCATGCCGCCTCCCATGGCGCAGGTCGACGAACGCTACGCCGACGCTCCGGCCAGCTCCTCTGTCTACTGGGAAGGCAGCGCGCCGGCCGGTAGGGAAAGAGCTGCGGCGGCGTCGGGCCGGCCCATGGGCGACAGCCTGATCGATGCCCACAAGACCTACGATCTTCCCGCCTTGGTCGATCTAGCTCTGCGTGCCCATCCCGAAACCCGGGCTTCCTGGGAGGAAGCGCAGGCTGCCGCGGCGCGGCTCGAAAGGGACCGGGCCGCTTGGTATCCGACGCTGACCGCCATGGCCTTCGCGCAACATTTCCAAGACACTTTCATTATCAAGACCGGAGCCTTGCGGCGCAACGGCTATGAGTCTTTCGGCGGTCTCGATCTGGCCTGGACCCTGTTTGACTTCGGACGCAGAACGGCGACCGTGGAGGCTGGCGCCCATCGCCTGAGCGCTGCAAATTTCGCCTTCAATCGTAAGCACCAGGAGATCGCTTATCGGGTGGCCGTCGGGTTCTTCGCCTATCAGTCGGCGCTCGCCCGGGTCGCGGCCGCACAGGCGACGCTCACGGCTGCGGCCGAGGGTGCGGCATCGGTTCAGGCCAAGTTCAATAGGGGGCTCGCTACCCGGCCCGATCTGCTGCTGGCGGTTCAGGAGCAAGCCAAGGCCAGCTACGATTTGCAGGATGCCCGCGGCGCACTGATCCAGGCGCAGGCCGATCTGGCCGCCAGTCTGGGCGTCTCGCCGACCTATACTTTGAGTCTGGTGGACCTGAGCAGTGTGCCTTTACCCGAGAATCTGGCGCAATCGACCGAGAAGATCGTCGACCAAGCGCTCGAACAGCGCCCCGACCTGATCGCCAGGCTCGCGGAACTGCGCGCGCGGGAAGCAGAGGTCAAGAAGGCCTGGGCCGATTTTTGGCCGAAAATTTCGATGCGGGGCATGGTCGGCGACCAGTACTGGGGTAGCGTGCGTCCTACCCCGCCAGGCGATCAGAGCTATTCGCTGAGTCATTTGGTGGGCGCGGCTACGCTCAATCTGGAATGGACGCTGTTCGACGGCTTCGAACGGACCAACGCGGTGCATGAAGCCGTGTCCAAGCGGGAGGCGTCCAGGGCGCAGTTGGAAACCCTGCGGCTGGAGATTATCCGCGACATCTGGAAAGCCTATGCGGATACCAAAACCTCGCTGCAGAAGCGGGATTTCGCCAATGCTCTGTTGAGAGCCGCGGAAGAGGCCTATGCGGCGACGCGAGAGTCCTACAACCATGGTTTGTCTACGGTGATCGAGCTGCTCGCGGCGCAAAAGGATCTGGCCCGGGCGCGCTACACCGAAATCGACAGCCGGGCGGCGCTGCTCCGATCGGCTGCGACCTTGGTCTATGCCGCAGGGGAGATGAATCGAGGGGATGCCATCGGCCAGAGCCGCGCCTTTGGCCTCAACCCGCCCTAACCCGTCGTCGAGTATCCTGGCCTAAAGTGAGAACGCCCGCGATCGTGGGCATTCGGGGGGATTGGGGGGGGGCTATTCCTTGCCGATCTGGTAGAGCTCTTTCTCGTTATCCTCGACGATCTTGCCGGTCATGGCGTCCACTTCCAGTTTTACTTCGCCGTTCTTGGTCTCGATGTCGAACTCATAAGATGCGTTGCCGTTCGATTCGATTTCGTACTCGACTTCCACGACTTGTCCGGGATGGGCGGCGAGGGCGATTTTCTTCGCCTCTTCCAGGCCGATCTTGGCTTTAGCCTTGAACAGTGCGTCGTCGGCGTCTGCTACCTCCTGTTCTTCTTCCGTGATCTTGCCGGTTAAGGCGTCGCATTCCAGTTCCCAGGATTTGCCGTCGTTGCCGAGGACTTCGAATTCATAGGTGGGCGCTCCGCGTTCTTCCTTGAATTCCAGCTTGACCACTTCGCCTGCTCGCTTGGCCAGGGCGGCGTGCATGCAGTTTTCCATGCTGACCTTGGTCTTAGGCAGGCCGGTGTCGCCGGCCTGGGCGGAAACGGCAACGATTCCGGAGCCGATAGCGGCGAGCAAAGTACGATACGCGTATTTCATAATGCCTCCTTGGTTTCTGTCGGGCAGACCATCCTCTCCGAATGGACTGTACCCTACTATAGGCAGATTTTTTCGCGGATGACGCTATGAATATTTCCCTTTTTGTGCTCGCTGCGGTTTTTGGCTTGATCATGGCCAAGACCATCGGCGGGCTGCATATCCGGATTTGGCAGGCGATGTGCGCGGGTGCTCTGGCGGTACTGGCGACTGGGCAGATCGGCTGGCTGGATGCGCTGGCCGCGATCGATCCCGATATCATGCTGTTTCTTTTCGGCATGTTCGTGCTGGGGCATGCCCTGGTTGCGAGCGGCTATCTTTATTATCTGGCGTATCGCTGGTTTTCCCGTATCCGCTCGGCGCAGGGATTGGTATTGGCAGTGTTGTTCAGCGGAGGCATGGCGTCTGCGCTGTTGATGAACGACACCGTGGCGATCGTCGGCACGCCTTTGGTACTGAGGCTGGCACGGGAGCACGATCTGGATCCGCGTATGATGCTGCTTGCGCTGGCTTTCTCTGTGACTCTGGGGAGCGTCCCGAGTCCTATCGGCAATCCGCAAAATCTGCTCATCGCCACTGCTACGGAGCTACCGGAACCATTTCTGACGTTTCTGGATGCGCTAGGTGTGCCTACCGTTTTAAATCTGGCCATCGCCTGGCTCTGGCTGCGCTGGATTTACCGGGGCAGCTTACGCGATGTGATTCTTGTGCATACCCCAGTCGACGTGCTGGATCCCCGCTTGGCGCGGCTCGCATGCATGGGCCTTGGAGTCATGCTCGCGCTCATCGGACTGCGCCATGTGCCGGGTGGGGAGCGCGCGATACCCTTGAGCGGGATCGCATTGGCAGCCGCGGCGCCCGTCTTGTTGTTCTGCCGTAGCCGCCGATCCATTTTGCGGGGGATCGATTGGCCGACCTTGCTGTTCTTCCCCGCGATGTTCGTGTTGATGGCCAGTGTGTGGAAAAGCGGTGCGATCCAGGCTTGGATGGCCCGCTGGCCGTTGGATCTAACGGATTCAGCTACCGTGCTGGGTGTGAGCGCGGGCCTGAGTCAGTTGATCTCGAATGTGCCTCTGGTCGCGCTCTATTTGCCCTTGCTGCAACAAGGCAGCGCCTCCACCGACGTACTCATGGCTTTGGCGGCCGGCAGCACAATAGCCGGGAATTTTCTGCTCCTCGGCGCGGCCAGCAACGTCATTATCGTTCAGCATGCCGAAAAGCATCATGTGTCGCTTGGTTTTCGCACATTTGCGATGGCGGGTGTGCCGCTTGCTCTGGCTAACCTGGCGATTTACTGGGGCTGGCTGTCGTGGGGGTATCGGTTTCAATGAGCTTCAGCCCAAGCGCCGATTTTTCTTGAAAACCGTACGGAATTACTTTACTTTAGCTTCGTCGTATTGGGGTCCGTGCCACGCAAGTTTCCGTAGCGTTCGTTCCATCCGGAACCATACCCGCTTCACCTGCCCACTCGCCGTAATACTACGCTTTAAGTTTCCAGTAATTTTTTCGAGAGATTCGATATGTCACAACAGCAACAGGGAACCGTTAAATGGTTCAATGAAAGCAAGGGATTTGGTTTCATCCAGCGTGAAAACGGCAGTGATCTTTTCGTTCATTTCCGTTCGATCCAGGGCCAGGGTTTCAAGACCTTGAAAGAAGGTCAGCGCGTGAGCTTTACCGAAGTCGCCGGACAGAAAGGGCCGCAGGCCGAGAACGTCACCGTTCTCTAAAGCGTCGGCCGATGTGTCGTTATAGACAGGTTGCCAAGCGGACCTAACGAACGCTACGCATACCCCATAGGTAACGAAACAGGCCGCGGAAGCGGCCTGTTTTTTTCCTCCTCTTATCGGCGCAACGCCCGCTGCTCGCGGCGTTACGCTCGACCTTGCTTTAGGAAGGTGCCCAGCACATGTTGAAACTTTTTGTCAGAAATTTGCCCCCTCAAACCACCGAAGCGGGCCTCAAGGAACTGTTCACCGGTTACGGCAAGGTGTTCGAGCTTCAGCTCAGCCGCGATTTGTTCACGGGCAAGGCCCGGGGTACTGCTTCTGTGAGTATGGAAGGGCACGAGGCCCGAAAAGCGATCGAAGGCCTGGACGGTTCCGATTACGAAGGCAAGACGATTTACGTCGCTTTGGACAAAGGGCCGAGGTCGGGCGGGCGCGGGCGCCGCTGAGCGTGAGCTACTGCCTGAGTCGTAAAAGCCGTCACCGGCGAGATAGATTCAGGACAGAGATTTAAGTATGCAGCAAATAGGCTTTTTCAGTGAGGCGATTCAGCCCTTTTGCGCGCAACGGGGCATTGCTCTCCAGCGTATCGCGCGCTGACAGCAATTCGATCCGGTAAGTTGATCCGAATAGGCGGGCCACTGTTTCCTCAGGGACGGGGAACGGCGGGCCGCTCATTTCTTCTGGATCATATTCTAGCGTAACGATCAGCATGGGCGGACGCCCGGGCAAGAGCCGTAACAGCTGGTCGACGTAGCGCTCCTGCATTCCGGGCGGCATGGCTACCAGCGCAGCTCGGTCGTACACGGCTCCGATCTCGCCTACAAGCTCGGGTGTCAGGCCGAAAAAATTCCCGCATAACAGGCGAATCCCGCCATTTTCGTAACAGACAAACTCCTCATTCAGAGCTTGCTGGTCTGCGCTCATACCGTTTTCACGGAAAAACTCGCTGACCGCGATCGGGCTGAGTTCGCTGCCGAGTACGGCATGGCCGCGGTCCCGTAACCAGACCATATCAAGAGATTTGCCGCACAAAGGAACGAAAACCCGTGGCGGCGCGACCGAATCGGCGCAACGAGGCCAGAATGCTTCGAGCAGCGGATTGATTTCGGTCTGGTGGAAACCGGTCTGCTTGCGTTGCCAGCGCTCGTGCCAAAAATCGGGGTCCATGGGCGAATGCTCTTGCGAATTAATCTGGCCGGCGTTGCGGATAGTTGCCCTTGGGGTCGTAGCCGTAGACGCCGAAGGGGCGTGAGAAAGTAAATGCAGCCGGCGCAACGACCAGGGCGTCGCTGGCCTTCCTGATGGCATCGTGCGGCTCGGCGATCGAGGCGAGACCGGTAAATGGCAGGGTGCCGACGAAAAACGTCGTGCCGAGCAAGGTTCCGAGCAGCCCGAACGGTCGCATGATGGCGATTTCGTTCATGACTTCGATAAAGCTCATCGGGCCTTTGAGTGTATTGGGGCCCATGGCTTCGGCATTCGGGACGGCGGCGAGAGCTAAGCACAAGTACAGCAGGGTGGGGCGGAGGATGTTCATGCAGATACGCATCGTCAGGGTGATTCAACGGGTCCTTGTCGCGAACCGGGGCTCCGGGAGCAAGAGAGCGCCTTCACCCCGGTATCGGCGAGAATCGCCGATAGGCTTGCAACGGGTGCGTCATAGTTTGATCAAGCGGACCCGTACTGTCCAGCACGGGGCACGGGCGCTTACCAGGAGCGAATGCGCCCAGTGTCGACATGGACGAAATCTGACCGGCGATAATAGCCTACGCCGCCGTATTGCAGGGCCAACGCCGTTTTGCGGATCGTGCGGGTGCTGACGTCGCTCATTCTGAGATCGATGGCTTTGCCTTCCATGTGCAAGCTGTGTTCCGCCACGCCGCGGCTGTGCTTACGCAGCGCCTGATTGGTTTCGGGAGCGCGGTAGCCCGAAACGATTTCGAAGGTACCGTTGGAACGAGTTACGGCAGAAATTGCATAGAGAATGTCGAGTAGTCCGGGATCCATGGGGTAGATTTCATCGACATGGTGGTCTCGGACGAAATGATTGAACTGCCGCATGATCTTGCGGTCGTAGTATTGATCCGGGCTGTACACCAAGCTCAGGTCTTCGCCGGTGTGTTTGTTATACAGGTACAGCGTGCGCTCTCTGCCCAGGGATTGGGCGAAAGCATCGAAGCTAGGAACCAGAAGGGCGCCTGTTGCGGCTACCCCTACTTTGGAAAAGAAACTGCGGCGGCTGAGATTGGGTTCTGAGGCGCGCACTGCGGTGCGCGAGGACGAGAAAAATCCCATTGATACCCCTATCGGTAGTCAAACATAAATGACAGGGTGCGGAAAAAGCCGCTGGGGTTCCAACTGTGGAAGTCTCCCGCAATCAGTGGCTTTTGCGACATCCTGAGCGTCCGGCGCCGGCGCATCGAGACGCGCGGATACCGGACAAAGGTGGAACTTTAAGCGCTATCGACGCTGTGAATCAACCCTTGATCTGTTACAGAATCATTTCACTGGCGCGCCGGTCGTGCGGGTCGGGAGGCTCATAGCAGGTCAGGGCGGATGACGTCGAAAGCCGCGCCGTGGGGATGATCGCTCGGCGCCGCCGATTCTCCACGCGCCAGGAGGAAGGTTTTGAAACCGGCTTCACGGGCGGCGTTCAGTTCGCTTTCGATATCCGAGAGAAAGAGAATTTCGGCAGGAGACAGGTCTAGCTGTCGAGCGATGGCTCGGTAAGCTTCGGGTTCCTGCTTGGCCCCGATTCGGGTGTCGAAATAGCCGGAAAACAGCGGATTGAGATCACCGAAACGGGTATGGCCGAACAGCAGCTGCTGGGCATGGACCGAACCGGACGAGAAAACGTACAAGCCGATGCCCTGGGCGTGCCAAGCCCTGAGCTGGCACACTGCATCGTCGTACACATGCCCGAAGAAATCGCCGTTGCGGTAGCCTTCTTCCCAGATGAGTCCTTGGATCGCTTTGAGCGGGGTGATCTTGCGGTCTTCGTCGATCCAGCGGATGAGCTGGGCGATGGCGCCATCCTCGTTCAACGACGAGTCGCCCGCCGCTTCTCTCGTGTCGGCGAGAAGACGCTTGACCGTATCCTCGCTGGCATGGTTGCGGACGAAATCGGCCAGTCGGGCGCGGGCGTAGGGGAACAAGGTGTCTTTTACGAAAGACAGGGATGAAGTCGTGCCTTCGATGTCGGTGAGAATAGCGCGGATCATGCGAAAGTCTTCAGGTATTCTTCGAGTTTGGGGAAGCGCTGGCTGATGTCGCTGCCGGTGAAGTCCGCTACCCAGCCTTCCGGCGTGGTGAACAGCCGAATGCATTTCAAACAGGGTTCGGCTCCCATGTCGAACCAATGGCGGACGTTCGCAGGGACGCTGAGTAGGTCGCCCTGCTCGCATAGGATCCCGTACACCTTGTCGCCGGGATGCAAATAAAACAGGCCGCAGCCCTCGATGAAGAAGCGCACCTCGAAATCGCTGTGGGTGTGCTCGTTCAGGAAGCGTGCCCGGAGTTCGTCCTTCTGCGGATGGATGGCTTCGACGCTGATGACATCCGCCGATTCGAAGCCGTATTTTTTCTTCAAACGCTCTACCGGCTCGCCGTATGCCGCCAGAATCGTCTCTTGGTCTGCGCCGGGTTCAAAGCCGCAGCTTGCTTCCCAGCGCTCGAACAGAACGCCGATCTCGGCGAGCCGCTCGGCGATAGCGGTACCGTCCCGGATGACCTCCGGAGCGGCTTTTCCGGTTTCGTAGTGCAGAGTCAGAAGGCTCATCGTTTCGCTCCGTGTATGCGGGTTTCTAGGTCGAACAGGAATTCCAACGCTTCCAGGTGCCGCAGCGCATCACTCACGGATTTTCCCCAGGTATAAAAGCCGTGGCCTGCGATGATGTAGGCGAGGATGTCGCCGTGCATCTCGATGTATTCTTCCACGCCCAGCGCAAGACGAGGGATGTCCTGGTCGTTGGGGAAAATCGGTACAGCGACCCTGGCTTCATGGGTTTCGATACCGGCCAGGGCTTTCAGCAACTCGTAATCCTCCAGGATCACTACGCGGCTTACCAGCCGCGACAACAGGGTGGCGGCCGGCGAGTGCGGATGCAGCACCGCGCCGGCGTTCGGATAGCGCCGGTAGATGCCGGTATGCAGCACGGTTTCTGCCGAGGGCTTTTTGCCGTCGAGCGGATGGCCTTCTGCATCCACCAGCATGATGTCCTCGGGGCGCAATCGGCCTTTGTGGCGGCCGGAAACCGTGATGGCGATCCGTCCGTCGTTCAAGCGCGCGGAAAAATTGCCGCTGGTAGCCGGAACCCAGCCGCGGCTGTCGATGAAGCGGCCCGCCTCGATCAGCTCGGCGGCGCGGATTTGAAATTCGGTGTCGTACAAGGGGGTGTTCGCTGGTGTAAGGAATGAATGGAAGGCTGACGCCCGGCCGATATCCGCCCGCCTGGGCTCGAAATCGCTTCGAGCCCAGGCGGTTGCCACTGCTCAGTGGTTGTGGACCATGCCGTTCATGTTCTCGGGCATGGGCGCTTCCGGTGTGGCGAGTACCAGACCCCAATGCGCTTCGGTGAATCTGGAAAGTCCGACGAGTACCGAATGGAAGTCGAGTCCGCTGCCGCTGGCTTTGAGCCCCCGGTTGATCATCAATATCCCTAATACCAGAACGATGACTCCGGAGAAACGGACCAGTTTTGGTTTCAATCCCGCAGAAATGAGCGTGGCGAACCAGCCGAAACTTAGCATCACCGGCAATGTGCCCAGGCCGAAGAAAAACATCAGCAACGCGCCTTCAATCGGGCTGCCTGTGCCGGCAGCCATTACATACATCGCTTGCAGCGGGCCGCAGATGATCATGAGGCCGTTGAGCAGGCCGATGACGAAAGGGCTATGGGACTGCTTGGATTGAGTTCCGATGAAGCGCAGCAGGAAGCTGGGCGTTTTGATCTGGAAATGGCTCAGCGCCGGGACCCATTGCAGCATTCCTAGGCTAAACAGCACCAGGAACAAGCCCGCGGCGATGCCGATAATTCCTCTCAATGCCGGTGAAAACGAAAAAATCGAGCCGATCAGGCCGAAAATCGCCCCGATAGCCGTGTAGGAAAGTGTCTTGCCGGCGCCGTAGAGCAAGTGGGAGGCGGGAGATGCCTTTCCGCCGCTGGCGGACTTCGTGGCGTAGGCCAGTACCAGAGCTCCGCACATGCCGACGCAGTGGAATCCAGTCAGCAGACCGGTGACGAACAGCAGCCAGTAATTCATGTCGCGGCCTAGCGTCGGCATCTGGGCCAGAGAGCCCATCCGTTCATCTAGGAAGAGGATCAGAAAGACGCCGACGACGCCCAGCACGATAGCGCCCGGACGCCGGAGCCAGGATGAGGGATTCGAGATGGACTGCCGGTTAGCTGCGTTGGTCGAATTCATGGTTCCCATTCGGTTAAGGAGACGGATGTTGAGGCCAGCCTAGTGCTCCAGGCCATTATAAGGCGTGCAGTATTTCTGCCAGTTTGTTTGGCGTCAAATCTCTTGGGATCGGTAGGCGCGGACGGAAAGCTGACGCGGGGAGGCGGCTGGCATTTATGAGGGATATCACGCAATCGCTCTGCGTGATTCGCCTTGTCTTTTCGAGGGTGATGCCGAGGCAAGGACATTACCGATTTATGAATCAATGAACTAGGGTCTGGGCACGAATGTTGAAAAAGATTGTTGCACCGCAGTCGCATCAACCTTACTTTTAGAGCGAGCCGAACATGAAAGATTCCCGGGTATTATCTGCGCAAAGGGTCGATGATACGAAATCAAGTCGTGTACGGAAGGCCGACACTGCTGTGGGGCCGTTGCTGGTCGGAACGGGGCTTGCTTTCGCTTCCTTGATTTTGGTGCCCGCGATCGCCGCCCAGATCGGTTTGGGGACCAGCCTAACCGGTGCGCTGCGAATCGCCCTCATGAAAGCCTCCAGCCGCGCCATTCGCGGTTCCGGCGACGGCGCAGAAGCTTCTGCCGTGAGCTTTAGCTGCCATTGATCTGCCGGATTCCCCGGGTTAGTCCGGGGGCGGTACCGACTCCGCATGCTGTGCAAGCTGCTGCGGAGTTTTTTATTATGGCGATATGGACCAAGGCTTACTTGGCTTCTCCAGAAGATCTGAAAGAGGCAACGGATGAATACTGAAGCGCGAGCTTGTGACCTGTGCAGCCTGCCCGTCGTTCCGCCGGGCTTCCTATTGCAAACGACCAGCGGCCTAAAGGTCTTCTGTTGCGAGGGTTGCCAAGGCATCTACGGAATGCTGCATGAGAGCGAGGTCCTGACCGATGACGCCGCCGGCCGCTCCGAGGCGGCGGATTTACCTCACTCGGGCAAATGACCGATAATCGGGGCGAGAGCCCGTCGTCTCTCCGTATAGGCGAGGCTTCGGATGGTATGGACCAGTCAGCGAGGAATTAGCATCATGGCGCATGTACACGGCGGAAAAACGATGGCGGGAGCGGCGATGGGGGCCGCTAAGGCGATGGAGCATCACGGTATGGGCACAATGATGGCCGGCATGGAAGGGATGATGAATCATGGCGCTATGCACGGCGCCCGTCATCTGGCCCAGTCGTCACATGGTTTGGCGACCGCGGCCAAGGGAGCGGCTGTAGGTGCAGCGGCGACTGCAGGCACGCAAGCCGGACGTTCGCTGGTGAAGCGCGTGCTGACTCATCCGGTGGTGCTGTTCGGCCTCGGCATGGTCACCGGTTATTACATTCACAAATACCGCAAGGAAATCATCGGCTCGGCCATGAGCGTTGCCGAAGGCGGCAAGGATTTCGTGCTCCAGCAACGGGAAAATTTGGAGGATCTGCTGGCCGAGCGCCAGGAAGGCTCCGAACGCGGCGACGCCTGACAGGTGAGGAAGCCGTCGTATCCGATGACCGCAATTGCTAGGCTTTGAGATCATGTCATTGAAAAAACAGATCATTTTGCGCTATAGCAGTGCCGGTCACGCGCGCTTCGATCTGCCTGCGCAGCTCTGCGACCCTGCGGCTAGGAGTCATATCGAATCCGCGCTGCGCACGCTCGAAGGCGTTTACCGGGTAAGCCTATCGCCGGGCAGCCGTAAACTTTCGGTGCGTTTCGACATCGCGGTATGCGAGCTCAAGACGATAGCGCGAAAGCTGGGTGCACTCGTCGATGCCGGTTTGGGGCAGGGCGGCGGGGTTCGGGAAATGGTGGCCGCCGGCGGTGCGGACGGTCCTTTCCGCTGGCTGCGTGAAAAGGCGCAAGAGGCGGGGGAAACCCTGGAGGCGCTGAAGATCGTTGCGCGCCGTGGCGTGAAGAACTCGTCGAAACTGGTGACGCCCGGCCGGGAGAAAGGGGTCATTGAGTTCTTCAACGACGTGCTGGTGCTTTACCTCATCAAACTGCACTGGCACATGATTACCCAGCACTGGTTGCGGCAGCCGTTGCGCTACCGCTACGAGTGGATGGCGGTGTTCTACATGATTTTCCTCTTGGTCCGATCGCGGCGCCCACGCAATGTCTAAGATCGCAGGTCCGGAAACGCCCGAGTCTCGCGCGCAGGTAGCGCCATTCGCTCATGCCTGGCCTCATCTCGAAGTTGTGCACGCCTTGAGGCGGCGAGTCCGGATTCATGCGCCTGCTTTACGCAAGGATCCGGAGCGCTGTTACCTGTTGCAGATACTACTGCTCAAGCACGGAGGAGTGCGCTCCGTTCGGGTGACGGCGGATATCGGTTCAGTGGCGATCCGATTCAATCCCGACCAACTGCCGCGTGCCAACCTGTTGCAGGTGGCGGACCATTTGATCGCGAGCCTTGGAAGCCGGAAAAAAGCGCCGGAGGCTTTCGGCAGTGCCGGAAGCGATGGGCCGGTGAGGGAGTGGCAGTTCGCCATTGAGGGGATGACCTGCGTTTCTTGCGGCCTGCTCATTGAGATGATGCTCAAGCGGCAGCCGGGTATCCGCGACGTTTCGGTCAATTTCGCCACGGAAACCGCCACCGTTAGGGCCGCGCTTAGCCGGGATGCGGTCATGGCCGCCATAGCGCGGATCGGTTACCGGGCACAAGCGGCAGACAGCATCGTTCAGCGCAAGTTAATGGCGGTGCGGGAGGCCGAACGTTTGCGGTTTGCCCGGCGTCAAGCCTTGGTGTCGGCGCTGCTCAGCGCCCCAGTCGTGGTTCTGGGCATGGTGATGCCGCACGGGCGAATCTGGGGCTGGCTGAGCGCTATTTTGACGACCCCGGTGGTACTCGGCAGCGGCCGTGCATTTTTCACCAAGGCGTTGCGCCTAGCTCGCCAGGGTACGGCCAACATGGATTCGCTGGTCGCATTGGGGGTAGGGGCGGCGTACGGTTCCAGTGTGGTAGCTTTGTTCACTCGGCGCGGCGAACTCTATTTCGAAGCGGCGGCGGCCATCGTCAGTTTCGTCCTTTACGGACGCTACCTGGAAGAGATGACGCGTGGACGCGCTCACGAGGCGATCCGGCGTCTGCTCGACTTACAGCCTGCTACGGCCACCCTTCTCAAGGACGGAGAGGAATTCGAAGTGTCGGTCGAATCCCTGAAGGTGGGCGATATCGTGCGGGTACGGCCGGGGGATCGCGTACCGACAGACGGCGAAGTGCTTGCCGGTACTTCCGGCATCGACGAGTCCATGGTGACCGGCGAGAGCGTGCCGGTGGTCAAGAAACCGGGCGAAAGGGTGATCGGCGGCTGCGTCAACGGTACCGGGGCGCTCCAGGTCCGAGTCACGGCGGTGGGTGAAGACACGGTGTTGGCCGGCATTATCCACATGGTCGGGCAAGCTCAGTCGTCCAAGCTCCCCATTCAGAAGACGGTAGATCGGGTGTCGGCGGTGTTCGTGCCGACTGTGCTGGTGATTTCGGCGGGTACATTCATCGGCTGGACTTGGCTCGGAGCGCCTGCCGCCAAGGCATTCGCCAACGCCATTTCAGTGCTGCTGATAGCCTGTCCCTGTGCTCTGGGGCTTGCAACGCCGGCAGCTATCATGGTCGGAACGGGACAAGCCGCCCGCAAAGGCATTTTCATCCGCAACGGCGAAAGCCTGGAGATGGCGTCGAAGCTCACGGCCGTCGTGTTCGACAAGACCGGCACCATTACCGAAGGAAAGCCGGAAGTCACCGATATCGTCCGCTTCTCCCGGCTCGGAGAGCCGCGGTTGTTGGGCTTGGCGGCGGCGGCGGAAATCGATTCCGAGCACTTCCTGGCGCGGGCCATTGTGCGCAAAGCGCAAGACAGCGGAGCCGACACGCTGGTTTCTCAGGAGTTCGACAGTGTGCCGGGCCGGGGAATTCGTGCCGTGATCGACCGCAAGGAAGTGCTCATCGGTAATGCCGACTGGTTGGCGGAGCGCCAAGTGGAGCTTGCCTCCGGGCAGGATTCGGCGGCGGGCTTGGCCGAACAGGGCAAGACGCCGGTCTTTATGGCGGTGGACGGCAAGCTGGCGGCCGTGTTCGGCATCGCCGACCGGCCCCGCGAGCATGCGCGTAGTGCCATCGAGCGCTTGCAGAGCCTGGAGGTCCGCACCTTGATGGTCACCGGGGATGTGGAGGCCGCGGCTCACTATGTGGCGCAACAGGTCGGTATTGCCGAAGTGACGGCCCGTGCCCGGCCGGAGCAGAAGCTGGAGATCATCCGAGCGCTGCAAGAGCAGGGCGAACGGGTAGGCATGATCGGCGACGGCGTCAACGATGCGCCTGCGCTGGCGGCTGCCGACGTCAGCTTCGCAATTGGCAGCGGCACTGACGTAGCCATCCAGACCGCCGACATGACCATCAGCCAGGGCGATATCAGCCGCGTGGCGGACGGCATGGCGCTCAGCCAATTTACTTTGCGGGTCGTCCACCAGAACTTGGCTTGGGCATTCGGATATAACACCATCGCCATACCTCTCGCAGTCATGGGGAGGCTGAGTCCCATGATCGCTGCGGGCGCCATGGCATTCAGTTCCGTCTCCGTAGTGTTGAACTCCCTGCGCTTACAGCGGTAGTCAGCGTACCGTTCTAGATTCGGGCCATGAGCGATTCCGTCCCGGAATCGCTCATGGCCTTGCCGAAATGGCCGCTGCTCCGAAACGGATTCGAGAGATTGTGGGTCTTATGGTATATTTTGTTGCAAATATGCCTATGGTGAGGAGTCACATGTTCTTGCGAATTCTTGGAGGGCTGGCGCTGGCCCTGATGATGTCGATGGGGAGGGCGGCGGTCGCCGATACCGGTACGGAAGCAGCGCGTGTGGTTGTGGACAAGTTGAACGACGCCCTCATCGATGTGATGAAAAACGCCAAACAACTGGGTTATCAGGGGCGCTACAAGAGGCTGGATCCGGTAGTTCGAGAGGTGTTCCAGTTCGAAGCCGTCGCCCAGATCGCCTTGGGTTCGCACTGGAAAACTTTGAGCGACGAGCAGAAAACGGAATTCGTAAAACGGCTCACCGAGCTTAGCATCGCGACTTATGCGGCTCAGTTCAACAGCTACGGCGGCGAACAGTTCCAGTACGATTCGGATCAGGCGGCAAAGCCAGACCGCGTGGTTGTCCGTTATAAAATGGTGGCTCCGAAGGAAACCCCCGTCAAATTCGATTACATGGTCAACTTGTTCGAGGGGCGCTGGGAGATCATCAACATCGTTGTCGATGGGATCAGCGACTTGGCGCTGAAAAAAGCCCAATACACCAGTGTGATTGACCGGGAGGGGTTTGACGCATTGATGTCCAAACTGACTCAGAAAATCACGGATTACGCCAACAGCGATAATAACTCTAAAAGTTGACAGGATTTGCAGAGTTCCGTCTGTAAAAAAGGCATCCTTCGGGATGCCTTTTTTGCGCCTGTCTAATAGAGTATTTCAGTACAGAGGCTCCCTGTAGAACATCAGGAAGTTGCCGATGATAAACATGGCCAGGATCGATAGGAAGCCGGCGACATGGCCTTCGTCGAACCCGGCTATGGTTTTCGAAGACGACTCTGACGCTCCTGCCAATCTCAATTCCAGCCAGCGCCCGCTGGCTACGACAACCGCCAGCAAACCCATCGCAGTGTGCGTCGACTGGATCAAATATTCGCTCCGGAGCTCGAATTCTGCGTGGGAGTGAGTCAACAACAGGATGCCGCCGAACGCACTCAGCACCGGAAACATGTAGCGCAGCCGGTCCGCATCGGGCCGGGTACGGGCGCGCAGTTCCATCACGCCGAGCAGGAAGGCTAGCAGCGTCGCAATGCGGTGCTGGAACACCTCGCCGTTGCCGAAAGTGCTTTCCCAAAAGCCGATGGGCCCAAGCGGCCAAGTTTCCGCATCGCTGCGGAAGAACAGGAAGATGCTCAGCCCGATGAAGCCCACCGGCCAATAACTGGTCCAGCGGAAACGCCCCGTATAGGACAGCATTGCGACCAGGCACATGCCGGTCAGGAAAATACCGGAGATATTGTGGTTGTAGTCCGACCACTCGGTCGCAGCAACCGAAGGCACTTTGTCCACTACGGCAACCCGGCCCGCTTCCCCGGCCAGGAGCTGCTCGTGGGTTGGCGAGCTGATTTTCGGCAGGCGAGGCGAGAACATATAGGCCACTTCGGAAACCGTCGCGGTGGTCTCCTTGATGTCCACCGACGGCGGCTGCGAGGATAGCGTCGCGGCGACGAACAGCACGCCTACCAGAACGAAGGTCTCCGCTTCGATGAAATAGGGCACTTTCCGGGTGAGATCGGCCGAGGCGCCGAACTGCTTCCATTCCTTTCCGGCCTTGTGGTTGCGGTAGGCGAAATAGAGCGCGCCGCCCATGAGCGCTACTTTGGTTGCGACCAAAGCTCCGTAGCCGGTGCCGAACAAGCCGTTCAGGGAACCGATGTATTCGATGGCCAGCGGCAAGCCTGTGGAAAGCAGCAGCAGCACCGAAGCGACCCCAAGCCAGCCGAAACGCGTGATCGCCAGCGGCCAGAACTCATGGGCCGCCTGCTCCGCTTTTCGGGTATGCCATAGAAACAAGAGCTGCGCGACGCCGCCGAACCAGACCGCAGCGGCCAACTGATGGATGACCGTCATGGCCATGAGCTGTTCGCGGTGTTCGAAACGCCCTACGCCATGCACCAGCCAAGCGCCGCTGATCACCAGCGGTACAGTCAGGGCGGCTGCTGTATTCCAAGCGGTACGGTTATGCGGCGACGCGTCGAGTTGAGTCGCTACATAGATGAAGCCGCAGGACAGGACTAGACGCAGCAACCCGGCAATGAACTGAACCGTGCCTAGATAGGCGCCGATAGGAAAGTCGCCAAGCGTTGCGGCGAGCAGCATGCCTTTGATCAGGAGCTTGGTGCCCTGCATTGCGGCCAACGTGATCGCGCCGCCTTTGAGTATCCTGACGCAGATGGCGATGACCGGCCGCGGGGCGGCAGACTTGCCCGCCGAGCTATCCCATATCCGCAGAATCCAGGCGGCCCAGATCAAGCTGCCGACGATCAGCGCGTAGCTGATCAGCATCAAGCCGCCGAGAAAATCATCGATGAAGTTGGCCAGGCCTTGTATGAACATGTGTGGTAGAACCTCGAATTACGGTTTGTCGACGCGGAACCGGATCACGTTTTCGGTGAAGTGGCCGTCCGCCGCGAACACCTTGTATTTCAGGGCATAGTCGCCGGGCTCCAAGGGGGGAATGTCGACCAGCATTTCGCCGGCTTTCTTGCCGTTGGCGATTTCAACCGGATGGAATACATCGCCTTTGCTGACCAGGAACACTCGCGATAAGGCGAGTTCTACCCCGGAGTTGAAGAACAGTACGACCTTGGTGGGATGGTTGGGCTTTACTGGATGGCTGGTCAGTGAGGACTCAGTGACGACGGCATGGCTCCAGGCCGCTGGGCTGAACGCGATCGTGCACAGGGCGACCGCCAGCGCGGAACTTGCGAGTTGCTTGATGGCATGAGGGAACATGGCTACCTGTCGTGTTGGGGTGAAGGATCAGCCAGCCTTGGCTTTCAGGGCGTGGCTGGTCAGGTTTTTGCCCAGGTCCCAGATGGCGCCGGGCACCTTGTGGCAATCGGCGATGACCGCATCCATGGCCTGGAGTATCCAGTCGGCGTCCTTCTGGCCGATCACTAGCGGCGGCAGGAACTTGACCACGTTCATGCCGTGGCCCGCCACCTGGCTCAGGATGCGGTGATTCTTGAACAGCGGAATGGTGATCATTTGGCTGAACAATCCCTTGTTGGCGGTTTCCAGCAGGCTCCAGGCCGCTTTGAGCGAAAAGCTGCGCGGTGCGCCGAATTCGACCGCGATCATCATCCCCTTGCCCCGCACCGTGTGCAGCAGCTCGTAGCGGTCGGTCATGGCGCGGATGCCCGAGCTGATCTGCTCGCCGATCCGGGCCGCATTTTCGACTAGGCCTTCTTCTTCGATGACGTCGAGGGTGGCGATGCCGGCCGCCATTGCCATGTTGTTTTTAGAAAACGTGGAGCCATGGACTACGGCGCGGTCCATCCGGTTGAATACGGCTTCCATGATGTGTTTTTTCATGGCGACGGCGCCGACCGGGATGAACCCGCCGGAGAGCGCCTTGGCCATCAGGATCATATCGGGTTCCACTCCCCAGTGTTCGATGGCCCAGAATTTCCCGGTACGGCCGATGCCGGTCTGGATTTCGTCCGCCACCAACAGCGTGCCGTGCTTCCGGCACAAGCGGGCGGCTTCGGCCAGGTAGTCGTCGTCGGGCAGATTGACGCCCTTGCCCTGGATCGGCTCGACGATGAAGGCGGCCACGTCGCCGTGGCGGAGGGCGGCTTCGAGGGCGCTAAGGTCGTTGAATGGCACGGCTGTGCAAGCCGGCAACAGCGGGCCGAAACCGTCGCGGAACACCTGTTCGCCATTCAGCGATAACGCGCCCAGGGTGAGGCCGTGGAAGCCGTGTTCGCAAAATACGATTTTTTCGCGCT
Source organism: Methylococcus sp. (assembly GCA_028688525.1). Classification (GTDB taxonomy): domain Bacteria; phylum Pseudomonadota; class Gammaproteobacteria; order Methylococcales; family Methylococcaceae; genus Methylococcus. Next base: position 14,415 of record JAQTYA010000028.1, on the reverse strand, counting down.
TGGTGGTGTAGCGGGCGAACTTGATGGCGGCTTCCACCGCTTCGGCGCCGGAGTTGCAGTAGAACATCCGCGACAAATCGCCGGGGCAGCGGGCCAGAATTTTTTCCGACAGCAACCCGCTCAAGAGCGATACGTCCATCTGGACCAGATCGGGCAACTGGGCGCCCAGCACGTCCTTGAGCGCTTCGACCACCTTGGGGTGGTTGCGGCCCAAGGCGAATACGCCGAAGCCGCTGAGAAGGTCCAGGTATTCCTGATCCTTGTCGTCGTACAGGTAAGCGCCTTGGGCTCGAACGTACACCCGGTCGTAACCTATTGTTTTCAATACCCTGACCATCTGGGTATTGAGATATTTCTCATGCAGATCGAAATTTTCTCCTCTGCGATCCGTCAACAGGTCGGCAATACGACTCGACATCAACAACCTCTAGAATTGGTAAATTGTCAAATTCCGCATTCTACACTATGCCCGTCCGGCCTTGATCCGGCGCGCGGCGAACGCCGGCAGTACCACCAGCGCGCAGACCAGCGACAGCATTAGGCCGATGGCTAGCAAGATACCCATGGACGACATGCCCGGGTGCGGCGTGAAAGCGAGGCTAGCGAAGCTGAATACCGTAGTCAGAGCCCCGTAGAACACACCTTTGGCCTCGCTGGAATCCAGCAGGGCGCCATGCACGGAGTTCAGGTAATGCAGCCGGTGCGCCATGTGAATCCCGTTGTCGACGCCCAGACCGAACAGCAGCGGCAGGGCGATGATGTTGGCGAAATTAAAGGGGACGCCGATGAGCACCGTCGCCGCCGCCGTGAACAGCGAAGCGAGCAGCAGCGGCAGCAGCACCAGTAGAGTGTCTTTGATGTTACGCAGGATCAGCAGCAGCAACAGGGTGATCGCGACGAGCGCCGTGCCGAAGGCTTGCGCAAACGCGACGATCACGGCGTCCATCGATTCCAGGTAAGTGACCGGCAGGTCGGTGACGTCGGGATCCACGGTCTGGGCTTCCTGGATGAATTCCCGCAGGGGCTCCAGTTCGCTCAGATCCTGCTTGGGGAAGATCTGCAGGCGATAGAGGCCGTTCTTGCTGATCCAGCGCTCGCGGACGTCCTCAGGCAGGGTGTCCATCCCGATCGGGCTGGCTTCAAGACTGGTATTGAGACTGCCGATGGTTTTCCTGAGTCCGCCGAGTACGCTGTTTTCGAGGGTGTCCAGGTTGGCTTGGGCGGTTTCCGGAGGCAGTGCGCGCAGATGTTCGATGAGCTTCTCAAGCGTGGCGTCCAGTGCGGCGACATCGCGGTCTTCGCCTTTTGCCATCCGCTTGCCGAGAGCGGCATGGAGCTTTTCCAGCGTCTGAAAGCTGGGGCGCATCGAGGAGGCCGCAGGGAAGTTCTGTAGTTGCGGTCCGAGTACCAGTGCAAGATCGCCGATGGCAGCCAGCTTTTCGTCCTGCTGCTCGGGTATCAGGTCGAAGATGCTGCGTACGCTATCGACCGAGGACAGTCGCTCGAATGCCGTTATCCGGGCACGGGCCTCGCTTTCGTTGGCGGCGAGCGAAGCCAGCGTCATCGGCGAAGTGTCGCGGGATTTCAACAGGTACTGGAAAGTTTTGACCGACTCGGTGTTCGGATCACGCAGGTTGATCGGGTTGAAGTCGATGACGACGCGGGTCAGCAGCATGCAGGCAGCGATCCCCAGGATGATAGTGACGACCCGGATCGGTGTGGCGTAGCGCATCGGCCAGTTCGACATCAAGGCCCGGCTCAGGGTGCTGGGCGTGTGTTGTGCGGCACGGCGGGACGGCTTGAACGGCAGGATGTTCATGATAGCCGGCAGCACTGTGAAGGTAGTGGCAAGGGCGATGAACATGCTGGTGCCGGCGATGACGCCCAGTTCAGCCACGCCGGAATAGTCCGTAGGGATGAAAGCATACAGGCCGATGGCCGCCGTGAGAGTGCACAGGACTAGGGACGAGCCGGTGGAACTGAAGGTTTCGCGCAGTGCTTCCCGCTGCTTCATGCCGCGTACGATCAGTTCCCGGTAACGCAGGCAGAAATGAGAGGAATAAGCGTCCCCCATGCCGATGAACAGCACGGTGAAGGAGATCGAGATCAGGTTGAGCTGGCCGATTGCCACGGTAGCGAACCCCATGGAAAACACCAGCCCCATGCCTAGCGTCAGGAAGGTGGCGAACATCAGCTTGAAGGAGCGGTAAGCCAGCCACAGAGTGAGGCAGACCAGCACCGTCGATGCCGCGCCGGCGATGGTGACGCTCTGCTGTACGGTGAGCATTTCCTCGTATTCGAGGACGACCTCGCCGGTCTTATGTACCTGGATCGAGGACAGTGCGCCGGCGCGGATTTCGTTGATGGCGTCGTCGATCGCGGCTATGGATTTCGCCGCCGGCATCATTTCTTCGAAGAACAGTTTCGGTCGGATGACGAGGAAGCGTTTGGTGATGCCGAGCCCGTCCTTCTGCCCCATGATCAGCTGCTGCCAAGACAAGCGGTAGGGGCGGCCGTCCAGGGCGGCTTGAAACGCGTCCGTTAGCCTGCGGGTGAATGCGCCCAGTTCTACCGGCAGGTCCGATTCTTTGGCGTCCAGCGCTTGGGCATAGATGCCGAAGAAGCCGCGTAGGCTGTTGTCCTCCGCCAACCTCCCGAAGAAAGGCTGGGCGGCGGACAGATCCTGGCTGATTTTTTCCAGGTCTTTGAGGCTTAGGTACAGCAAGCCGTTGCGGGCGAAAAAGTCGCCGCCGTCCGGGACGTAGACCGATTGGATCGTCGCGGATTGCCGCGCCAATTCCTGTTGCAGTGCGTCGACGGCGTCCGAAGTCTGCTCCGGGGTTTTGCCTTCTACCAGCAGCACGATGGTAGAGACGTCCTGAGGGAATTCCGTCTCGAGCCGTATCCTGTTTTTTTGAAATGGAAGCTCAGTCGAAATCGTATCTGCCGTGTTGGTGTTCACGGTCAGATTGTTCATGGTGTATGCCAAGGTCAAGCCGCAGGCCGCCAGGGCGACGAAGACGACCAGCCAGGGATGGGTCAGTACCCTGGATTCCCAAGCATGCATCAGGCGAATGAGTAAGCTTGCCCGGGATTCCGGGACTCTATTTTTTTTTCCTTTGGACATTGAAGGTTTAGCTGTTTCCAGGTGCGTGCAGGTGAGGACTCATTGCACGCAGTGTTGCCGACGCGGCTTTGAATGCCAGTGCCAGCCGGATCAGGTCGGGAAGTTCGCCCGGCCGCAGAGCCAGATTGCCCATGAGGCGCAGGAGCCGGGTATCGCCGTAGGGGTCGAGTGCGTCCAGTACGCTACGGGGAATCGTCAGCTCGGCATGATCGGCGATGGTGCGGACCACGAGCACGGGCAGTCCCAGTGACGCAGCGGTGCGGGCGACGGCGCCGCTCTCCATGTCGACGGCCTCGGCGCCGGTGCTGCCGGCCAGCGCCCGTTTGGCATCATGGCTGTGGATCACGCCAGCGCTGGCGGCCAGCCGGCCGGTAGACAGCCGGCAGCGCAGCGTTTCGGCATGCCGTACTGCCCGGCGCTGCCAGTCTGAGGCAATCGGCAGGATTGAGCCGTCGGGACAAGCGATCTCCGACGGCAGGACGAGGTCGCCGGAGGCTAGGTGACTGCTCAGCGCACCGGCGCAGCCCCAGCTGACCAGAGCGGTGCAGCCCTCTTTCGCCAGCCGGTGCGATGCCTTTTCTGCGTTGGCGGCGCCGCTGCCGGAGAGACAGACACTAAGGCTATCGCTGAGTGCATGTACTTCGCCCCGGTGCAGCCGCTGCCGTGTCAGGGTACGGCATTCGGCTGGGAGGGCGACGACTAGACCGAGTCGCGTCACGCCTGAGCGTAGCGTTCGTTACGGTAACGAGCCAGCGCCCATAGCGGGAAGAATTTGTCGTAGCCGTGATATTTCAGATAGAACACGCGGGGAAAGCCGGGCGCGGTGAAGCATTCGTCGTTCCAGACGCCGTCTGCTTGTTGTTGCCGCAGCAGGTAGTCTACGCCGGCTTGAACTTCGGCCGATGCGGTTTCGCCTGCCGCCATCAGCGCGATCAGTGCGAAGCCGGTCTGGAACGCCGTGCTGGTGTGGAAGCGCCCCCGGTACGAGGTATCGTGGTAGCTGAAATTGTCCTCGCCCCAGCCGCCGTCTTCGCGTTGCACGCTCTTGAGCCAAGCTACCGCTCGGCGCACGCTGGGATCGTCCGTCGCAATGCCGGCGGCTTCGTAGGCCAGCAATACGGACCAGGTACCGTAGATGTAGTTGGTGCCCCAGCGGCCGAACCAGGAGCCGTCTGATTCCTGTTCCCGGCGCAGGTACTCGATAGTTCGCTCCAGGACGGGGCGCAGCTCCGGCTGCCGGTTGACCCATTTGGCGAGGAACATGGCGCAGCGGGCGCTGACGTCGGCTGTCGGCGGGTCGAGCAGGGCACCGTGGTCGGCGAAGGGGATTAGATTGAGATAGTAATAGGTGTTGTCGACATCGAAGGCGCCGAAACCGCCGTTGCTGGATTGCATGCCGGCGATCCAGTTGGCTGCCAGCCGCAGGGTTTCGTCGAAGCGCGGATCGCCGGAGCCGTGCAGTGCGTGGGCCACCACGGCGCTGTCGTCGACGTCCGGATAGTAGTCGTTGCCGAACTGGAATGCCCAGCCGCCGCCTTCCAGGAGCGGCCGGTTCACCCGCCAGTCGCCGGGCGCATCCTTGTCGATCTGCTTCGACGCGAGCCATTGCAGCCCTTTGTGCAGCGATGCGTCGAGCTGGAGGTCGGCGGTATGGCGTGCCACTTCCTGCAAGGTAAGAGCGGTGAGGGCGGTATCCCAGATCGGCGAAACGCAGGGCTGGCAGTAGGCGCTTTCGCCCTGGAGCACCAGCAGCCGTTCGATGGATTCGCGGGCGATCCGCCGCCGCTCGTCTTCCGGCGGCACTCCAAGGAAATCCAGCGCCTCGTAGGCGTTGACCATAGCCGGGAAAATCGCGCCGAGCCCGTCTACACCGTTCAGGCGGGCTGTGAACCACTCGAAGGCTTTCTGGGTCGCCTTCTTGCGCATGGCGTTCGGGATGAGCGGTTCCAACAACCGGCCGAAACGCTCCAGGCCGAGAATGACGCGCCCAAGCGGCGTCTTGACGTGGTCGAAGTAATGGCGCTCCTGCTGCGGGTCTACCGTGAACAGTTCGCGGATATGGGTCTTGGATGGATTGCGGGCGGTCACCTTGTAGCTGCACAGGATGAACAGCGGCACCATGACCGTGCGTGACCAGTACGAGACCTTGTCCAAGTGAAAGGGAAACCACTTAGGCAGCAGCATGATTTCCACCGGGATGAAGGGGACGCCGCGCCAGGGAATCTGCTCGAACATGGCGAGCATGATGCGAGTGAACACGTTGGAGCGTGCCGCGCCGCCCAGGGCCAGAATCCAGTCGCGCGCCTTCTTCATGTGGGGGGCGTCAATGGAATCGCCGGCCAGCTTGAGAGCGTAATAAACCTTGACGGTGCAGCTGATGTCGCCGGCGCCGCCCTGGAACAGGGGGTAGCTGCCGTCAGCGCTCTGATGGGCGCGCAGATAATTGGCGATCTTGGCTTGCAGCGGCCCGTCGAGTTCATCCATGAAGTGCATCATCAGGATGTATTCGGCCGGGATGGTGCAATCGGCTTCCAGCTCGAAAACCCAATAGCCTTCTCGGTGTTGCAGACTCAGCAAATGGTCCTTGGCCCGGCGGATCGATGCATCGAGAGGAGATTCGACGTACGAGGCGGTCAGCGGCGGTTCGAGGTTCGATATTACGGTCGCTTCTCTCAGCATGGGCGATGTGTCCTGAGGTTCGGTGCGTATCAAATGTCTGTGGGGCGGGGTTGCAGCACTGCGGCCGGTACCGCCATGGGCAGGCCGAGGCCGGCGAGCCGGAAAGTGGCTTTCAGCAAAGCGTCGCTGCTGCGGGTCAGGCGGAACGTAGCTATCGTCGCCTTTACCGCCCGACGCGTGATTTTCACTTGGCTGGAATCGCTGAAATAGAGGTGGCCGTGGATCTTGCGCAAAGTGAGTATCGCCATGCCGATTGCCCATAGGCAGAACTCCCGGATACCGGTTTCGTGGCTGGGAATCAGCAGCGTATAATCCAGCGCGTTGCGCAAATGGGCGTGCGCTATGCCGATGAGGCGGTCGAATCCGCGCACGAAACTGGAACTGTCGTGGCCGGGGCGCAATTCAGACAGGGCGTAGCCGCATTCGGTGAAGATGTCCTGAGGCAGCCAGCAGACGCCGCGGCTATGGTCGTCCCACAGATCCTTGAGGATATTGGTCATCTGCAGGCCTTGACCGAACGATACGGCGAGTTCCATCAGCCGGGCCCGATGAGCGGCGATTTCCGGGGAATAATGGCAAAACAGCCGAGTCAGCATTTCGCCGACCACGCCAGCGACGTAGTAACAGTAGTCGCCCATCTGCCGCAGATCCTTCAGGCCGTGGCGTAGATCCAGATCTTGGAATGCGGCCATCCCTTTCGACATCGTAGCGACGCACTCGGCCAGCGCTTCCCGTTGCGCCGGCGCGAAGCCGTGGGTGATGCCGATGACTCGGGGAATGGCTTCCACCAGTTCCCTTTCGGCGGCCAGAGTTTGCCCGGACAGCAGAGGAAAGAGTTCGGCGCTGAGCGGCTCGGCCGGCGCGCTGCCGGCGACGACCTGGGCGAAGCGCTCGCAATACTGCCTTTTCTGCACGGGGCTGAGTGCAACTTCGTCCTCGATGGTATCGACGATCCGGCACAGCAGATAGCCGTTGGAAACCGGTTGCGCCAAGCCTTCGGGGAGCCTCGGGATCGTCAGGGCAAAAGTGCGCGATACCCCGTCCAGGAAATAGGCCTGGAAATCGTCGTCCGATAGGTTGTCGGGCATCGCATGTTGCGAGAGGGCGGTTCCGCTCATCAGGGTCGGCGTTGGTTCGTTGAGCCTGTGTCAGCCGTGAGGGCTAACTCATTGTAAAAAGGTATGAAGTCTACCGATTCGAGCGCCTGAGTCAAGTTCTGTTGTTTTTTTTACAAAGGTGAGTTGAGTAATATGCAACTGGATGCTAGCATGCGTACCCATTACAAGGGAATGCCATAGCCTGTATTTTCAACAAGAAAAGGGATTGTTGTTACAATCCGGCTTCAATTCCTAGCGTGGCGCTAGGAAAATATCCCGTTACCCTGTAGTCAGGGCGCTTGTCGGGATCTGACCCGACCGATCCGGGATGGCCTAAGGCTAACTGAAACGACTGCCGAAGCATGCTCCAAGAGGCTTCGGCGCCTGTAAAGAATCGAGGAGAAACCAATGGGCGTTCCACTGCGTCAACAGATGACTGTTGCAAAGTATCTGCTCAAACAGAAAATTTTCGGGGTGAAGCGCTACCCCCTCGTGCTGATGCTCGAGCCGCTGTTCCGCTGCAATCTGGCCTGCGCCGGCTGCGGCAAGATCGATTATCCGGACGAGATATTGAACCGCCGTCTGAGCGTCGAAGAGTCGCTGCAGGCCGTGGACGAGTGCGGTGCCCCCATCGTCTCCATTGCCGGCGGTGAGCCCTTGCTCCACAAGGAGCTGCCGGAGATCGTGCGCGGCATCATCGCGCGCAAGAAGTACGTTTATCTGTGTACCAATGCGCTCTTGCTTAAAAAGCGTATCGACGACTACCAGCCCTCACCCTTCCTGACGCTGTCGATTCATCTGGACGGCAACCGCGATCGCCACGATGCGTCCGTTTGCCAGACCGGCGTGTTCGACCGCGCCGTCGAGGCCGTGGAAATGGCGATCGCCCGCGGGTTCCGCGTGACGATCAACTGCACCCTGTTCCAGGGCGAGCCGGCCGAGGAAGTGGCCGAGTTCCTGGATCACGCCACGCGGCTGGGCGTCGAAGGCGTCACCATTGCGCCCGGCTTCAGCTACGAGCATGCGCCGCTGCAGGATATTTTCATCCGGATGAGAGACAGCAAGGAGTTGTTCCGCAAGGTGTTCAAGCTGGGCAAGGGACGGGGCTGGCGCCTCAATCATTCCGCTTTGTATCTCGATTTCCTGGCGGGCAACCAGAACTACAATTGCACGCCTTGGGGTAATCCCACGCGGAATATCTTCGGCTGGCAGAAGCCGTGCTACCTGCTGGTAGACGAAGGCTATGCGCCGTCTTTCCAGGCGTTGATGGACGAGACGCCCTGGCACAAGTACGGCAATTCGAAGAATCCTAAGTGCGCGAACTGCATGGCGCATTGCGGCTACGAGGCGAGTGCGGTGGAAGATGCTATGCATCGTCCGTGGAAAGCGGCCTGGGCGGCTTTGTTCGGGCCCAAGACGGACGGGCGTATGGCCGCCGAGCTGGAGCCCGAATACGAGGTCGAACCGGCCCAGGCTCCCGCCAAGGCGCGTCCGGCGATCCGTATCGAAGCTGTAGAATAAGCGGACGCCGAGGCGTCCAACGCAAAAAGCCGGCCTCAGGGCCGGCTTTTTCGTGTCCGGAAAAAATCGGACAGGCTGTCAGTAATGCAGCAGCGAATGGATGCGGCGCTCGCCCAGCGCCTGGCGGCCTTCGAGCGCGTCGAGTTCGACTACGAAGGCGCAGGCCGCGACTTCGGCGCCCAGGCTTTCGACTAGCGCACAGCTGGCGCGGGCTGTGCCCCCGGTGGCCAGCAGGTCGTCGACCAGCAGCACCCGATCACCCACGCCCAGCGCATCCAAGTGCACTTCTAGCCGGGCCGCGCCGTATTCCAGGTCGTAGTCGATGGCCTGGACGTTGTAGGGAAGCTTTCCAGGCTTGCGCAGCGGCACGAAGCCGACGCCTAGCTCCCAAGCGACAAGCGCGCCGAATATGAATCCCCGTGCTTCCATGCCGGCCACCGCAGTGATGTCCTCGCCGATAAAGGGGTGAATCAGCTGGTGGATGGCGAACCTCAGCGCCGCCGGGTCTTTGACCAGCGGCGTAATGTCGCGGAACAGGATGCCGGGTTTGGGGAAGTCCGGGATGTCGCGGATCCGGGCGCGCAGTTTTTCCATCAAGGCTTACCTTTCCCCGAGCCGCCGACGCGCTTGGGTTTTGCGCCGGTCTGCAGGAAGGCATCGATCGAATGGGCGATGCCTGCCTGGTCCAGCCCGGCGATAGCCAGGAGTTCTTCGCGGCTGCCCTGATCCAGGAATTCGTCTTTCAAGCCGATCAGACAGACCGGGATATCGCAGCGCTGGGCGGCGAGGAATTCGCTGACTGCGCTGCCCGCACCGCCAGCGATGGCGTTTTCCTCGACAGTGACGATACGGTCGTGGGTTCCCGCCAGTTCCAGGATCAGCGCCTCGTCCAGCGGCTTCACGAAGCGCATGTTGACGACGGTGGCGCCCAGCTTCTCGCCGACGGCCAGCGCCGGCGCCAAGGTCGTGCCGAAGGCCAGGATGGCCGTGCCTTTGCCGGCAAGGCGCACTTCGCCCTTGCCGATCGGGATAGCGGTCATGGCGTCTTCGGGCTTGACCCCTGGACCCCGTCCGCGCGGATAGCGGACGGCGGCGGGGCCGTCATGGACGAAGCCGGTGTAGAGCATCTGCCGGCATTCGTTCTCGTCCGACGGCGCCATGATGAGCATATTGGGAATGCAGCGCATGAAGCTCAGGTCGAAGCTGCCGGCATGGGTCGGGCCGTCCGGGCCGACCAAGCCGGCTCGGTCGATGGCGAACAGTACCGGAAGATTCTGCAGGGCGACGTCGTGCACCAGCTGGTCGTAGGCGCGCTGCAGGAAGGTAGAATAGATCGCCACAACCGGCTTGTAGCCCTCGCAGGCCTGGCCCGCAGCGACCGTCACCGCATGCTGCTCGGCGATGCCGACATCGAAATAGCGTTCCGGAAAGCGCTGGGAGAATTCGAACAGGCCGGAGCCTTCGCGCATCGCCGGGGTGATCCCCAGCAGGCGCCGGTCCCGCGCCGCCATGTCGCACAGCCATTGGCCGAAAACCTCGGTGTAGCTCGGCGTTCCGCCCTTGGATTTAGGCAGCTCGTCGGCATCCAGGTCGAAGGCGCCGACGCCGTGGTAGGCCACCGGGTCTTTTTCCGCCGGCGCGTAGCCCTTGCCTTTGCGGGTGACGATGTGGAGGAAGCGCGGGCCTTTGAGATCGCGCAGATTGCGCAGGGTGGTGATCAGCGTGTCGAGGTCGTGGCCGTCGATCGGGCCGAAATAATTGAAGCCCAGTTCCTCGAACAAGGTGCTGGGCGCCACCATGCCCTTGACGTGCTCCTCGGCCCGGCGGGCCAGTTCCCAGACGCCGGGCATGTGGCGGCCCAGGATGTGTTTGCCGCCTTCGCGTACCGACGAGTAGAACTTTCCGCTCAAGATTTTCGCCAGATAGTTGTTGAGCGCGCCGACATTCGGCGAGATCGACATCTCGTTGTCGTTGAGGATGATGAGCAGGTTCGCGTCCAGGGTGCCGGCGTGGTTGAGCGCCTCGAAGGCCATGCCGCCGGTGAGGCCGCCGTCGCCGATGATCGCCACCGCATGGCTAGGGCGCCGGTCCAGCGAGGCCGCAATGGCCATGCCGAGGGCGGCGCTGATCGAGGTACTGGAATGGCCCACGCCGAAGCAGTCGTAAGGGCTCTCGACCCGGTTGGGGAAGGCCGACAAGCCGTCCTTCTTGCGGATGGTCGGCAGGCGGGCGCGGCGTCCGGTCAATATCTTGTGCGGATAGGCCTGGTGGCCGACGTCCCAGACCAGCTTGTCTTCGGGGGTGTTGAAGACGTAATGCAGCGCGATGGTCAGCTCTACCGTCCCGAGCCCCGCGGCCAGATGGCCGCCCGACTGGCTCACGCTCTCCAGGAGATAGCCCCGTAATTCTTCGGCGAGCTCAGGCAGTCTGTCTTCCGGCAGATTGCGCAGTGCGGCGGGATTGTCTGCCGCTTCGAGAAGGGCATATCTTGTGGTTTCGGTCATGTAATCGCGTTCCAGGTTGCTCGGTCCGGCCGGAGGCTTCGGCGTCCAGACTATAAGTAAAGTAGGTTACTCGGGAATTATGTCGCTGCGGTCCCTGCCTTTCAAGGAAAGTACGGCTCGCCCCTAGTTCTGCCGCTGGATGATGAAGCGGGAGAGTTCGCGCAGCAGGTCCGCCTCGAGCCCGAAGCCAGCTAGGCTTTCCAGCGCCGCTTCGTGCATTTCCCTCGCCTTTTCCTTAGCGCCGCCCAGGCCCAGCAAGGCCGGGTAGTTGGGTTTGTTGTGGTCGCGGTCCTTGCCCTGGGTCTTGCCTAAGGTCTGGGTATCGCTTTCCTCGTCGAGAATGTCGTCCTGGATCTGGAAGGCGAGGCCGATGCACTTGGCGTAGTGGTCCAGGCGGTCGGCCTGTTCGGCGGGCAGGCCGGGGCGGGCCAGGCAGGCCAGCCGCACGCTGGCGCGGATCAGGGCGCCGGTCTTGCGGATGTGCATGTTCTCCAGGCCCGGCAGGTCCAGCTTCTTGCCCACCGAATCCAGGTCGATCGCCTGGCCGCCGACCATGCCGGCCGGGCCGCTGGCTTGCGCCAAGGTCTCGATCATGCCGATGCGGTTTTCCGCCGGCACGGCAATGCTGGAGTCTTGGGCGAGCACATGGAAAGCTAAGGCCTGCAGGCCGTCGCCGGCGAGTATCGCGGTCGCCTCGTCATAAGCCTTGTGGCAGGTCGGCTTGCCGCGGCGCAGGTCGTCGTCGTCCATCGCCGGCAGATCGTCGTGGATCAGCGAATAGACGTGGATGAATTCGACCGCGCAAGCGGGTCCGTCGAGCAGGTCCGCCGCCGCGCCGATGGCTTGGCCGGTGGCGTAGGTGAGCAGGGGGCGCATGCGCTTGCCGCCGCCGAGCACCGAATAGCGCATGGCCTGGTGGAGCCGTTCCGGCATGCGGTCGGCGGCCGGCAGGCGCGCGTCGAGCGCCCGTTCCACCCGCTCTTGGCAGGACTGCATGAAATCGCGCAGAGATTGTTCAGGGTTCATCACGAAAAGGCTTCAAAGTGGGTAAACTGTTTTCTTCTAGCAGGATCTGGACCTTCTGTTCCGCATCCTGCAGCGATTTTTGACAGGTCCGCGTGAGCTCGACTCCCCGTTCGAAAAGTTTCAAGGACTCCTCGAGCGGCAGGTTGCCTTGCTCCATGCGTTCCACCAGCTGCTCCAGCTCGGCTAGGGCTTCTTCAAAGCTTGGGGGTTTCCTGGCCATGGGGTTTCCTGCGGTAGTCGAAGCGGCGGCGGTGACGGGTTTGCGTCGGGGCCAAACGCGGCATTATCTCAAACTTGTCAAGTTGATTAAAATGCGCCGCTGTTCGTGACGGCCGCTGCGTCCTTATCCCCACACCTTATTGTCATCTCACCCAATGAATGAAGTTTACGACGCCTCAGCCATCGAAGTCCTGAGCGGCCTGGATCCGGTCCGCCGCCGGCCGGGCATGTATACCGACACCAGCCGGCCAGACCATCTCGCCCAGGAGGTCATCGACAACGCGGTGGACGAGGCGCTGGCCGGCTTCGCCCGCCTCATCGAGGTCCGTTTCCTGGCCGACGGCGGGCTGGAGGTGCGGGACGACGGCCGCGGCATGCCGGTCGATTTGCATCCCGAGCTCGGCGTCTCCGGGGTGGAGGTGATCCTGACCAAGCTACACGCGGGCGGCAAATTCTCCCAGAAGGCCTACCGCTATTCCGGCGGCCTGCACGGCGTCGGCGTGTCCGTGGTCAATGCCTTGTCGCTGCGGTTGGAGGTCGAGGTGCGGCGCAACGGGAAGGTCCACGCCATCGCCTTCGAAAAGGGCGAAAAGGTGGAGGAGCTTGCCGAGACTGGCGCGGCGCCCAAGCGCGAAACCGGCTCGACGGTGCGATTCTGGCCGGAAGCGCATTATTTCGACAATGTCCGGTTTTCCCGATCGCGTCTCAAGCATCTGCTGCGCGCCAAGGCCGTGCTGTGTCCGGGCCTGGAAATCCGGATGACCGACGATGCCAGCGGCGAGACCGAAACCTGGTGCTACCAGAACGGCTTGCCCCAATACCTGCTGGACCAATTGCAGGGCAGCGCGTGCATCCCGGAGGAGCCGTTCACCGGAGCGATGGAAGGCCGCCAGGAGGCGGTGGACTGGGCGCTGCTCTGGTGTCCGGAGGGCTCGGCGCCGGTGACCGAGAGCTACGTCAACCTGGTGCCGACGGTGCAGGGCGGCACCCACGTCAACGGTCTGCGCACCGGCCTGACCGAAGCGGTGCGGGAGTTCTGCGAGTACCGCAACCTCCTTCCGCGCGGCATCAAGATTGCGCCGGACGACGTGTGGGAGCGCTGTCAGTACGTCCTGTCGGTGAAGATGCAGGAGCCGCAGTTCGCCGGCCAGACCAAGGAGCGGCTGAACTCGCGCGAATGCGCTTCCTTCGTGTCCGGCGTGGTCAAGGATGCCTTTAGCCTTTGGCTGAACCAGCACCCCACGGTCGGCGAGCGCATCGCCGAACTGGTGATCGAAAGCGCCCAGAAGCGGCTGCGAGCTAGCCGCCAGGTCACCCGCAAGCGGGTCACCAGCGGCCCGGCGCTGCCCGGCAAGCTGGCGGATTGTGCGGCGCAGGACTTCAACCGCACCGAGCTGTTCCTGGTCGAGGGCGACTCCGCCGGCGGTTCGGCCAAGCAGGCGCGCGACAAGGACTTCCAGGCCATCATGCCCTTGCGCGGCAAGATCTTGAACACCTGGGAAGTGGAGTCCGGCGCCATTCTCGGTTCGCAGGAGGTGCACGACATCAGCCTCGCCATCGGCGTCGACCCCGCCGCCAGCGATTTGAGCGGCCTGCGCTACGGCAAGATCTGCGTGCTGGCCGATGCCGATTCCGACGGCAACCACATCGCCACTCTGTTGTGCGCGCTGTTTCTGCGCCATTTCCGCGCCCTGGTCGAGGCCGGCCACGTCTTCATCGCCATGCCGCCGCTGTACCGCATCGACGTCGGTAAGCAGGTGTACTACGCGCTGGACGAGGCCGAGAAGAAAGGCGTGCTCGACCGCATCGAAGCCGAGAAGATCAAGGGCAAGATCAACGTTCTGCGCTTCAAGGGCTTGGGCGAGATGAACCCCTCGCAGCTGCGCGAAACCACTATGAACCCCGACACCCGGCGGCTGGTGCAGCTGTCGCTGGACGACCCGCAAGCGACCGACGAGCGCCTCGACATGCTGCTGGCCAAGAAGCGGGCAGGGGACCGCCGCGTCTGGCTGGAAGAAAAGGGCAATCTGGCCGACATCTGACCTGTGTAAGAATCCACCATGAACGAAGTCGCGAATTACGAGCGCATCCCCTTAAGGGATTTCACCGAGAAGGCGTACCTCGATTACGCCATGTACGTCATCTTGGACCGCGCCCTGCCGCACATCGCCGACGGCCTGAAGCCGGTGCAGCGGCGCATCGTCTACGCCATGTCCGAACTGGGGTTGTCGGCGCAGTCGAA
>JAQTYA010000027.1 GCA_028688525.1 Methylococcus sp. | reverse complement strand
TGGCATTGCTTTTGGCGCTTCAAGCGCTGTCTGCTGCGCACGCGGACGAGGGGCCGCCGGCGACCTACGACCGCATCGACCTGTCGTCCGAGGCGCAGGGCAATGTCCAGAATGACCTCCTTGTCGCTGTACTGTCTAGCGAAGCGGAAGGCCCCAAGGCAGCGGCGCTTGCCGCAGAGGTCAATAAGGCCATCGCCCAGGCCATCGCGCGGAGCAAGGAGATGCTGGAGATCAAGGTGCAGACCCTGAATTACCAGACCTCTCCGGTTTACCAGAAAGAGCGCATCAGCGGCTGGCGGGTAAAGCAGTCGATCCGCTTGGAAAGCGCCGACGCAGCCAAGCTCGGTGGGCTTTTGGGCGAACTTCAGCAGCAACTGCATCTCGACTCGGTCGACTACGATACCTCCCCGGCTAAACTGAAAGAGGTGGAAGACGAACTTATCAAGGAAGCGCTGGCGGCGTTCCGGCGGCGGGCGGAGCTGGTTGCGCAGGAAATGGGCCGCAGCCGCTACCGCATCGTCGCGCTGCGGGTAGATACCGGCGGAAACCCCATTCGGCCGATGACGATGGGCGTGCGCGCCATGGCGGCAGCGCCGGTTGCCCCTGTGCAGATAGAGGCTGGTACCCAGAAGATCGAAGTCAGCGTGAGCGGCACCATCGAACTCCAGCTCAACTGACCTGAACCCGCTTTTCCGCTGTTCGCCGATGAGGAACCGGTATGGAAGGCACGAATTCTCCCTGGGGCCGTATCCCCAAGCCATTGCCGAAATCGCTGACCGCTTCGCCGGTTCGCATTGCCATGATAGCGTTGGCCGCAATGGGGCTGTGGACCTCCTATTTCACCATCCCGGCCGAATCCGAGGGCGTCGTGCTCCGTTTCGGCAAATACACTCACAAAGTGCCTCCGGGGTTGCACTTCAAGATTCCCTTCGGTATCGACAGCGTCATCGCCGTGCCGACTCAACGTCAGCTTAAGCTCGAGTTCGGATTCGCTTCGGCCGGTGTCACCAATCCGGACCAGACCGGCAATGAGCCGGCAAAGGAGCGCTCCATGGTCACGGGCGATCTGAATTCGGCCTTGGTGGAATGGATCGTACAATACCGCATCACCGAGCCGGAGCATTATCTGTTCGCGGTGCGCAATCCGGGCCAAACCCTGCGGGATATTTCCGAGTCGGTGATGCGTGCCGTGGTCGGCGACCGCACGGTGGACGAGATAATCACCATCGGGCGACAGGAGATCGAAGAGACCTCGCTGCAGCGGATGCGAGAACTGGCCGGGCTTTATCATCTAGGCGTTTCGATCAGCCAGGTGCAGCTCAAGAACGTCAATCCGCCCGAGCCGGTTCAGCCTTCGTTCAACGAAGTCAACCGTGCCCAGCAGGATCGCGAGAACGCTATCAACTTAGCCAACGGCGATTACAACAAGGCCGTACCCCGCGCCCGCGGCGAAGCCGATCAGCAGATCAGGGCGGCGGAAGGCTACCGCTTCAAGCGGATCAATGAGGCGGAGGGCGACGTGGCGGCTTTTACCTCGGTGCTGGAACAATACGTCAAGGCGCCCGATGTCACGCGTACCCGGCTCTACTTCGAAACCATGGGCGACGTGCTGCCGCAGGCCAAGCAATCGATCGTGGTGGATGAATCGGTGCAGCAGATTCTACCCATGCTGCCTTTGTCTGCGGCGCTCCCGGAGAACAAGCCATGATTGCCTTAAAACACCTGGTTTCTCTCGCTGCTGCGCTGGTGCTGTTAGCGCTGTATCTGTCCGCCTACTCAATCGACCAGACTGAACAGGCGATCGTTACCCAGTTCGGCCGTCCGGTAGGCGAGCCGATTACCGAGCCCGGCCTTCATTTCAAGCTGCCTTTTGTTCAGCAGGTCAACCGCTTCGACAAGCGCTATCTGGCTTGGGACGGTCCGATGGTGGAGATGTCCACCAAGGACAAGACCTACATCCAAGTCGACACTTTTGCCCGTTGGCGTATCACCGACGCCATGCGCTATTACCTGCGTCTGCGCGACGAACGCAGCGCCCAATCGCGGCTGGAGGACATCCTGGGCAGCGAAACCCGCACGGCGATCGCCCGGCACGAGTTGATCGAAGTCGTGCGTACCGACAAAGAGCGGCAGCCCATGCAGGACGACGGTCTGGCCGCCGAGTTGTCGGTAGGCGTTCTGCGCCCGATTCGGGTCGGGCGGCAGCAGATCGAGAAAGGCGTGTTCGAAACCGCGGCTCCGAAACTCGCGGAGTTCGGCATAGAGCTGCTCGATGTCCGCTTCAAACGCATCAATTACAACCCGGAAGTGCTGGAGCGCATTCACCAGCGCATGATCAGCGAGCGCCTGCAGATCGCCCAGCGCTTCCGTTCCGAAGGCGAAGGGGAGGCTGCCCGTATCGCCGGTAACAAGGAGCGCGACATCAACGAAATCGCCTCCGGCGCTTACAAACGGGTGCAGGAAATCGTAGGCGAAGCGGACGCTAAAGCTACCGAGATTTATGCCAAGGCCTATACTCAGCGCCCCGAAGCCGCGGAGTTCTACCGTTTCCTCAAGAGTATGGAGACCTACCGCCGGATCCTCGGTCCCGAGGCCACCATGGTGCTTTCCACTAACAGCGATTTATTCGCCTTGCTGAAGCGCGTCGAGCCCGGGCGGAAGCCTTGATTCGCGGGCTTATGTTTCAGCAGTCTAGGGAGGGGCGGAGGGTTTCCTCCGTCTTGGCGGGCGACGCAGACCGTCACTGCAGCACCAATTCCACCCGGCGGTTTTTCGCCTGTCCGTCCTCGCTGGTGTTGGAAGCGAGGGGAGCTAACGGTCCCAATCCTTTCGGGGTGAGCCGCTCGGCGTCGATGCCGTACTTCGACGCCAGGGCGGCGGCGACCGCCTCGGCCCGCTTATCGGAGAGGCTGAGGTTGTAAGTCCTGCGTGCCTTTGTTGTCGGTATGGCCGTTATGCGGGGTCTGGCGCATCGCTGGTGAGGGTTTTTTTGAGCTGATCGCGGTGTTCGTCCGCTATGGCGTCGGAAGCCGCAACGAACAGGGAAAGCAAGAGAGCAACCCAGGTCAATCCATGCTTAATCGAATTCTGATGCAAGGTTTGCCCCTCCAGGGAATCAACGGCGTATCGGTGTGCACTAGGCTTGCAGCCATACTAACCCGCGGTTTGCGCCGTTTGAAGGTCATGGTTCCGGTTCGTCAACGTCGGTTTCGGCGGTCGGGTTATTTAGGGGGCGGTTCCGGCAGACTCGCGGCGCAACGAAAACCGGTATGGCTCAGGCTGGTGTCCGGGCTGGCTTTCATCCGGGCGCTGGGACGGTAGCTGGCGCAATAACCGTCGTCGCATAGGTATGAGCCGCCGCGCTGAACGCGCTTCGGGATGTAAGGCTCCTCGGGGTCAAAGCTGTCGGCCGGGCCCAGGGGATTCACTAGCGTAGACTTCGAGGTGTTCCGGGCGTAAGTGTCGGCGCGGTACCAATCCTGTACCCATTCCCAGACGTTCCCGGTCATGTCGTACAGGCCGTAGGGATTGGCTGGAAAAGAGCGGACCGGGCTCGTGCCTTTGTAGCCATCCGCGCCGGTGTCTTGCCGGGGAAATTCGCCCTGCCAGATGTTGGCGCGGGGCTTGCCGTGGTAGGGATCGGCGTTGCCCCAGGCGTAGGTTTTTCCCCGCAGTCCGCCGCGGCCGGCGAATTCCCATTCAGCCTCGGTCGGCAGGCGCTTTCCGGCCCAATGGCAATAGGCTTCGGCATCGAACCAGGACACTTGCACGACCGGGTGATCGTCCAGCTTTTCGATGCTGCTGGCCGGGCCCTGAGGATGCCGCCAATCGGCGCCGGGCACCCATCGCCACCACCACTCCTGGCCGGTCGGGGACGTGAACACCAGGGAGCCGGGGACGAGACTGGCCGGCGGCGGGGTAGGGGAGTCTGGCGCGAGCTGCGCCATGATGTCTTCCATACGCGGCGGTTTTTCGGCGGTGGTTACATGGCCAGTCGTTTCGACGAAGCGCCGGAACTGCGCATTGGTCACTTCGGTAGCGTCCATGCGGAAGCCGTCGATCCGCACCCGGTGTACCGGCCGTTCGTCGGCTCTCGCAATTTTCGAATCGCTGCCCATGTCGAATTCGCCGCCGGGAATACGCACCATCCCGGCGGGCGCGGCCATTTCTGGTTCGGCCGCGCCGGTTAGCGCCGAACCGAGGGCGATGACGGCCAGAACCGCGATATTCTGCGAAGTCGGAAATCGCCGGTCGGTGGAGGCTAGGATCATTTTTTTCACGGGGCGGCGGAACCGGTATTGGGGTCAATCTTTCAGCAGAGCGTGTTTGACCTCTTCCCGCATCTCGTCCATTTTGGATTCCAAATTCTCGAACTGGGCGGGCGTCAAGATGTTCCGTAGTTCGGCATCCTTACTCTTCTGAATGTCCCGAGCCTTGAGCATTTTTCCCAGACCCCCTTCGGTTCCCTTGATTACCGGCTCCATCTGTTCGGCGTACTTTTGGTTGACGGCGCTGATTTTGGGGATTTGCGCATCCGTCAGTGCCAGGTGGTTTTTCATGTAGGCGGTCTGTGCCGCCGCTCTCTGAGCGGGCGTGGTGGCTTTGAATTGGTCGAGGTCGTCAGCGTGGACGGCGGCGCTGACGCACATTGCCAGGAAGGTGCCGATTTTCAGGACGGTCTTGATGCCTTGGTTCATGTCGTTGGACTCTCGTCATTAATTGGAGTTTGCTTCGGAGGCGATCCGAAGCCAGGGCGGATAGCGCAGGGGGTTTGATATATCACCAGGGCCGTTGTTGCAATAGATTACGGCGGCACCGGGTGGCATAGCTTATTGGGTTCTGCGGGCCGGGTCGGTGGCTGCACGCATATCTGTGGCAGCATGTTTCCCCCGGGAACCAGGGTTATGGGCTGGTTTTCACGGTATTGGCATCGAAAAGTCGTTTAGTTGTGATACCGTCGCCGTCGGTACATGCGAGCGAGGACTTATATGATTAAGCGGCTTACGATGCAGGCACAACTTCTCGCTGCGGTGGCTTCTTTTGCGGCGGCTCCCTCGGCTTTGGCTTCACCCGCGCAGGCGGCGCATATGGAGGCCGCTTCCACAGACGATGCGGTGACTGCGGTATTCGTTCTGCGCAGCCGCGACGAGCCGGGTTTGGAGAAGCTGGCTCGAACGGTTTCCAATCCTGATTCGCCCGATTATGGCCAATACCTGTCCGTCGAAAAATCCATCGGCAGGTTCGGCCCGAAACCGGGTGCAGCCAGGGCTGTGGTCCGCTATCTCAAGGCCCAAGGCTTGGAGCCCCGAATCGATGCTTCCGGGCTCTACGTCGAAGCGAGGATCGCCGCTGCCAAGGCCGAGCCTCTGATCGGCACTTCTCTCGCTCGCTTCCGGCGCAACGGCGCCGAGGCGAGCTTCTTGGCGCCGGAAGGCGATGCCGTGGTGCCGAAGGCGCTGGAGCCTTATGTCGAAGTGATCGCCGGTTTGGACCAAACGTCTTTGATGGCCCGGCCCGTCTCTGCGCCCGCAAACTGGACTGTTCATGTCCTAGGCGCTGCAGGGCGGTACGACTCAGCCCTGCCCGTATCCGGCACGCCTGCCGGCTGCGAAGCAGGGGTCAGCTCTGAGGGCTTTGTCCCGAATCAATGGCTGACCGCCTACGGTTTAGATCGGTTGCAGACGGAGGGGCTGACAGGCGCAGGCGAACGGATCGCCGTGATCGAAATCGACGGTTTCTTTCCTCAGGAGTTGGCGAACTTTGCCGAATGTTTCGGTTTTCCGGTGCCCAAGCTGGCGGTTCATACGGTGCCCGAGGGGTCTACGCCTTATCCCGGAAAGCAGGTGTCGGAAACGATATTGGATCTGTCCGTCATAGCTGCCGGTGCGCCGGGGCTGGAGGGCATCGAGATTTACGATGCGATGGATAGCAGTTTTGCGGGATTGGCGAAAACGGTTCTGACCGCGCTCAATGCGCCTAAGGCAGAGCGTCCGACCGTGATTTCGATTTCGCTGGGTGCATGCGAGGCTTGGATGTATGTCTCCGAGACCCGGCTGATGGAGAAAGTCTTTAAGTATGCGGCGGCGTCGGGGGTCTCTGTGGTTGTCGCGACTGGCGATACCGGCGCGGCGGCCTGCCGTATCAACGGCTCCTTTACTGTGGGCGGGCAGACGGTGGGATTTACTCAGGCTGCCTGGGTGCAGAGTGTGGGTTACCCGGCTAGTTCGCCTTGGGTGACGGCAGCGGGTGGCACCAATCTGAGCTTGAATGCCGATAATTCCATTGCCGAGGAAATCGTATGGAACGACGCGGTGTTCATTTCGCTTCCTGAGCTTCCCGGTGTCGTATTGCAGAATTTTGGTTCGGCGACGGGTGGAGTCAGTACGCTTTTCAAGAAGCCGGCTTGGCAGCGGGTTCCCAATCCGATTTCGGGCGTGAACGGCAGGCTGGTCCCCGATGTGGCTTTGCTCGCCGATTTTTTGCCAGGCTATGCGCTTTGCTGCGACAAGGACAAGTTCACTACGATTGGAGGCACCAGCGCCGCCGCTCCGCTCATGGCTGCAGCTACGGCGGTTATGAACCAGGCGCTTCGGGAGGCCAAGCGGCCGCGGCTTGGATTCATGAATCCGTTGATTTACCGCATGGGCGGCAAACCGAAATTCTCCGCCGCCTCGTTCAACGATGTGACGACTGGCGACAACGATGTTGGCTGGCGCATCCTGATCGGAGAAGGCGATTTCGGATATTGGCGTGCTGAGCCCGGTTTCGATATGGCGAGCGGCTGGGGATCTCCGCGGTTTCCGGGATTTCTGGACGCCGCAATCCGGATGGGCCAGCCGTAGGCGAAGGTCTGGGCGGTATGGGGCAGGGATGCCCCGCGCCGAATCGGCGGTTTTTTCTTGCGCCATGAGACGACCGGTCGTATTATATCGCCATGGCGAAAACCGAGAGCAAACAACTGACCCGCGACAAGCTGCTGGACGAGGGCGTCGCCCTGATCATGGCTCAGGGTTATCACGGCACCGGACTGCAGGATATTCTGCACAGCGTCGGGGTGCCTAAGGGGTCGTTCTACAACTATTTCGCCAGCAAGGAAGACTTCGGCGCCGAGACGATCCGGCATTACATCGAGCCGTTTATTCTGCAACTGGATTGTCATCTACGGCGTCCGGAACTGGGCGGCGCGGAGGCCCTCCAGGCGTATTTCTGGGAGTTAATCGAGGAGTCTGCCCGTCGGCAATTCAAAGGAGGCTGTTTGCTGGGCAACCTAATGGGGGAAATCGGGGATACCAGCGATGCTTGCCGGGAGTCTTTGCGGCAAGCTGTGCACCGTTATCGGGATAAATTAAGAGAGGGTATCGCCCGCGCCCAGGACGAAGGCGCGTACCGGCGCGATCGGACCGCCGAAGAGTTGGCCGATTTCCTCGTGGATGCTTGGCAGGGGGCCTTGTTGCGGATGAAGGTCGAACAGTCGATTCGTCCGCTGGAAGAATGTTTCCGCAACCTGTTGGAGGGATATTTTCGAGCCTAAAAAATTTTTGAGCAGTTTTGAGACGACCGGTCATATAACATATAAAAATGAGGTTATGCCATGAAGACATCTATCGTTTCGGTACCATCCATGCGTTTCGCTTTGCGGGGTCTGGTTTCGGGCTTGGCCCTGGCGCTCGCGGCGCCGACCGGCGTAAGGGCCGACGAAACTTGCGCTTCGCCCTACATGAAGAAAATCACCGGCCAGGAGGATTTCGTCTACGTCTGGACCCTGGGCGCGGAGGGTATCGGCGACGAGCAGGACAAGCTGGTCACCGTTGACGCCAATCCGAAATCGCTTCAATACGGCAAGGTGGTGAATACGCTTTCGGTGGGCGGCCGTAACGAAGCCCATCATTCGGACTTCACCGATGACCGCCAGTACCTCTGGGCCGGCGGCCTCGATACCAGCAAGATCTTCGTGTTCGACGTGCACAGCGATCCCGCCAAGCCCACTCTCTCGAAGACCATCACCGACTTCGTCGAAAAGAGCGGCGGCGTGGTCGGGCCGCACACCCTGTACGCCCTGCCGGGACGCATGCTCATCACCGGCCTGTCCAACAACAAGGACCACGGCGGCCGAACGGCGCTGGTGGAATACACCAATGCTGGGGAATACGTCAGCACCCATTGGATCCCGACCGACGGCGATCTGCGCGGCGCGATCAAGACCGGCAAGTATGCCGACGGCTACGATTACGACGTGCGTGCGTTGCCTCGCAAGAATCTGCTGGTGACCTCGTCCTTCACCGGCTGGAACAATTACATGATGGACTTCGGCAAGATGCTGGCGGACCCCGAGGCCATGAAGCACTTCGGCAATACCGTGGTGACCTGGGATCTGCATACCAAGCAGCCGAAAAAGGTCTTCGACGTGCCCGGCGCGCCGCTGGAAATCCGCTGCGCCTGGGGCGAAGCCCGCAATTACTGTTTCACCAGCACCGCGCTCACATCGCAGATCTGGCTGATCTACGAAGACGCCAAGGGCGAATGGCAAGCCAAGGCCGTGGCTGACATCGGCGAGCCGGCAAAGGTGCCGCTGCCGGTCGACATCTCTATCTCCAACGACGACACCCGGCTGTGGGTGAATACCTTCATGGACGGCAAGACTCGTCTGTTCGACATCAGCGATCCGCACCATCCCAAGCAGGTGTACGAAAAAACCATCGGTGCTCAGGTCAACATGGTCTCCTCCAGCTGGGACGGCCAGCGGCTTTATTACACCTCCTCCCTGCTGGCCAACTGGGACAAGAAGGGCAAGGATAACGAGCAATTCCTGAAGCTTTACCACTGGGACGGCAAGGAACTGAAGGAACAGTTCGCCATCGACTTCTACGCCGAGAAGCTGGGGCGTCCGCACCAGATGAGGTTCGGGGCGCGGGCGCTTTATGCGGGGGCGGCGGATGGCGGAAAAGGTGTAGTGCAGGCCAGGGCGGAGTGAGGCTTAGCCACAGGATGATTCCGGCATGAACCTCATTCTCCTTTCTTGCCGGCTCATGGCCTGTTGCGTCCTATCGCTGCTGCCGGCACTGGTTCTCGCCGCCGGACTGGCGCCGGGGTACCGTGGGCTGACGTTCCCCGTGCCCGAGCCGGGCAGCTACCAGCTCCCGGTTTTTGGGGAGGCGGCGGACGGGGCGGTGTTGGATTCCGGCGGGCAGCCAGTCCGGCTCCATGCCTTGTACGACGGCCGCGTCGCCCTGCTAGGTTTCATCTATTCCACCTGTGACGATGTCAACGGCTGTCCCTTGGCGACGGCGGTGTTCCAGAAGCTCAAGAGTGCGTTGAAATCGGAGCCGGAGCTGGCTGGCCGGCTCCGGCTCCTCACCCTGAGCTTCAATCCGGAGCATGACACGCCCGAAGCCATGCGCCGCTACGGCGAGGGCTTACGCGACGGAGGGGCGGATTGGCGATTCCTTACCACCCGTTCCGAGGCCGAACTCCAGCCGATCCTAGAAGCCTACGGCCAGTCGGTGCAGAAGGAATACGATGCGGAAGGGCGCTTCACCGGCAAGTATTCCCATTTGCTCAGGGTGTTCCTGATCGATGGGCAAAAGCGGATTCGCAACGTCTATACGGTCTCGGTGCTGCATCCGGATTTGGTGCTGGCGGATGTGAAGACCCTGCTGCTGGAAACCGCAGTGCCGGTGGCCGGAGGCAGGGAGGCGGCATCCCCGCCGCTTCGGGCTGGTGACGACAAGACCGGCTATGCCAGCTCTGCTTATGAAACCCACGCCTTAGCTTTGGGCGCGCGGGGGGGGCAGTCGGCGGACCTACTCAGGCGCGCTCGGCGCGGCGCGCTCGGCCTGCCGAAGTTGCCCGTGCCGACCGATAATCCGCTGACACCGGCCCGTATCGCCTTGGGGCGCAAGCTGTTCTACGACCGCCGCCTCTCGCTCAACCAAACTTTTTCCTGCGCCATGTGCCATATCCCCGAGCAGGGATTCACCAGCCAGGAGCAGGCTACGGCGATCGGCATCGAGGGGCGCACGGTCCGGCGCAATGCGCCGACACTCTACAACGTCGCCTATCTGACGAAACTGTTCCACGACGGCCGCGAATCTTCGCTGGAAAATCAGGTCTGGGGACCTTTCCTGGCCGCCAACGAGATGGGCAATCCCTCGGTCGGCTTCGTGGTGGACAAGCTCAAGTCGCTGCCGGATTACCGCGGCCTGTTCGAACAGGCCTTCGGCCGCGGTCCAGGCATGGAAACCGTCGGGCAAGCTTTGGCCGGTTACGAGCGGGTCCTGGTATCGGGCGATTCGCCGTTCGACCGCTGGCGCTATGGACACGAAAGCGGGGCGCTGTCGGAAGCCGCACGCAAGGGATTCGAACTGTTCACCGGCAAGGCCGGCTGCGCGGCCTGCCACAAGGTGGGGGACCGCTATGCCTTGTTTACCGATGACGCCCTCCACAATACCGGCGTCGGCTACCGCGTCAGCATGAACAAGACGCCCACCGGCCGGCGCATCCAGGTAGCGCCGGGCGTATCCTTCGAGGTGGACGCGAAAACCTTCGCCCAGGTCGCCGAGCCTGTGTCCGGCGATCTCGGGCGCTACGAAATTACCCAGGACCCCGCCGACCGCTGGAAATACCGCACGCCCACTCTGCGCAACGCCGCCCTCACCGCGCCGTATATGCACAACGGCGCATTTTCGGGCCTGAGGGAGGTCGTCGAGTTCTACAACCGCGGCGACGAGCCCAACGAAAACCTCGATCCGCTGATCCGGCCGCTGGGGCTGTCGGCGCATGAAATCGATGCCCTGGTCGAGTTTCTCGCCAGCCTCACCGGAGGGAACAATCAGACCCTGGTGTCGGATGCCTTCGCAGCTCCTGTGGGGGATCGGCACTGAGCTGGGGGGGTAGGGTACGGCATATACTTACGGCCTAATTTCCTCAGGTAACTCCGATGACAGCCATTCTCCATATCACCAGCGGCGACATTGCCGGGGACCTGATCGCCAAGAGCGGGGTCTCCGGCGAGGTCTTCGTTTGGCACGACATCCTCTACGACGGCCCGTGCCGTCCGGGATGGCCGGACGAAGAGTCCCTGATTGCCAGGGCGGCCTATCTCGAAGCGGCTACCGGTGGAGGCTTGAGCCGCGCTGTCATCCTGCAGACGCTGAAAACGCAATATGCGAGGCTCGAAACCCTGCCGTACATGCGCGCGGTGCTTTGGTTCGATGCCTGTTTGTTCGATCAGTCCATGCTCTGTCACGTGTTGACCTGCTTGCGCATCGCCGGAGTGGAGACCGCGGAGCTGATCTGTGTCGACGCGTTTCCGGGGATCGAGCCTTATCACGGTCTGGGGCAGCTTGCTCCCGAGCAGTTGGCTTCGGTTTATCCCATGCGCCGGCCCGTATCTCGGGACCAGTTCGTCTTCGCCGAGCGCGTCGATCGCGCCTTCGCCCTGCAGGACTTGCAGGCGTTCGCTGAGCTTGGCGGACAGACCGATGCGCCGCTGCCCTGGGTGCCGGCGGCGGTGCGGCGCTGGCTCGCGGAGCAGCCTGACGAGACGGGGCTGGGGCGGCTGGAACGGCTGGCTCTGGAAGCGATCCGCTCCGGCAAGGATGAGCCGTGGGCGATTTTCGCCGCTGCGGCAGCCCAGGATATGCCGCCTCAGTTTTGGACGGATATCACGCTATGGGCGCGGATCAACGCCCTGGCTGACCGCGACCCGCCTTTGGCCGTCATCGAGGGGCCCGAAGCCCGTTTGCCGCAATGGGGCGGCAGGGCCGGTTTGGAACGGTTCCGGATACGGCCGGGGTAAGCGTTTTCAGTCTGCCAGCCAGGTCCGGAACCGGGGCAGTACCAGCAGTCCAGGGATGGCGAACAGGGCGCAGAGGAGGAAGAAATTCTGCCAGCCGACGGTCGTGGCCAGCCAGCCGCTGGGAGCGGCGGCGATCACTCGGGGCACGCCCATCAGGCTGGACAGCAGCGCGTACTGGGTGGCGGTGAAGCGGCGGTCGGTCTGGTTGGCCATGAAGGCGACGAAGGCGGCCGTGCCCATGCCGGCAGACAGGTTCTCGAAACTGATCACTGCGGTCAGGGCCGGTAACTGCGGGCCGGTGTGCACCAGTACGGCGAAAGCGGCGGTGGAAAGGAGTTGCAGCAGGCCGAACTGCCACAGCGTGCGGTAGATGCCGTAGCGCAGGATCAAGGCGCCACCTGCCAGGCCGCCGAGTACCGTGGCCCAGAAGCCGAACAGTTTGACCACTGCGCCGATCTCGGTTTTGCTGAAGCCCATTTCCAGATAGAACGGCGTGGTCATCTGCCCGGCTACGGTATCGCCCAGCTTGTACAGCAGGATGAACAGCAGGACCCCAGTCGACTCGCTGCGCCGGAAGAACTCGACGAAAGGCTGCACCGCCGCGTCTTTCAGACTGTTCAGGTGGGCTTCGCTCGAGACGGCTTCCGGCAGCAGCAAAGTGACGAAAATGCCTGTGGCCATCACCGCCGCCATCAGGCCGTACATGTCTGCAAAGCCTATCCAGTCGGCCAGGATGAGTCCGCCTCCCGAAGCCAGCAGAGTCCCTAGACGATAGCCGTTGACATAGAGCGAGGCGCCCAGGCCTTGTTCCCGGTCATGCAGGCTTTCCCGTCGGTAGGCATCGATCAATGTGTCCTGCGAGGCGGAAAAAAAGGCGACGGCCAGCGCCAGTCCCGCCAGCATGAGGGCCGAACTGCCCGGGCCGTACACGGCGAGTCCGGCGATAGACACGGCCAGCAGTATCTGCGTCAGCAGCAACCAGCCGCGCCGCCGCCCCAGCCGGGGCCAGTGGAAGCGGTCGAACACCGGTGCCCACAGGAATTTCAGGGTGTAGGGCAGTCCGACCAGGGCAAACAGGCCGATGGTGGTGAGGTCGATACCGCGGTCTTTCATCCAGGCCAGCAGCACTGAACCCGTGAGAAGCAGCGGCGCACCGCCGTAGAAGCCCATGGCGAAGGCGGCCAGCATGCGCCCGCTGAAAATGCTGCGCGCGACGGCGGTCGGTTCAGAAGGGGTGGTCATAATCGATGGTCAGTGGAGCGTGATCGGAGAAGCGTTCGTCCTTGTAGATTGAGACCGAACGGATAAGGTCACGCAAGCGTGGACTGACCACGTGGTAATCGATGCGCCAACCCACGTTTTTTGCCCAGGCTTGACCGCGGTTCGACCACCAGGTGTATTGATCCGGCTCCGGGTTGATGGCGCGGAAGGCGTCCACCCAGCCGTTACCGTCGAGCACCTGGTCCAGCCAGGCGCGCTCTTCCGGCAGGAAGCCCGAGTTCTTCTGGTTCGAGCGCCAGTTCTTCAGGTCTATGGGCTTGTGAGCGATGTTCCAGTCGCCGCAGAAGATGTACTGCCGTCCGGAACGGGCGCACTCGTCCATGAAAGGCAGGAAGCGCTCCAGGAAGCTAAACTTGATCGCTTGGCGCTCCTCGCTCGACGAGCCCGAGGGGATATAGATCGAAACCACGCTCAGGTCGCCGAAACGGGCTTCGAGGTAGCGGCCTTCCGCATCTATGTCGGGCCAGCCCAGTCCTTGGACGATCTCGTCAGGTTCCTTGCGGGCGTATATCGCCACGCCGCTGTAACCTTTTTTTTCGGCATCCAGGTAATAGCAGGAATAACCTTCCGGCCAGAACTGCTCGTCGTTGAGTTGCTCGGTTTGCGCCTTGGTTTCCTGCAGGCAAACGACATCGGCGTTTTGCTGGGGCAGCCAGTCGAAGAAACCCTTGCGCGCGGCGGAACGGATGCCGTTCGCGTTCAGTGTGATGATTCTCATGGATGGGGTTGGGGTGTCTGAAGGAAAATGGGGGCGGGTCGGGCAAGACGGTTGTTTCGAAGTGGGTAGCTTGCCGCAGTAGGGCGATTACAGTACCATGCAAGATTTCATCCGACCGAGTCCCTTGGAGTAGCCTCGTACCATGAAGTCAGAAACTCATCCCGAATACACGGCGGTAACCGTGAGCTGCAGCTGTGGAAACACCTTTGAAACCAAATCCACCATCGGCAAGGACTTCCAGGTAGAAGTTTGTTCGGCTTGCCATCCATTCTATACGGGCAAGCAGAAGATCGTCGACACTGCTGGTCGCGTCGATAAGTTCCGTCGCAAGTACGGCCGCGGCTGAGGAAGCGAGGTGCCCGACGGGGTGCTTGATCCGATGGGCGTCCTGCAGTATTTCCCGCAGGCGCCTCAGCCCGCTTCCTTTCCCGCAGCCTGCTGAAGCAGCGCGCGCAGTTCCCGCGTCGATGCCGTGGCTTCCGTAGTGTTGGCGGAGGCCGCTCGTCCGGCCGCCGTGGCTGGAAAAATGCACAGCTCCATGGGCGTTTCGTCCACATAGAACGACAAGGCGGGTAGCTCCGCCCTTTCGCCGCGCAGCCGGCAGCGGCAGGATGTTTCCCTATACGGTACGTGGGCGTCGAGCAGTTTACGCATGACTTCTTCCGGTGCGTCCGCGAACACATGCAGAGTGACCGAGCTGTGTCGGCCGGCGGTGCCGTCCAATGCGGCGCCGGTCAGTCGCGGATCGAATTCGGCCAGAAACTCCATAGCCTCCAGCGCCAGGGTGCGATGTTTGCTGAGTTCGATGTTTTGGGTTCCAGGCCGGAATAGCCTGTTGTATTCCAGCAAGGCAGCGTCGATCTCCTCGGGTTCCGGCAGACACCGCTTATCGGGGTGGCCAAGCCGAGCAACGGCCTTGTTCAACGCCTGATACGGGTCGTCGATATTCTGCTCGGCCATCAGCCGGGCGGCCTCCCGCGCCAGATGGGATCGCGTCTTTTGCCTGGTCTTCACGTTGCGTTCCTGTTATCAAAACAAGGACTCCATCGGCTTGGGCGTATCCGCCGGCCGGACAGGCGGTGCCGTATCTATCTCTTCATCCTCCGGGGGCGCTGATTCCGGCAGCGGGTCGTTTGCCGTTTCGGCGGAGGGTTCGGGTATCGAAGCGCCGGATTCGTAGGTTCCGGCTCCGGCATCCGGCTGAGGACTAGGCCGCGGAACCATTTCGATGATCCCTCCGGGGATGCTGGCCGGGAGCCGGTTGCCGGTTGCCGGATCGACCCGGGCATTCATGATGCCGGCGGGTTGGGGGAATTTACGCTCGGGGACATCGCGCAGCATTTCCTTCATGAACTCGATCCAGATCGGCAGGGCGGTTTGCCCACCGGTTTCCTTGTCGCCGAGCGACTGATAGGAGTCGAATCCTACCCAGGCCACTGTCACGATGCCGGGTACATAGCCGTTGAACCAGGCGTCGCGGTACTGGTTGGTCGTGCCGGTCTTGCCAGCCAGATCGTTTCTGCCCAGTTCCAGCGCCTTGACCGCCGTGCCGCGGCGGACCACGTCCTGGAGCATCGAATTCATCATGTAATGGACTTCCTCGGAAATCACGCGTTTCGCCTGATTCGCCGTGGATTTGCCGTCGGCGCAGCCCATACAGGCTACGGCTGGGGTTGCTTGGTACAGCAGGCGGCCGCTCTGGGTTTCGATGCGGCTGATCAGGAACGGGTCGACCCGGTAACCGCCGTTGGCGAATACTGCGTAAGCTTGGGCCATCCGTACCGGCGAGGCAGTGCCCGAGCCCAGCGCGAGCGTGAAGGATCGAGGCAGCTCGTCTGGGTTAAAGCCGAATTTTTCAGCGAGCTCGATCACTTTGGGCAGGCCGACGGCGCGAAGCAGACGGATCGAGACCATGTTGCGGGATTTGGCTAGCGCCTCCCGCAACGGCGTGGGGCCGCCGAATTTCATCGAATAGTTGTGCGGGCGCCAGACGCCGCCGGGCGAGGCAGGGTCGGCGAAGGAGATGGGCGAGTCGTTGACCACGCTGGCGGGGGTGAAACCTGAGTCCAGCGCGGCGGAATATACTACCGGCTTGAAGCCAGAGCCGGGTTGGCGCTGGCCTTGGCTGGCGCGGTTGAACTTACTGAGGCGGTAGTCATATCCGCCAGCGACGGCGATGAGGGCGCCGCTGTCGGCGTCCAGCTCGACTAATGCGCCTTGCACCTTTGGAATCTGGGTCAGTACCCAGCGGCCTTCGGCATTTTTGCGGATGCGCACGACGTCGCCGGGTTTAAGGACTTCCTTGACCGAGCGCGGTGCCCCGCCATGCACATCCACGCTGATGAACTGCTTGGCCCAGCGGACGGCTTCGTAGGACAGCTCCAGCTCTCCCTGATTCGCCGTATAGAGTCCGGCGACCGTGTCATTAGCCGTGAGCACCAGGGCCGGTACGCTGTCCCCTGCCGGACCGGCGGCTTCCAGTACCTGGTTCCAGGCCGGCTTGGTCTTGATTTGCTTGAGGTCGATGTGGACTTTGGTCTTGCGGTAGCCATGCCTTTCGTCGTACTCGCGTAGGCCTGACTGCAGTGCTGCTTCGGCCGCCAGTTGGGCGCGGCTGTCTATAGTCGTGTGGACCGCGTAGCCGCTTTCGTAGGCGTCTTCCCCGTATTGTTGGTACATCTCGGCGCGCACCATTTCGGCGATATAGGGTGCGTCCAGCTCGATGGGGCGGATGTGGATTCGGGCCGTGATGGGTTCGTTCAAGGCCTTCTGATAGGCCTCGTCGGAGATAAAGCGCAGTTTGCGCATGCGGCGCAGCACATAGTTGCGGCGGATCTGCGCCCGTTCCGGGTTCGCCACCGGATTGAAGGCGGAAGGCGCTTTGGGCAGGCCTCCGATCATCGCTATTTCTCCGAGCGTGAGCTCGCCGACATGCTTGCCGTAGTACACCTGGGCTGCTGCCTCGATGCCGTAGGCATGCTGGCCGAAATAGATTTTGTTCAAATACAGCTCGAGAATCTGATCCTTGGACAGTTCTGAGTCGATGCGGACGGCCAGCATGATTTCCTTGACCTTGCGGAGAAAGGTCTTCTCGCTACTCAGAAAAAAGTTGCGTGCCACCTGCATGGTGATCGTGCTGCCGCCCTGGCGTTTTTCGCCGGTCCGGGCGAAGGTGAGTACGGCGCGCAGGATGCCCTGATAGTCCACCCCGACATGGTCGTAGAAGCGGTCGTCTTCGGCCGCGATGAAGGCGTGGGCTAGATCCAGGGGAACGTCGCCGATGGCGACCGGGCTACGTTTCTTCTCGCCGAACTGCGCGATCAGTTTGCCGTCGCGGCTGTAGACCGACATAGGGATCTGGTAGCGCACGTCCTTCAGGCCCGCGATATCCGGCAGCTGCGGCTCCACGTAGCGGTAGAGCCCGAACAGGCCCAGCCCGGCGACTAGGGCGCCCACCAACAGGACTTCGAAACTCATCAGCCAATAGCGGATCCTTGCGGGCTTTCGAGGTAGTTTTGCCACGGTGCTTTTGTAGTTAAGAGTGGTGGCGGCCGGCCGGAAGAGTGCGCGACGGAGGCCTTTTTATGAGGGGCTGATACTCTGAACGGAGTGTACGGTTTCCGCATCATACCCCAGTTGTCCGAGGCGGTCGAAGCGCCGCACCCAAAACCCGGAGCGGCTTCGGCGGCGCAACGCTGTTGACAGCCGGGCCGGACAATTTTGAGTTATTCTTTACAATCAAGGACATTATCTCCCGGCGGCATGCTGGGGTCTTCGGCCACGAAAGCCATTCAATTTTCTAGTGATTGTCAGCCATGTGGGCCTTCGGAAAGAAGAAGCCGCTTCTGCTCGGAATCGATATCAGCGCCGCCGCGGTAAAGCTGCTGGAGCTGAGCAGGAAGGACAACGGTTACCAGGTCGAAAGCTATGGCGTGGTTCCGTTGCCGAGAAACACTGTGGTCGACAACACGATTGCCGAGCCCGACAACGTTTCGGCGGCGGTACGCGCGGTCGTCAAGCAGTCGGGTACCTCGCTCCGGCACGCCGTCGTCGCAGTGCCGGGCTCGCTGGTCATTACTAAACGCATTACCATGCCGGCAGACGTCGAGGGCGATGAACTCGAGGCGCAGATCGAACTGGAGGCGGATCAATACATCCCGCATGCCCGTGAAGAGGTCAGCCTGGATTTCGAAGTGCTCGGACGGAGCCCGAAAAATCCGGAATTGGCGGATGTACTGCTGGTGGCTTCGCGTCGCGAAAACGTGGAAGACCGGGTGTCCGTGCTTGAAAACGGGGGGCTCGCCGTCGAGGTCGTCGACGTCGAGCCCTATGCGATCGAGAACGCCTTCGCGCTAGTACGGGATCAGCTCCCGGCGGCAGTGCGGGACAAGGCGGTCGCGGTCGCGGACGTGGGCGCGATGGCGACTACCCTCAATGTGATTCACGGTGGCGCCATCATCTATACCCGCGAACAGGGATTCGGCGGGATGCAGCTGACCGACGAAATTCAGCGCCGGTATGGTTTGTCCTACGAAGAAGCGGGCCTGGCGAAAAAAGAAGGCGGACTGCCCGCCAACTATTCCGCGGAAGTGCTGGAGCCGTTCAAGCATGCCCTGGTGCAGCAGATCAGCCGTTCGTTTCAGTTCTACCTCTCTTCCACTGCCCAGCGCGGCTTCGACGCGATCGTGCTGGCGGGCGGCTGCGCGATGATTCCGGGGATCGACCGATATGTGGAGACGGCGCTGCAAGTGCCGACAGTGGTGGCCAATCCGTTTCTGAACATGAGCTTTGCCGATCGCGTTCGGCGTGAGCGCCTGACCCGCGACGCCTCGGCCATGATGTTGGCGTGCGGTTTGGCCTTGCGGAGCTTCGACTGATGGCGCGCGTTAACCTCCTGCCCTGGCGTGCCGCGCTGCGGCGTGAGCAGAAAAGGGAGTTCGCCATTTGGTCCGGATTGGGGCTCACGCTTACAGTGGCGATCATGCTGCTAGTCCATACCCAGATCGGCGTGGCGATCGACCGGCAAACCCGCCGCAATCAGTTTCTCGAGAGCGAAATCGCTTCGCTGGAGCGCAAGATCGCCGAGATACGGGATCTGGAAACGAAAAAGAGCCGCTTGGTCGCCAAGATGGAAATCATCCAGCAACTGCAGATGAGCAGGCCGGAGGAGGTGCATCTGTTCGACGAAATCGCGCGCACGGTGCCGGAAGGTGTTCGTTTGCGGAGTCTGGTCCAGGAAGACCGCAAGCTTACCGTCAACGGAATGGCGCAATCCAATGCGCGGGTGTCCGCATATATGCGCAACTTGGAGGCCTCGGAGTGGCTGTACGATCCGGTGCTGGAGATCATTGAAAACAAGCAGGACGCGCAGTCGCGCAGTAAGGAGAAGGAAAAGGGTAGTCAGTTCGCCCTGCGGCTGAAACAGGGGCCGAAGAGCCGCGCCGACGAAGAGCCTCGTAAGGCTGCCAGGAAAAAGTCGTGAATTTGGCCCGGGTCAATTGGGATCTCGAATATGCCGGTTCGTGGCCGATGCCGGTCAAGCTTGCGGCCATCGCCTTGCTCAGCGCGGTGCTGGCTGGCGTGTGGTATTACCTCGATACCAGCGTCCAGATGGCGGAGTTGGATACTTTGCGCCACCGGGAGGAGGAGCTGAAGGAGTCCTTCGAGGTCAAGCAGAAGAAGGCCGTCAACCTCGACGAATACCGGCTGCAGCTCTCGGATATCGAAAAAACTTTCGGCGACCTGCTGCGGCAACTCCCGGACCGGACCCAGGTCCCCGATCTGTTGGTGGACGTATCGCAAACCGGGCTCGCCAGCGGCCTGGAGTTCGAGCTATTTAAGCCGGGGAACGAGGTATCCAAAGATTTTTACGCCGAGCTTCCGATAGAGATCCGGGTGGTTGGCACCTATATGGAATTCGGCGCTTTTGTCAGTGGCTTGGCCTCGCTGCCCCGCATCGTCACCGTCCATAATGTGAAAATATCCTCACGCGCGGCCGATACGGGTAATGGTGCCAAAACGCCGGAAGCCAGCCTGGTGATGACCGCTTTGGTGAAAACCTACCGTTACCTGGAAGACGGCGCGGTGCCGCCGTCTTCCGCCGCCGAGCGCAGAAAGCCTTGATGCTTGCCTGGGTTCTGCGCCTGAGACGGCTGACGGCGGCTGTTACCCTGAGCTCGATCGCTGCTTGTGCCGAAGATGAGATGGCCGATCTCAAAGCCTATGTGGCCGAGGTCAAGGAGCGGCAGAAAGTCAGTGTGGAACCGTTGCCGGAAATCAAGGCGGCGGTGCCGTATTTATTCAAATCCGACGAGTTGCATGATCCTTTCAAGCCGTTCGAAAAGAGCGGTGAAGCAGAGACTTCAACTGCGGACAACGGCATCCGTCCCGATACGTCTCGGCCAAAAGAGCTGCTCGAGGGCTATGAGCTAGACGTATTGAAAATGGTTGGGACGGTGAAAATGTTCGGGAATCTATGGGCCTTGGTGTTGGCCGCAGACGGTACTATTCATCGGGTGCGTGTCGGGAATCATATGGGCCTGAATTTCGGCAGAATTACCCGTATTACCGAGGCTGCGGTCGAGCTGGTGGAGATCGTTCCCGATGCCCAAGGCGGCTGGCTGGAGCGCAATGCTACGATGAGCCTGGCGGAAACGGCCGGTGACAAGAAGTGAAGAGGGTGTAGTGAGACTGAATGGAGTTCGAGGTGGAGGGGGGCGGCAATTCCCCCTATGGCCAATCGTCTGCCTGTGGACCTTGCTATGGAGTTGGGGGAACTGTGCGGCGGGGCCAACCTTGCAGTCCGTCGATTTCACCGCGCTGCCCGGCGAGAATTTCCGGCTGCGCCTGAGTTTCGACGCTCCCGTTGCCGAACCGCAGTCGTTCGGTACCGAGCACCCCGCTCGGATCGCACTGGACTTGCCGGGTGTCGGCAATGGCTTGGATAAGAAGCCCATTCCGGTTCATCAGGCCGGAGTCGAGACGGTTCAAGCGATCGCCGCAGGAGGACGGACGCGGGTGGTTCTGAATTTGGCCGTGGCGGCTCCGTACACGGTCAGGGCCGAAGGCCGCTTTGTCTACGTCACTCTGCAGAGCGGCAAGGCCGAAGCCGCCGCCGACCGTATTGCGCCAGCCCCGGTGGTAGTGGCCGAAAGACCCGTGACGTCGGGAACGCAGGTCGAGAATGTGGATTTCCGGCGCGGCGAGAAGGGTGAGGGTCGGCTGCTGGTCACGCTGAGCGACCCGAAGTCGGTCGTGAGTCTCCGCGAAGAAGGACGCAGCGTCATCGCCGACCTGCCCGGCACCAGCTTGCCGGGGCGGCTGGCGCGCCGGCTGGATGTTCTCGACTTCGCTACGCCGGTTAAATGGATCGAGGCGATGCCGGTCGGCCAAGGCACCCGCTTGCTTATTACGCCGGTCTCGGACCAGTACGATTATTCGTCTTATCAATCCGGGAAGCTTCTTACCATAGAGCTGCGGCCCTTGACTCGGGCCGAGAAGGAAGAAATCAAGAAAAAGCACCGGGTATTCAGCGGCGATCGCCTTTCCTTGAATTTCCAGGACATCCCCGTCCGGAACGTGCTGCAGATACTGGCCGATTTCACCAATCTCAACATTGTGGCTGCCGATTCGGTGCAAGGGAACGTCACGCTCCGGCTGAACGAGGTGCCCTGGGATGAGGCGCTGGATCTGGTGCTCAAGGCCAAGGGTTTGGGCAAGCGCCAGGAGCCCAACAGCAACATCGTTCGCGTCGCCCCGATGAAGGAAATCAATGAACTCGAGAAGGCCGAGTTGGAGGCGATACAAGTTGTGGAGGACTTGGAGCCGTTGCGCACCGAGATCATTCAGATCAACTACACCAAGGCCGACGACATCAAGAAAGTGATCATGGGCACCACCGAAAAGGCGGAGAAATCCATTACTCGGCCGGAAGCGCTCACCGGCGGGGCCGGTGTGACGACGAGCGAGAGCTACGACGTCAGTCAATCGATCCTGTCGAGCCGGGGCAACGTGACCACAGATCCCCGCACCAACCAGCTCATCGTTCAGGACACGCCGCGCAATCTCGAACGCATACGGGAACTGGTGAGACAGCTCGACAAGTCGGTTCGGCAAGTTGTGATCGAATCCAGGGTGGTGATTGCCAACGTGGACTTCGTGCGCGAGCTGGGCGCCAAGCTGAATTTTCGTCCCAAAGATTGGACTTCCACAGTAAGCCCTCCTGGGTATCCTAATCCTATCGGCAGTATGAGCAACCTGGGTGTCGATCTGGCGAAGCTCACGACGCTTTCGCCCTACGGTTCGGCGCAGTATGTGGTGTCCATGGGCGATTATTTGCTGGATCTCGAGTTATCCGCTGCGCAGAAGGAGGGCCGGGGAGAAATTCTGGCCAATCCGCGGGTACTCACCGCGGACCAGTCCAAGGCCAAGATTATGCAAGGTGTCGAGCTGCCGTATCAGATTACCCAGCAGGGCACCGGAGGCGGCATTCCGGTACAGAACGTGGCGTTCAAGCCTGCGGTGCTGGAACTGGACGTGACGCCGCATATCACGCCCGACGACCATATCCTGATGGATCTCATGGTCAAGAAGGATAATAAGGGGGAGCTTACGCCCACAGGGAATTTTGCCATCGAAAAGCGCGAAATCGACACGGTAGCGCAGGTGGCGAACGGCGAGACGGTAGTGCTGGGCGGGGTGTACGAGAGCACCAAGACGAACAATACCGACAAGGTGCCGTTTTTCGGCGATCTTCCCGGTGTGGGTTTCATGTTCCGGCACAATTTAGTCGAGGATCATAAGAAGGAGCTTCTCATCTTCATCACACCCAAGATCATCAAGGAGTCGGCGATGAATCCCTGACGGCCACGGGTAGGGACGGAGCTCATGCTATTATTCGCCGCATCGAGTTGATGCGCGCAGCGATGAGGAACCGTAGAAACATCTTCCTGGTCGGTCCCATGGGGGCTGGCAAGACCACCGTAGGGCGCTTACTGGCCCGAGCCCTGGGGCTGGAGTTCTGGGATAGCGACAAGGAGATCGAGCGCAGAACCGGGGTCACGGTGCCGATGATCTTCGAGTATGAGGGCGAGGCCGGATTCCGGCGCCGCGAGGCGGAAGTCATTGCCGATCTGACCACGAAAGAGGGTGTCGTCGTGGCGACCGGGGGCGGTTCTGTACTGCTCCAGGAAAACCGGGACAATCTCGCCTCGCGAGGGCTGGTGATCTACCTGCAATGCTCGGTCCATAAGCAGTTGGAGCGAACCCACAAAGACGTCAACCGCCCCTTGCTGCGGACTGAAAATCCCCGCCAACGCCTAGACGAGTTGCTGCGGTTACGGGATCCCCTTTACCGCGAGGTGGCCGATTACATCGTGGATACCGGGCAGCATTCGAGCCGCAGCGCCGTCCGGCGCGTCGTCAACGCCTACGAAAAATCCGGGATCAAACCGCTTACCGAATGAAAACCTTGACCGTCAGTCTGGGGGTGCGCAGCTACCCCATCTACATCGGACCTGGCTTGCTCGACCGTGCGGACCTGATTCAGGCGCACGTGCCGGGAAAGCAGGTACTGGTAGTAACCAATGAAGTCGTGGCGCCGCTGTATCTCGAGCGCACCCTCGCGGCGCTGTCCGGCAAGGAGTTCAGGACCATAGTGTTGCCGGACGGCGAGGCCTACAAGACCCTGGATTCGGCGATGGCCATATTCGATGCTCTGCTGGCCGAGCGGTTCAGCCGCACGGCTTGCATAGTCGCGCTGGGCGGTGGTGTGATCGGTGATCTGGCCGGGTTCGCGGCGGCTTGCTATCAGCGCGGCGTGCCTTTCATCCAGGTGCCGACCACACTGCTGTCCCAGGTCGATTCTTCGGTGGGCGGTAAGACTGCGGTCAACCATCCGCGCGGCAAGAACATGATCGGTGCCTTTTACCAGCCGCGCTGCGTCCTGGCCGACACCGACACTCTGAATACCTTGCCCGACCGCGAACTGAGCGCGGGTCTGGCGGAGGTCATCAAATACGGTTTTATCCGCGACCCGGAATTCCTGGCCTGGCTCGAAGCGAATATCGAACGCTTGCTGCGGCGTGAGCCGGAAGCGCTGACCTACGCCATTGAGCGGTCCTGTCTCAACAAGGCTGATGTGGTGGCGGAAGACGAGACCGAAACCGGGGTGCGGGCGACGCTGAACCTGGGCCATACCTTCGGCCATGCAGTCGAAACCGGCATGGGTTACGGTGTCTATCTGCACGGCGAGGCGGTGGCCATCGGCATGTGCCAGGCGGCCGATCTGTCCCGCCGCCTGGGCTGGATTGGCGAAGGCGAAGCAGCGAGGGTCATCCGCCTGCTGGAGCGGGCGCGGTTGCCGGTCGTCCCGCCGCGCGAGTTGGACGCGGATGCCTTTCTCGAACACATGGCGGTCGACAAGAAGAACGTCGATGGCGGTCTGCGCCTGATTTTGCTCAAGGCCTTGGGCGAGGCGACCCTCCCTGTGGTCGTGGCCGCCGGGCCGCTGCGAGCCACCTTGGAAAGCTACGGCCGTTGAGGCCATCGAACTGACAAAGGACATGCCATGACTCATTGCTTCATTCGCGCCCTGCTACGCCAGCCAGTCGAGAGGACCCCCGTTTGGATGATGCGCCAGGCGGGCCGTTACCTGCCGGAATACCGTAAGGTCCGGGAGCAGGCGGGCAGCTTCATGAATCTCTGCACCACGCCCGAATTGGCCTGCGAAGTAACCTTGCAGCCGCTAGAGCGCTACCGGCTGGATGCGGCGATCCTGTTCTCCGACATTCTGACCATCCCCGACGCCATGGGGCTGGGGCTGGAATTTGTCGAGGGCGAGGGACCGAGTTTCCGCAATCCGATCCAAGGGGCTGCGGACATCCACAGGTTGGGTGTGCCCGATCCGGAAGAGGAGCTGGTCTATGTGCCGGCCGCGGTACGGCTGATCAAGCAGCGCCTGGGCGACAGAGCGCCGTTGATCGGCTTTTCGGGCAGTCCCTGGACTTTGGCGACCTACATGGTGGAGGGTGGCAGCAGCCGGGAATTCCGCAAGGTCAAATGCCTCATGTACGAGGAGCCTGCGCTGATGCACGAGCTGCTGGAAAAGCTCGCCGACGCGGTCGCGCTGTACCTGAATGCCCAGATCGCCGCCGGGGTCGACGCTGTGATGGTGTTCGACACATGGGGCGGCAATCTGGATACGGAGCACTATCTGGAGTTTTCGCTGCGCTACGCCGAGCGAGTGCGCCAGCAGCTTCGGCTGACGGAGCGGGGCCGCATCCCCGCGATCTTCTTCACCAAGGGCGGCGGGCAGTGGCTGGAGGCGATGGCGGACGCTGGCTATGACGCGCTTGGTCTGGACTGGACCACCGACATCGGTGCGGCGCGGCGGCGGGTCGGCGATCGGGTGGCTCTGCAGGGCAACCTCGATCCGGTGGCGCTCTATGCCAAGCCCGAAGTCATCCGTGGTGAAGTCCGGAAGATCTTGGAGTGTTACGGCACAGGCAGCGGCCATGTGTTCAACCTCGGCCACGGTGTCACGCCGGACATCAAGCCTGATCACGTCGGCGCTATGATCGAGGCAGTGCATGAATTCAGCCCGGCTTTCCACCGGGTTGGATAGCGTGCCGGAACTGAATCCCTGGCGTCTGCTGAGCCGGCGGGAAATCTACGACAACCCCTGGATTCACCTCGACGAGGACCACGTCGTCAATCCCGGCGGCGGCCTCAGCCTGTATGGCCGCATCCACTTCAAGAATCAGGCGATCGGCATCATCCCCCTCGACGGCTGGGGCAATACCTGGCTAGTAGGTCAGTACCGCTATGTGCCAGACGCTTGGTTCTGGGAGATTCCCATGGGCGGTTCGCCCGAAGGTGAATCCATATTGGAATCGGCCCGGCGCGAGCTGAGGGAGGAAACCGGCCTGTCCGCTGCCTCCTGGCGGCTTCTCATGCGGCTCCATACCTCGAATTCCGTCACCGACGAGGAAGGTTTCGTGTTCTTAGCGGAAGACTTGGAGGAAGGCGAGCCGGAATTCGAGGAGACCGAGGACCTGCGCATCTGGAAGCTTCCGTTGGCCGACGCGGTCGACATGGTCATGTCCGGGGAAATCACCGATGCCATCAGTGCGGCGGGATTGCTGAGATTGGCGCTGAACTCCAAGCGGACTTGAAAACCTCGCGGCGGTCGCCGCGAGGTTTCTCATGACCTACCGGCTCATCAGCCACTCCAGCCAGAGTGCGGACAGCTTCTCCTGTACCGAATTCTGCCGCAGCCTGGCATAGAGATTCGGGAAATCCACGCGGTCCAGTTCCTGGTCCTGGTTGTAGCAGGAATACACGAAATACTCGCGGCCCGTTTCCGGGTCCACGTGTTTGCACAGGCATTGCGCGCATACGCCTTTCATCATGCACTGCATCGGCGAATTGATGGAGCCGATGGCGGCATGGTGAGGCTTGAGGTAGGGCGCCAGCAGGCCGTGGCGGGCATGCTTGACCGCTTCCATCATCCGGTCCGAGCCGATCACGATCATGTGGTCGACGTCGTCGAGATGGATGGGGGTGGGGCCCAGCTCGCCCTTGGCATAGGCCAGCATCGCCTCGACGATGTTGCCTACGAAGGACTTGTCGTCCGGGCGCGTAACCTGAACGGGAATGTTGCCCTCGCGCTTGTCCACCGTCCAGACCAGCAGATCCGACGCCGCTTCGATTTCTTCGATCTTGAATACGTCCGCGCTGTTGCGGTAGCCGGCGAAATAGATCACCTGATTGCCGGCGCTTCGCAACGCCTTGCCGATCGAGAACAGCACCGCGTTGCCTAAGCCCCCGCCGACGAGGGCGACGGTCTGGCCGGAGGGAATCTCTGTCGGCGCGCCGGTGACACCCATCACTACCAGCGGATCGCCGGGTTTCCACTGGGCGCATAGCCGTGAGGAGCTGCCCATTTCCAGCGCGATCAGCGAGATCAGGCCGTTGTCCTTGTCCACCCAGGCGCCGGTGAGGGCAATGCCCTCGGTGGCCAGTACCGTGCCTTCGACCACTGGGGCCAACGCCTCATAGTTCTGTACCCGGTAGAACTGTCCAGGCTGGAAGTGCTTGGCCGAGGCGGGAGCACGGACGACCACTTCGATGATGGTCGGCGTCAGGCGGTTGACCGCGACGATGCGGGCGGTCAGGGCATCGTCGATGACCGCCTGGAACGCCTGCAGGTTCCGGTCGCGGTGCGGCTGTTCCGCGGGGTCGAGCCGCTTCAGCTCCCCTTCGAACAGGCGGACGATGTAGGGATAGCCGTCCTTGGCGCTGGCCATGGCTTTCACCACGTTGCCGGCATAGACAGGATGGTTGTCGCCGTAGAAGGTGATGAACTTGCCGCCGCGGCGATAGGAGGTGAACGGTGCCGGTTTGCCGATCTTGGGCCAAGCCTCGTCCTGCACCGGCACGAG
The DNA here is from genome assembly GCA_028688525.1 of Methylococcus sp. GTDB lineage: Bacteria > Pseudomonadota > Gammaproteobacteria > Methylococcales > Methylococcaceae > Methylococcus. The sequence continues at coordinate 5,453 of JAQTYA010000027.1, read as the reverse complement.
ATCGGGTATCTCGGCGGCCCAATCGGGCTCGTGGCGCTTGTAGAACTTGTGGTCCATCTCGAAGGTTTCGGGGTGCTCCGATTCGTAAATGGTGTTGGGCGAGGTTCCGGCGGCGATGAACAAGCTCCTTAGCGGCACCTCGATTTCGCCGGTTGGTTTCCAGCGGCCTTCCTGCTCCTCAAGTTTTTCGAAGCGCACCGCATTGAGGTGGCCGTGGCCGTCTTCCATTGCGGCCAGCGGGCTCAAGCCTTCGGCCAGCGCGATGCCCTCGTCCATGGCCTCGGTGATTTCCTCGTGGTTCTGGCGATAGGCGGGCGAATCCTTGATGCCCTTGCGATAGAACAGAGTGGCGCCGCCCCATTGTTTCAGCAATGGCAGGAAATCCGGGGCTTCCCCGGCGGCGGCTGCGCGTTGCCTCTCCGCTTGAATCACCCGGCCGTGCGCGAGGAACTCATCCAGTATTCCGATTTCCTCGGAATCGTATCGGCCGCGTACGGCTGGTTCGCCATAGGCCGCGCAGAGCTTTTCGTAGCGGTGCAGGATCTTTTCGACCTGGACCGGGTAATAGGCCAGCAGCTCGGTGGCTGTGTCGATAGCGGTGAGCCCGCCGCCGATGACCCCGGCCGGCAGTCGCACCTGCAGATTCGCCAGCGAGGATTCCTTGGCTGCGCCGGTGAGCTGCAAGGCCATCAGGAAGTCGGAGGCCTTGCGGATGCCGCGGATCAGGTTGTGCTTCAGGTCGATGAGAGTGGGCTTGCCGGCGCCGGAAGCGATGGCGATGTGGTCGAAGCCCAAATCCCAAGCCTCGTTGATCGTGAGCGTTCCGCCGAAGCGTACCCCACCGTAGCAGCGGAAATTCCGGCGCCGCAGCAGGTTCAGATAAATGACCTTGAGGAAATTCTTGTCCCAGCGCACCGTGATGCCGTATTCGGCGACGCCGCCGAAGCCGAGCATGATGCGGCGGTCCAGCTTTTCGTAGAGTGCGCCGAAGTCGCGGATCGGTTGCGGCGGTTGGTGCTCGTCGCCGACCAGTTCGGGCGGCAGCGGCTCAATCTTCAGCCCGTCGATCCCGACCACGCCGAAGCCCTCGTTCGCCAAGTAGTGCGATAAGGTGTAGCCGGACGGTCCCATGCCCGCCACAAGCACGTTCTTGCCGTTGTAGGGCAGGGCATGCGGTCGTTTGATATTGAGTGGATTCCACCGCGTCAGCAGGCTGTAGATTTCGAAGCCATAGGGCATGAACAGCACGTCGGTGAGGACGTTGGTCTCGATCTGCGGAATGTTGACCGGCTCGGTCTTCTGGTAGATGCAGCCCTTCATGCAATCGTTGCAGATGCGGTGGCCGGTACCGGGGCAGAGCGGGTTGTCCACCGTGACCAGCGCCAGTGCGCCGATGTTGTCGCCATGGCGCTTGAGCCAGTGCATTTCGGAGATTTTTTCTTCCAGAGGACAGCCGGTGATGGGCACGCCCAGCGGATTGGTCTTGAAGCCGCCGTCCTTCTTGTTGCGCATTCCTTTGGAGCAGGAATCGGTGTCGCGGTCATGGCAGTAGATGCAATGATCGACCTCGTACAGCACCTTGCGCTCCGGGAAGCGCGGATCGGTCAGACCGAAGCCGTCGCGGCGGCGGTGATGGCCGGGTTCGGCGGCCCAGACGCCATAGCCATCGCGATCTTCCACGACGTGGTGGACCAGGTGCTCGAAATCGGTCTTGGCCGGAACCTTGAAACTTGCCCAGTCCTCGACTCGGGGCTTGAGGCGGTCGTCGCGGTTGGCGGCGAAGCACCAGCGCTCGAATTCCGCAAACAAGCCGGCGGCGAAATCGGCATCGCCCAGGGCGAGCGCATCCTTCCAGGCGGCGCCGCGCGGATGGGCGCCGATCTGGGCGCGAAGTTTGGCGGTGCGGATAGAGGCGTCGGCGAGCGTGCCGCCTCCCGGCTGCTTCGCGTCCGCTTCGTAGTGAACCTGGAGATTCCGGAGCGCCAGGCCGAGCCGGGCCACTGCCGCCTCGCGGTCCGAAGCCGCATATTCCGGGGCATAGGCTTCGACGAGGACATCGATCTTTGCCGCCAGCGCCTCGATATCCCAGTCTTCGGCGGAGACGTTTTTGAAACGGCCCGGTAGCTTCGCCACGACTTCCGTGCGGAAGGCGAAGATCGTGGCCAAGCCGTCCCTAATTTCGGCGATCTGCCGGTCGCGTTCCGTCTTCACTCCGAACAGCTGGGCGACGAATTCGCCGACATGAGGAGCCACCGTGACCAGCAGCTCTGAAATCTGTTCGGGCGCGATGTCTTCGCCACCCGTGCTGCGATAGGTTTCGAATGCTGCGAACAGATCCGGATCGCGTGTGTTCAGGTCCTGATCGAAGGCCTTGAGCAGGGTTTGCAGGCGCTCGGGTGCGTATAGGTCGGAATAGGTGAATCCTGGGAGGCCAAGTTCCAGCGTAGCCTGATCGTTCATCGCTCGATTCCCTCGGTAAAACCGATACGATACCGTGGGAAGGTGCAAGAAGCCTAGGGGGCGGGTTTGTGTAAGTTCCCTGTAAAAAGAAGCCGCGTCCCGTCCAAGAGCGGGAACGCGGCTTTGCGGTTGAGAGCGTCGAGGGGTTATTTCTCGAAGCTTGTGCTCAGACTATGGCAGAGATTGCAGGCCACCGGCTGGCCGGCTTTGACGCTGACGGTCTTGCCTTCCACCGAGAAGCTGCGGTCGGCGGCCGCTCTTGAGAGCACAGTACCTAGATGGTCGCTGCCGTGGCAGGAGCCGCAGGTGCCGCCGCCGGCCTGACCATTCTGCATTTCTGCCAAATCGCCATGGGCATCCGCGTAGAAGCGGCTGTCGTTGACCAGGTGCATGCCGTGGGGGCCGCCCTGGGTGCTGCTCGATAGGCTGCCGGCGGTGTGGCAAGTGCCGCACTCGGTAATTGCGCCGGTGTGGCCCTGCAACTGGGTGGAGGCCAGGTTGTCGTTGGCTGCCGCGGTGGCGTTCGGCCATTCGGCGTGGGTCGCGCCGTGGCAGCCTTCGCACATCACCCCGCCGTGGCCGGTGCTGACCCGGTACAGCTTGGGATTGCCTGCTCCGGGATTGTTGAAGCCGTTGAACTGTGCGGGTATGACCGGTTCGGCGAAACGCTTGTTCGCCGGTACGATCGGTGTGGCCTTGGTGTCGTCGGAGCGGAAGGCTTGGCGCAGGCGGATGCCGTCTTTGTTGCCCTTGCTGTCGACCTTGTTGGCGATCACGTTGGCGGAGTTGGCCAGGTTGCTATTGGCGTCGCCGGTATGGCAGGAGCCGCAGCCCGGTTCGTTGGCCCAGGGCACCCGGGGCTGGCTGCTAGCCGGGTCATAGAAGCTGCCTTGGTTCAGTACGAATGCTCCCGGATTGGTCGGGGACACGCCAGCGGAGAAGTCCGCACCTATCTGCTTCATGTCGCCGTGGCAGTCGCTGCACAGCATGCTGCCGTTGAACATGGCGCCGCGCAGGCACTTGGTTTCCTTGCCAGGATGGCACTGGTAGCAGTTCTGTTCCAGCGCGGCCAAGCGAGCCGCTTGGTTCTTGACGACGCCGGTCGCTGGATCCTGGTCTGGCGCCGGAATGGCCGTGAACAGGTTGGTGAACGACCCGTGATGGTTGTGCATCACTCGCGAGTTGCTTTGATGCGCCACTTGATTACGGCCGTTGGCCGGGCTGCCGACGGCGCCGGCTTGCGGACCGACCTGGGCCAGATCCAGCGCCGGGGTGTAATGACAGCCCTGGCATACCACCGGCTTGTGTTGCACTACTGCCTTGTAGGTCAAGCAATTGGCGTTGCCGTTGGAGTTGCCGGGCAGGCCGGCTTTGATATCGCAAGGCGTCTTGGCGCCGGTGGGGTCGACGTAGTTTGCGCCCTGGCGGAGATCGTGCAGGCGCAGGATGTTGATGTCGGCACCGTATTCCACGCTGACCTGGGCCGGATTGTTGGTATCCGGATCCTGAACGCTGGTGGCGACTTCCAGTCCGGCGCCGCGCAGCGCGTCGGTGGGCCAGCTGGTACGGCTGCCCGCCAGGTCGGACGGATCGGAATGGCAATTTGTGCAGGCCGATTCGCTGGATACCGGCAGTACGATGTCGTTGGTAGCGAGCACGCTGCCGCCGCTCTTGGCCTGGACCCGCACCAGCGGGAACGGGTTTTGCCGGCCCACGTCGTCGAACGGTGCCATCGGGATGCCGGCGGCCTCGAACCAGTTGACCTTGTCCGCCACGTAGCCGAAGGGGAAATTCACGAACATCGGCTTGTTGGTGTAGTGCTCCTCCACCCGCTGCGGAACGTTCGCCGCGTACGGGCTGGAGGCTCCCGGCATGCCGTGCTGGGCGACGGCGAGCTGTTCGTCGCCGCTGTTGACCTTGCCGTCGGCGCCGATATAGAGCTTTTCGGCGTTAGGTACCGGCAGGCCTTTGTCGGCGGGGACCAGATCGCGCAGCTTGGTACCCGCCGGCAGATTCAGCGGGGCTTGGTCGAGCGGCGGGTAGAACAAGTCATAGGCTTCGTTGTTGACCGCACTCCAGAAATTGGTTTTGAAGGTCGTGCCGTCGGTGGCGATGCCGTTGAAAATATCGGTCCTGCCTAGGATGGGGTCCTTGGGGTTGGAGACGGCGGAATAGTAAAGTTCAACGCCTTGAGGATTGATGACCGGTTTCGCCCCTTTCTGTACCACCTGTCCCAGCATCACCTGGAAGGGCGGCAAGATGTTGACGATGCGGGTATCGAGGTCGACGCAGTGCATGCCGAGATCGTTGACAGCCAGCAAGCTGTAGTTCGTGCTGGCGACCTTGGGCTGTTCCGCTACAGTTGCTGTTACCCGTGCCAGCGAACCGGTGCTGGTGGAGTTGATGGAGCCGCCGGAGGGAGTTTGCGCTGCGTTGACGGTGATCTGCACCGTGTCGGCGGCGCTGGTAGCTCCCTTGTTGTCGGTGACGACCAGGGTAAACACATGCGTGCCGGCTGACAGCGTGACACTGGGGCTGACGGTGTCGGCGGGATCGGGGTTGCCGGTCCAACGGTAGGCGGCGATGCTGCCGTCCGGGTCGGACGAGCCGCTGCCGTTCAGGGTGACCGTAATGCCGGTTTGGCCCGACGGAAGGGTGACCGACTGGTCGGGGCCGGCGTTGGCGGTAGGCGCTCGATTGGGAGCGGGTGCCGGGTTGACTACAATGGTGACCGTATCCGCAGGGCTGGCAGCGCCTTTATTGTCCTTAACGACGAGGGTAAACACATAGGTGCCGGCGTTCAGGGTGACGCTGGGGTTGACCGTGTCGGCGGGATCGGGCGTGCCGGTCCAGGTGTAAGCCGCGATGCTGCCGTCGGGATCGGATGATCCGCTGCCATTGAGAGTGACGGCGATGCTGGTCTGGCCCTGGGCGATGGTAACGGCTTGATCGGGGCCGGCGTTGGCGACGGGCGGCTTGTTGGCCGTCCCGCT
>JAQTYA010000143.1 GCA_028688525.1 Methylococcus sp. | reverse complement strand
CGACCTTGTTGTCGCCGAGCGAGTGAACGCAGGACGGCCCAGGCGCCGAAGGCAATCACTGTCTCGCAAGCGCGGTCGTGCGGCGTCGGGAACGCCGTTAGACACAGCGCGCCGTGAGACTCACTTCCCGCTCGCGAACCTCCGGAGTAAATTTCGATGTCTTGTTCATGACTCCATCCTCTCAAGAAATGGAGTCTCCGGAAAATCCGGGGCGGTTCATACGCCTGCACCTAAAAACTAGATTATGGAGCCTTTGCGAAACTCGGGACGGGTTACAGTCGCCGAACGGGGAATTGTGCAAAAGTTCGCTAAGGTAAATTCGCCCTGACGCCCTCTTCCTGGCCCGCGGCATAGGTTAGTTTGGCCACATTGTCCTTGGTAAAGAATCCCTTGAAATCGCCGAAGCGCTGGACGTATTCGATGATCAGCGAAGAAAAATCCGAAGCTGACGAGAAAATTTGCTTAAGTCCCGCGCTACGCGAGCCGATGGTTTCCAGCAGAAAGCCCTTGCCCTGTCCCGAGATGGCATCGACAACGATGTCGATATACTCCTTGCCGTCTTGCTGGCCGTCCTTCACCTCTACGGCGATGTGGTGCAGGCGCGGCCCGTAGTTGCGCACAAAGGTCTCGGTTGGACTGGGTAATTTGTCTATGTGATTGAGACAGTATGGATGGTTGGCCGCAGTAAACACTTTGGCTGGGCTCACTGATTCCGGTACCTCCCGGACATTCTTGGTGACATTGGTAGACGAATTTTGGTCCTTGATATTGTAGCTGCCCCAGTAGTAGTAGCTGGACAGTGCTAGATATTCGAGCATTGCGGGTTCCCGATTTTGGCTGTAAACCCGAGTTGCAAGGTGATCAATGGGGCAGAGGAGGTCCTTGATCCCCAAGCGCTCCTGCATTTCCTTACCGCGGTCGTTCGCGCACTGTGCGGCCGCAAGAATGGTGCTTTCGCCGTGATGGTAAACGCGGATTTCGTTCGCCTTGCGCTCCATGTAACCCACTACGTTCTGCGTATAGGGGGATGGCTTGGATAGGCTAACATTTAATGGAAGATCCAGATCCGCGAGTTGTCCGACCTGAAAAAACCGAAATTCCCGCTGCTGCTGCAAGGCCACCACCTGGTGCCGGTCACCACACCATAGAATTTCGCCCAGGTAACGGCTGTGCGGACGTTTGGCACCAACCGGGTAGAGGTCGTTCAGGCCGCGGAATATGTCCATATAATCCGGGCTTTTGGGCTCGCGCAGAAGGATGTCTGGCGAATACATATCGATACGCAATACATGCGTCAGATGCTTTTCGCTATCGAGCGTCACCAGATACTGGTAGGGCGTCATCAACGCCAGCTCGGCGATATACTCGACCGAATTTCCTGGCTCGACGCTGATCAACATCGCTTCGATGCCGCCAATCAGTTCGGTAAGTCCGGAGCGGTCCCTCTCCTCTAACAATCGGATCAGATATTCCTCGAAACATTCTGAATTAATCTTGTCGCCATAGCGTGGCTGGGTAGTGGAGTTCAGCATCTATCGTCCTCATTAAGGAAGGATTTTCCCAGTGAAAGTCCAGAATCGAGGGGAAGCAGAGATTAGTTGACTCGTCGCACACACGTTTCGGACCCGGGGTGTGGACTTGCTTCCAGAAGCGGGCGAGCCGCATGCCTCGGCCTCATTGGCATTGACCGGGAACGAGTCACAGTTACATCTTTATATCACGAGAGGTCTATCCGGAATCGGGTTTCGTCCGCAGTGCTAGGATTCAGGCCGACGAACATCGAATAAGGGCCCTCCCCCTCCGTGCCGGAGGACATGGAGCGATGCGAATGCGAGCGAGTCCGACGAGCCCCTGGGTAGGCCCAGGGCCGGGCGGTCCACCGCAGGGTAACGCGCTAGCGTTGTCCGGAGGCGGACTGCAAGGCATCCCGAAAGGCCGTAAAGTCATTGTGGAACGAAGTGAGGCGACCTTGTTGTCGCCGAGCGAGTGAACGCAGGACGGCCCAGGCGCCGAAGGCAATCACTGTCTCACAAGCGCGGTCGTGCGGCGTCGGGAACGCCGTTAGACACAGCGCGCCGTGAGACTCACTTCGTTATTGTCCTCTTGGATGTGATTGAATCGAGTTTAGGAGCATACAAAACCCAACTAACCTGCGCCTAGAAAAGCGCGCGGTTCGGGGAACAATATAATCCAAGCGTCCCGAATTTTGGCTATTCAATACAATCGAAAACGTCCTGGGACTCTTTCCACTTACTCAGGGCGAGGTACCGAACCGCTCGGTCAGCATCAGCGCTTCCTGCGCATCCGCGATACGCTTATCCATGTCCAAGTGCCATCGCTCCCATTCGTCCACCCCGTCGCGGGTACTAGACATAGGCCGCATCGGGAATCCATCGGCCACAAGGGTTTCCAGCGCCTCCGTCACTCGTCGTAACTCTGTACGCAGCGTCCGGATGGCCTCGGATTCGTCCATAGGCTCATCTCTATGTCTCATTGTGTCGGTTCCTCCTTTGATCTACGCTGCCACACCCTTGAATGGGGTCTCCAGGGGGCCATTCGTTTCAAAAGAACGCTTTGTGCCCAGAGACAACCTTCGGACATTTCTCATTTTAAATAGGGGAGCGAGATACGCCTCACCGCATTCATCGCCGAAGCCAAATAGGCCGGCAGATGCTCAGCCACCTCGTCTAGCCGAGCGCCCGTCCCACCCCGGTTGTTTGCCGCTCATCCCTTGCCCGGCTCTTCGCCGCAGGCGGCGGCATTGGGTTTGAAGGCAAACAAATCCGGCTGGTACTTGGGGTAAACCCGCAGCCAAGTCAGGGTTGCCGGCGCCAGCATACACACCGCACTCCACATGGCGTCGTGCTCATCGTTGCCACCAATCTGCATGCGCCTCGATGTTTCCGCCCAACCAGCCCAATCGATCTTGGGTAACGCGCGCTGGGTTTCCGCGGCCAGATTGGCCGCAGTCTGTGTAATGGTTTGCAACTGGGTACGGATTTCCTCGCGGGTAATGATCGACCGGCTGAAACCAGCCTCCTCGGTGTTTTCGGCGAGGATCACGATGTTCATGCAGGATTCTCGAATCAGGTTCAGCATCAAGCTTTCTATCATGCGCCAGCTCCTCGTTGGTTTGGGTTTAGCTGCCACCCCTTCGGATGTTTCGTGCGGTCCGGCATAGAGGGCATGGCTTGAGTGCGCCGGTGCCAGCTTGGCTCGTCACCGGCACGAACCAACCCGCCTCCCAGAGGTATTCACTTTCGGTAACGGCGCTGTTGCTGACCGGCGTGATGACCTCTAGTTTGGAACTCTTGGCGGGTATCTGCTCACGAGCCAATCCTACGGCGTCGGTGAAAACCGTAAGCACGCCGGTCTATCCGTACAGGTGACGGCGGACGATTGCGCTGCCGACGGAGAATCCGACCAGCGGCACGTCGTCACCCAGCTCGCGGTGACCCGTTCGAACTCGGCATGCGGCGCGCCGCCAATCGGCATGACCCGCATGCGCCCAAACGAAACGGATCATGTCGGCCAGCCTCGAAAACTAAGGCCGCCGCGGCCGATGGCGGCTTCTGAGATCAGGCCGGATTTCTGTGCTTGCGGAGCATCATCTCGATGGCGGTCACGGATTCCGAGACGTTAAGCCAATTTTCCGCGCGTTCTTCGTTCTTGAATTCCTTCCCGAGGTTAATAGGTTCCTCATGGCCCTCCAAACGGAGGAAGCATGCCCATTTGCCATTGGGTAATTCTTCAACGGTGACGGTGTAATCTGCCATTGTTATTGGTCTCCTAAACGGGTTTGAGAAAAATCAATTATCGCCGCACATTCAGTCGCACGAATCCAAGTCCGTTTTCACCAGCCGCGCGCGCAGATATTCGGCTACCTTAATGACGCCTTGGTCATCTAAGCCAAAGTAATCACCCGGTGCCTGCAGTTCGTCCACTTCCATACCCAAGCCTTGCAGCCATCTCTTGGTGTCGCCCCAACCACCGTTGGTTGTTTCTATTCCAATAGCGCCCAATGCTAATAATACTGGGGTTTGATTACCGCCCTGCCCCCTAGGTTCGGGAAACTCTTTCAGTCCGCGTCCAACCGCCACAACTGCGCCCAAAGGCGTCTCACGTCCAATGCCAGTGGAAATGGCAAGCGACGCGCCTTCGCCGAAACCCACAAGAGCAACTTGCAAATTCGTAAGGTGCTTTTCCTCGATGATCGAATCCAGGTAATCGTGCAAGTGCCCGGTTAAATCTGCCAAAAATTCGTTGCGAATCGCCGAACCATTGGCTCCACCAGGTAATGAGTTACCTTGGTCTTGCCACGGTATTTCCGGCGCAAAAAATTCCGCCTTGTTAAGCGTAGGGGCCCAATCCATGGAAAGATCAATGATTTCATTAGCGGACGAGCCTATCCCGTGGATCAAGATCACGAGATACTTAGCCTTTCCGCAGGATAACGGCGGCCTGGTTTCAGCGGTAAAGGTGTATTCCATCAACGTGATTTACTCAATTTTCGACGAAAGACGGCACGGTGCCATTTCCGGTTATCGGCTCGCAAGAGGATCGGATGCTGACTCAACATTTATCAATTTCAATCGAAGACACCTCAGGGTGCCCTTTGAATCAATCTGATTTCGCTGATCCATGAGATATTCAGATTTGGTGCCAATTCCTGGCATGCGCCGGTGCAGGCGATAGATTTTTTATAGGTATCTGTTTTTACAAGAAGTTGACCGATTGCATCAGCGGTTAGCAATGGATCATGCGAGTTCCCGAAATTGTTGAGTTTGCTACAGGGACGCGCTCGGGAGATCGGTTTTGTCAGGAGCAATCAGTCCTATTCGATGCTGTGTGCTTTTCTCACGTCGTCTACGATCAAGCAGAGTAGCTTTTCTTCGCTTACGTGTTCGCATGTTACGGCGGACTGAAACTGTATCCGTTGAGTTTGACCGTTTGGCCCATTTTTGCTGGGCACTCAAGCTCGTGCCAGATTTTCGAAAAAATGTAGTTCCGCATCAAAACAAGGCGAAAGAGCTTAGGCGTAACGGAGAATCCGCGGCAATTTTGCACGCAAGTCGCGGAGTTCCGATCAAGTTCAATGGTTTGCATTGTAGCCCCACTGTCTTAATGGGCCCTGCGCGCCATTCGACGCAATGTCAGTGTTTGCGTCAGAATGCCGATCAAAGCTCGCCGTGGCCCCGAGCCCATGAATGATGACGATGCGCCGCTTGCAAATAAGACATATAACTACTTACCGATACGCCGAAGCCGTAACCCTGCTGCCGCATAAACTGCTCTTACGGCCTCGCGAAGGACACGACGTCCACATAGAATCCGCCAACCTCGCGGTTTACCCCGCCCATCGCCTGCAATGGCAGCGCGACGTGTACGATAACTCGGTGGCCTTGGCCACTTTCACCGAGCCGAGCGACCGGCTGTCGATCGACAGCCGCCTCATCCTCCAGCACTATGAAGACCAGCCGTTAGACTTTCTCGTGGCTGATTACGCCGTGCGCTATCCGTTCCGGTACGATCTCGCCGAGCAGGCCGACTTATACGCTTATATCGTACCGATATTTGCCCCGAACGAGCCGCTGTTGAGCCTGTGGCTAGAATCCTTCTGGCAGTCCGGTCAAGTAGTGGAAACCTATCTCCTGCTCGAATGGATCAATAAAGCCATCGCTACCGGGTTCGCCTATCGGCAAAGGGAAGAGCCGGGCGTTCAGACCCCAACAGCCACCTTGACCAAACGCGCCGGCTCCTGCCGCGACTTCGCGGCCCTATTCATCGAAGCCTGTCACTACTTGGGCTTGGCGGCACGCTTCGTCAGCGGCTATCTGTGTAGCCCCACCTCGACCGAAGATCCCGGCGCAACCCACGCATGGTCGGAAGTTTACCTGCCCGGCGCCGGCTGGAAAGGATTTGACCCCACCTCTGGCCAGGTGGTCGGCAACGATCACATCGCCCTGGCCGTGGGCCGGCATCCCGAATCGGTGCCCCCCGTATCCGGCTCTTTTCTGTCCGCCTCCGCCCAATGGCCTATCATGCAGGTAGCTGTGGAGGTCACTGAAATCCCCGCACAGCACGCCTTTATCTAGCACGGCATGCAGGCAAACTTCGTTCCCGGCCCGATAACACCCGCAAGAAGCGGACTCCAGACCGACGTAGCGAGAATCCGAGGCGGCAGCTGACCAGCTTCGCCGCTTTGGCGATACCCACGCGCCACACACCCAGCCAACAAACCGCTAAACCGCAGCAGTGCGGGACTCATTTCGAACACTCGGAGAAACGCCCCTCTCAGGGCAGCGAGGAGAGCAGCCGATCAAATTCGGTTTTGACCGCTTGATAGCATTCGCAGACCCGCGCCTCCAACCCCGGCCGGTCCAGCACCGTGATGTGGCCGCGGCAGTATTGGATTAATCCGGCACGCTGCAATTTACCGGCGGCCTCCGTAACGCCTTCGCGGCGCACGCCCAGCATATTGGCGATCAACTCCTGAGTCATGGTCAGCTCATTGCCGGGCAGCCGGTCCAAGCTGAGCAGCAGCCAGCGACACAGTTGTTGATCTACGGAATGATGCCGATTGCAGACTGCCGTCTGCGCCATCTGGGTCATCAGCGCCTGGGTGTAACGCAGCAACAAGTTGTGCAATGCTCCGTTTCGAGACTCTCCGGAGCGGTCGAACTCCCGCATAAGGATGGAGCCCGGCAACCGATAAGCATCGCCCGCGCTCTGCACGACGGCCCGATTCGGCATGGTTGCCCCCCCCATGAAAAGAGCGATACCGACGACGCCCTCGTTGCCGACTACGGCGATTTCAGCCGATGCCCCGTTCTCCATGACATAAAGTTTGGACACTATGCAAGTTGCGGGGAAATAGGCGTGACGCAACTCGCTCCCCGCCTCGTAAAGAACATGGCCGAGCGGCATTGGAACCCACTCGAGATGCGGGGAAAGGCGCGCGTATTCGGCAGCAGGCAGAGATTCAAGAAGATGGTTCTGGCGAGGATTATGCAGACCATCTGTCATAAGCAGTACTCCTATTTCCCCATCTAAACCAAAGCCTCCTGGCAAAGACAAGTGCAATATTCCAGGCTAACTGATCCGCATCAAATCCAGTTTATTGACGGTCACTAAAGCAACCGCTCGGGTTTCGTCAAGAAGACAAGCCGATTGATCGCCGAGAGTTTGAACGGCAGGCACTAGCTTTACTGCACAAGGTATAGCACAACGGGTTACTAAGATTCAACAAAGTAATGTCACATATTTGATATAATGGAGCCATGAAATGCAAACGGAACTCGGACGGGCGAACCCTGGATCATCATGCCCTGCAGGTGATGCGGCAGCAGGCCAT
>JAQTYA010000142.1 GCA_028688525.1 Methylococcus sp. | reverse complement strand
CCGGCTTCGGCCGGCGGACGAATGCCCCGGATCGGTCACCCGATCCGGGGCATTTTTGTTTGTGCCGGGCGCAAACGGTGACACAATCGCCAAGGTGGCCGCCCGGCCACGAGCTTTTATTTCGGGTCACGACAATATGATGAAAAAGATAGGTTTGATTTCGGCCGGGTTTGCCTGGCTCGTCGCAGCCGCCACCGCACAGGCGGGCGGCGATGTTTTCAAAGTATGTGCCGATCCCAACAATCCGCCGTATTCGGATCAGAAGGGCGGCGGGTTCGAGAACAAGATTGCCGAGCTGCTCGCCAAGGAACTGGACAAGAAACTCGTCTATACCTGGTTCCCGCAGCGTATGGGATTCATCCGCAATACCCTCAAGGCCAAGGAGCCCGATTCCGAGGAATACAAATGCGATGTGGTGATGGGCCTGCCCACCGGTTACGACCAGGCTGCCACGACTAAGCCGTATTACCGTTCTACTTATGCCCTGGTCTATGTGAAAAAGAAGGGCTGGGACTACATCCATTCAGCCGCAGACGTGGATGCGCTGCCGCCGGAACGTAAGGCGAAACTCCGCATCGCCATGTTCGACGGTTCGCCTGCTACGACCTGGATGCTCAATCACAAATTGGTGGAACAAGGTGTCCCCTACCAGTCGATGACAGCGGACGCGACGGTCAACACCACCCAGACGGTTGAGAAAGAATTGCTCGCCGGTAAGATCGACCTAGCCATCGTCTGGGGGCCGATGGCAGGTTACCTGGTCTATCACAACAAGCCGGGTACTTTCGCCTTGATTCCCATGCAGTCCGAGGAGGGCGTGCGTTTCGATTTCCCCATGTCGATGGGAGTGCGTATTCCCGACAAGGAGAGAAAGGCGCAATTGGAGGCTTTGATCGACAAGAAGGCCGCGGATATCGAGACGTTGCTCAAGAAATATCACGTCCCGCTGCTGGACAAGGACGAAAAGCTGCTGACGCCGGCCGAGGAGTAGTTTCGTCGTCCAGTTAAAGTCGGCGTTCTGTAGTCGGTAGCAGCGGAGCGGTGGCGTAAAGTTAAGAGCCCCTGATATTTCGGGGCTCTTTGTGTGCCTAGGCGTGTGTCCGATTGGGTGGGCCGGAGGACTGTTATGGTCCTTAGATCAAGAGCTCTCTATCTGAATTGCTGGTCCGGCTTCGGGTCTCCTTGAGTCATCAACCCGAATTGTTTGGACCGCCTCCGGCCGCATATGCGGGAACAGGATGACGTCGCGGATGGAGGGCGAGTCGGTGAAGAACATCACCAGCCGGTCGATACCGATGCCTTCGCCGGCCGTGGGCGGCAGGCCGTATTCCAGTGCGCGGATGTAGTCGGCGTCGAAGTGCATCGCTTCTTCGTCGCCCGCGGCCTTATCTTCGACCTGCTTGCGGAAGCGCTCGGCTTGGTCTTCCGGATCGTTGAGCTCGGAAAAACCGTTGGCCAGCTCGCGCCCGCCTACGAAGAATTCGAAACGGTCGGTGACGAACGGATTGTCGTCGTTGCGCCGGGCCAGCGGGGAGACCTCGGCAGGATAGGCGGTGATGAAGGTCGGTTCGTCCAGCCGGTCTTCCACGGTTTTTTCGAAGATTTCGGTCTGGATCTTGCCGAGTCCGTCGCCGATGGCCACAGGGATGCCCAGCCGCGCAGCGATCTTGGCGGCGCTTTCGCGCTCGGCCAGGTCTTCCGCCCGGATGTCCGGGTTGTACTGCAGGATCGATTCCAGCACCGTCATCCGCCGGAACGGCTGGCCCAGATCGTAGTCCTTGCCTTGGTGAGTTACGACGGTCGTGCCCAGCAGGCTCAAGGCGATGCCGCGCAGCAGGGTTTCGGTGAGATCCATCAAGTCCCGGTAATCGGCATAGGCCTGGTAGAACTCGATCATCGTGAATTCGGGGTTATGCCGGGTGGACAGCCCCTCGTTGCGGAAGCTGCGGTTGATCTCGAACACCTTTTCGAAGCCGCCCACCACCAGCCGCTTGAGGTAAAGCTCCGGGGCGATGCGCAGGTACAGGTCCAGCCCCAAGGCGTTGTGATGGGTGACGAAGGGCTTGGCGCGGGCGCCGCCGGGGATCACCTGCATCATCGGCGTCTCGGCCTCGATGAAGCCGCGTTCGCTTAAGAATTCGCGGATATAGCGCACGATGGCGCTGCGCAGTTGGAAGACCCGCCGCGAGTCCTCGTTCATGATGAGATCCACATAGCGCTGGCGGTAGCAGGTTTCCGCATCGGTTAGACCGTGGAATTTCTCCGGCAGCGGGCGCAGCGACTTGGTAAGCAGGCGGATTTCGCGCGCTTTCACCGACAGCTCGCCGGTTTTGGTCCGGAACATGACGCCTTCGACGGCGATGATGTCGCCCAGGTCCCAGCCCTTGAAGTCCTCGTAAACGCCATCCACCAGCGCGTCTTTCTGCAGGAATATCTGCATGCGCGGCTCGGACATGTCCTGGATATGGGCGAAGCTCGCCTTGCCCATGATGCGCTTGCCCATCAAGCGCCCGGCCAGTTTGACCGAAACCGCGAGTTCCTCCAGCGCCTCTGCCGTTTCGTCGCCGTAGCGCCGATGCAGTTCGCCGGCCAAGGCGTCGCGGCGGAAGTCGTTGGGGAACGGGATGCCGCCCTGCCGCAGTTCGGCGAGCTTCTCGCGCCGCAGCGCGATGAGTTTGTTTTCGTCTAGTTGTTCGCTCATATTTACAGACCGCTCTTCAGGCTGGCTTCGATGAACATGTCCAGGTCGCCGTCGAGCACTGCCTGGGGGTTGCCGGTTTCCACGTTGGTGCGCAGATCCTTGATGCGGGACTGGTCCAGCACATAGGAGCGGATCTGGCTGCCCCAGCCGATGTCGGATTTGGAGTCTTCCAGCTTCTGCTTCTCGGTATTGCGCTTCTGCATCTCCATTTCGTAGAGCTTGGCGCGCAGCTGCTTCATACACCAGTCGCGGTTGGCGTGCTGGGAGCGCTGGCTCTGGCATTGCACTACGATACCGGAAGGCCCGTGGGTGATGCGCACCGCCGATTCGGTCCGGTTGACGTGCTGGCCGCCGGCGCCGCTGGCGCGGTAGACGTCGGTGCGGAGGTCCGCCGGATTGATGTCGATATCGATGTTGTCGTCCACTTCGGGCGATACGAACACCGAAGAGAACGAGGTGTGGCGGCGGTTGCCGGAGTCGAACGGGGATTTCCGCACCAGCCGGTGCACCCCGGTTTCGGTGCGCAGCCAGCCGTAGGCGTATTCGCCCTCGAAGCGGATGGTGGCACTCTTGATGCCGGCGACGTCGCCGGCGGATTCTTCCACCAGCTCGGTCTTGAAGCCGCGTCGTTCGCCCCAGCGCAGATACATGCGTTCCAGCATCTGCGCCCAGTCCTGTGCTTCGGTGCCGCCGGAGCCGGCCTGGATGTCCAGGAAGGCGCTGTTCGGGTCCATTTCGCCGGAGAACATGCGGCGGAACTCCAGCCCGGCGATTTCGCTCTCGTAGCCGTCCAGATCGGCGGCCACCGATTCCACGCTAGCCTCGTCGTTTTCCTCGACGGCGAGTTCCAGCAGCTCCTCGGCGTCGCCAATTCCGGCGGTGATCCTGGATAGGCGGTTGACCACGCCTTCCAGTTCGGTGCGTTCCTTGCCCAACGCCTGGGCCCGTTCCGGGTTGTCCCAGATCTTCGGGTCTTCCAGTTCGCGCAGGACTTCGGTCAGGCGTTCCTGTTTGGTTTCGAAGTCAAAGATACCCCCTAAGAGCTTCCTGGCGGCTCTTGAGGTCTTTGATCTGATTGTAGAGAGGATTGAGTTCGCGCATGGCGTAATCCGTTGAAAACCTTGCATTGTACTATAGGCGCCGCGCTTTCGTCAGGACTGACTGATCCCCGTCCCGGCGGCTATCGGCGCGGCGGGCCTTTCTGCTATCTTTCCAATTTCAGCGATGAGCCGATTGCGGAACCTGCATGGCCAGAGTAAGCGTTACCCGGTGCGGCGATACGACTTTCGAGGTGGTGGTCGAAAACGCCTCCACGACCTCGCATACGGTGACGGTCGATCCGTCCTATGCGGTCAGGCTGGCGGGAGAGATTCCGGTCGAAACTCTAGTCCGCCGCTCGTTCGACTTCCTGCTGGAGCGCGAGCCGAACACCAGTATCCTGAAGCGGTTCGATCTTTCCGTGATCGGGCGTTATTTTCCCGAATACGAACGGGTAATTGCGGGCATGCTCGCATAGCAGTGCTCGAAGTGCCCCTGTTGAAGGGCTTGGAAAACCAGCGACATGATTGATTGAGGAAGAATATGGCGGACTCGGATGAGATTGGGGCGGAAGCGCGGGCGCTGCTGAATCAGGCTTACGATGGTGTGCTGTCCACGCATTCGGCGGACATGCCGGGTTATCCTTTCGGTTCGGTGATGCCGTATTGTCTCGACCGGAACGGGGTCCCAGTTATCTACATCGCCAGCATCGCCCAGCATACCCGTAATATCCAGGCTGACCCAAAAGTTTCGCTGATTGTGCTGGACCGTAGCATCGGCGATGTGCAGAGCGCTGGCCGGCTGACTCTGCTCGCTGATGTGGGACTGGTGCCGGAGGCCGACGCGGATACCGCTGAGCGGTATTTTTCGTTTTTTCCGGACGCTCGGCGTTTCCGCAACACTCATTCCTTCGCCTTCTACCGGTTGGCGCCGGTGCGTTTGCGCTACATAGGCGGGTTCGGCCGTATTCACTGGCTGCCGCCGGAACGGGTGATGCGGGCTAATCCTTTCGGTGCGGACGACGAACGGGCGATGCTGGAGCACATGAATTCCGGTCACCGGACCGCAATAGTCGGTTATTGCGAGGCTGCCGGCATCGCCGTCGAAGCCGGCAGCGAGCCGTCCATGGTCGGGATCGATGGAGAGGGATTCCAGCTTCGGGTTGGCGCTAGAGTGGCGCGGTTCGCCTTCCCCGCCCCCGCCACCACGGCAGCCGAGGTGAGAGCGGCGTTGGTGGCGATGACTCGCCCCGCCTGTTGACGCCGGCTATTTCGCCAGCAGTACGATCTCGCTGCGCTCGTCGTCTATGGTGACGCGGAACCGGTTCAGAAAGCTCATGCCCAGCAGCATCGCGCCGTTCAGGCGTTTGTCGGCAATGAAGCTGACCTGCACTTTTTCCGCGGAAGCCGGACCGACGACGACGGAGGCAAGCTCGCCGATCTTGGTGTGAACCTGGCCGCTGGCGGTCTGGCTGATCCCGGCCGCGAGCCTGTCGGCATCGAAGCCTAAGCTGGGGATCATCGAGGTTGGTAGCACCACGGTCGAGGCTCCGGTATCGACCAGAACGGACACAGTCTGCGGAACTCCATTCGGGCCGAACAGAACGGCTTCCACCTGGTGATGGACGCCAATGCGTATGGTCTGAACAGTGGAGCTGGGAGACATTCTCCCGCCGCTGTGGGCCGCGCCGGTGACGACGACCCGCTCGATTTTCCCCGGCTGGCTCTCCGCCAGGATGTAGTTGTAACCCTGCAATAGTGCGCCGAGCTGTGTCTTGGCATCTCCCGCGCCCGCGGTTCGGGCCGGCTCTTCTCCCAAGCGGCTAAGCCCTTCGATCGAAAATCCGTTTCCCTGTGCTAGAGCGGCGAGCTGATCTGCCAAACCGCCGGCAATGGCGTAAGCCGGCAATAACCCGGAGACTAGGCAGGCCAATGCCGCCGGCTTGACGATCTTCCGCGCCGGTTTTAAGAGGAAAGCCACTCAGAGCCCGGAGTTCGAATAGAACAGGATTTTTTCGCCCATGAACTGCACGCTGATGGTCTTGGGTTCCTTGCCCCAGACGCAATTCTTGACCGTCACCACGGACTGGCAGTTCTCCGGTTCGCCCAGTAGTTCGACTACTTTGGCGTATTCCTGCCCTATAGCTAGCTTGTCGTAATTCTCGCGGCTGACTTTGTTTTCACAGCCGGCCAGGGCCAAGCCCAGAGTAACCGGCAGTACCCAGCATTTCATGTTCTGCAGGAATGGGTTCATATCCCTCTTATCCCTAATGAGTTATTTTCAGGAGGCTCTGCCTAGCTTACTGTCCATATTTCTTTTCCAGGTTCTGAATCAGAGCTTCGGCTTCTTCGTTCGACATATTGTCGAGCTCTTTTAATGATTTGCCGGTGGCTTGTTTAAGCGCAGCCGCTCCCTGGCCTTGGCTGAGGGAATCTCGCAGTTGCTGGCTCGCGCGGGCGGCGTCCTCCATAGCCCTCTTGGTCTTTGCCTCGTACAGGCGATTGACTTCGGTGTCGGACTTGCCGTTTGCCGCTGCGCCTAGGGATTTGCGCCTGGCGTCCACCACGGATTTATTGGCTTTCGCGTTGGCTTCGTCGATAAGCTTATGAATCTGTTGCTGTTTCTCCTGTTCGGCGCGTTGCGCGGCAACTCGTTCTGCTTCCTCTCGGGCCTCCAGTTCGGGATCCCAGTCCGCAGACGCTTTTGCGGCAATCAGCGTGGCGGAGAAGACCAGGGCAAGGATGCGGTGCATAAATCGTCCTCGTAATCTAAAGTTAATTTCGCGCCCTCTCGCACGTCGGTTGCGCGGAATCGAGCGGCCGGAAAAGTATAACCGGTTGGGCGGGGTAGCGGCTCCGGGTGCATTCACCGGGGAGTTGCAGCATACTGCTTTGGCCGGCGACAACCGGGCTGGTTCTGATTGCAACCTAAATTTTAGGAGAGATTGCCGTGAAGACCCGAATCCAGATGCTGGCATTGCTTTTGGCGCTTCAAGCGCTGTCTGCTGCGCACGCGGACGAGGGGCCGCCGCTGACCTACGACCGCATCGACCTGTCGTCCGAGGCGCAGGGCGATGTCCAGAATGACCTCCTTGTCGCTGTACTGTCTAGCGAAGCGGAAGGCCCCAAGGCAGCGGCGCTTGCCGCAGAGGTCAATAAGGCCATCGCCCAGGCCATCGCGCGGAGCAAGGAGATGCCGGAGATCAAGGTGCAGACCCTGAATTATCAGACTTCGCCCGTCTACCAAAAGGAGCGCATCAGTGGCTGGCGGGTAAAGCAGTCGATCCGCTTGGAAAGCGCCGACGCAGCCAAGCTCGGCGGGCTTTTGGGCGAACTTCAGCAGCAACTGCACCTCGACTCGGTCGACTACGATACCTCCCCGGCTAAACTGAAAGAGTCGGAAGACGAGCTTATCAAGGAAGCGCTGGCGGCATTCCGGCGGCGGGCGGAGCTGGTTGCGCAGGAAATGGGCCGCAGCCGCTACCGCATCGTCGCGCTGCGGGTGG
Source organism: Methylococcus sp. (assembly GCA_028688525.1). GTDB lineage: Bacteria > Pseudomonadota > Gammaproteobacteria > Methylococcales > Methylococcaceae > Methylococcus. The sequence goes on along the minus strand of JAQTYA010000142.1, from coordinate 146 downwards.
ACACCGGAGGAAACCCCATTCGGCCGATGACGATGGGCGTGCGTGCCATGGCGGCAGCGCCGGTTGCCCCTGTGCAGATAGAGGCTGGTACCCAGAAGATCGAAGTCAGCGTGAGCGGTACCATCGAACTCCAGCTCAACTGACCT
>JAQTYA010000026.1 GCA_028688525.1 Methylococcus sp. | reverse complement strand
GGCTGTACCCGTGCGATCCTGGTCGGCCATAACCCGGCTTTCGATATCGCCTTCATCAACGCCGCATCGAACCGCGCTAAGATCAAGAAAAATCCTTTTCATCCGTTCAGCACCTTCGACACCGCGACACTCGGCGGCCTCGCTTACGGCCAGACGGTCCTGGCGCGGGCGGCACAGGCGGCCGGCCTGAGCTGGGACCATCAGGAAGCCCATTCGGCCGCCTACGACGCCAACCAGACCGCCCGGCTGTTTTGCACCATAGTCAACCGCTGGAAGCAACTGAGCGATCTGCAGCCGCCGGAATGAGCCCGCTCAGACCGCAGAAGCGGCGGCGAGCGGTTTAGCCGCAGCAAGCAGTTTTTGCAATTCGCCGCTTTCGTAAAGCTCCATCATGATATCGCTTCCTCCGACCAGCTCACCCCCTACGAACAGCTGCGGGAAGGTGGGCCAGTTCGACACGAGCTTCAGGTTTTCCCGAATCTCGGGAGCCTCGAAAACGTTGATGTAGGCGAATTCGGCGCCGCACTGATCGAGGATCTGCACGGCCCGTCCGGAAAACCCGCACTGGGGAAAATCCGGTGTGCCCTTCATGTACAAAATGACAGGATTGTCTGCAATCTGGCGTTTGATTCGTTCAATGACTTCCATGAAATACCTCCAAAATGATTCGATTTAATTCTACGATTCTTCGCCACCGGATTATGCACGTCAAGCTCAGGGCTCGAAGCCGCACCAGCTTGTTTAGGCTCGCCGTATCGAGCAGACGAATTCCTTGTACTGCACGTCAATTTCCGCTAGTCTTCCTGCCCTTGGGCAGTCTGGCGTGACTGCCTTTTTGTTTTTTTGGGCCTTATTCGACGATTCATGACGAGTAACATCATGCCGACCTACGCCCGGCAGCCCGTGACTTTCACGCACGGCGAAGGGGCTTGGCTTTTCGATGCCGAGGGCAAACGCTATCTGGATGCCGTATCCGGGGTCGCCGTATGCAGTCTCGGCCATGCGCATCCGGCCGTTCGGAAAGCGTTGTGCGACCAGGCAGGGCGCTTGATCCACAGTTCCAACCTGTACCGGATAGCCTTGCAGGAAGAGCTGGCCGCGCGGCTCTGCCGCTTGAGCGGCATGGACAATGCGTTTTTCTGCAATTCCGGCGCAGAAGCCAACGAAGCGGCGATCAAGATCGCACGCCGCTACGGCCAGCATCGCGGTATCGCCGAGCCGAAAATCATCGTCATGGAAGGAAGTTTCCACGGCCGCACCCTGGCGACGCTCAGCGCCACCGGCAATCCCAAGGTACAGGAGGGCTTCGCGCCCCTGGTCGGCGGTTTCCTGCGCCAGCCTTATGGCGACTTCGAAGCCTTGGCCGCCATGGACGACCCCGAGGTCGTCGCAATACTGGTCGAACCGGTACAAGGCGAAGGCGGCGTCCGACTTCCAGCCCCCAGCTATCTAGGTCAGCTCAAAGCTCTGTGCGAACAGCGTCGCTGGCTGCTGATGCTGGATGAAGTGCAGACCGGCATGGGCCGCAGCGGCCGTATGTTTGCCCATCAGCACGCTGGGATAACGCCCGATGTAATGTCCCTGGCCAAAGCGCTCGGTAACGGCGTGCCCATCGGCGCCTGTCTGGCTCGCGGTATCGCGGCGGAAATGCTCACGCCGGGTAAACACGGCTCGACCTTTGGCGGCAACCCTCTGGCCTGTGCGGCAGCCCTAGCCGTGATCGATACGCTGGAGCTCGAGGCGCTGCCCGAGCGCGCTGCGCAGCTCGGCTGCCGGCTGGCGGAAGGTTTCCGCACCCGTCTCGCAAATCTTCCCGGCGTACGGCAAGTCCGCGGCCTGGGCCTTCTGATAGGCATCGAGCTCGACCGGCCCTGCGGCGAAATCGTGGGTATCGCGCTGGAGCAAGGATTGCTCGTCAATGTGACTGCCGACAAGACCGTGCGACTGCTCCCGCCTTTGATTCTGACGGACGCCGAAGCCGACGAATTGATCTATCGGCTTGGCGCCATCATCGAAGCTTACCTCAGCTCCGCTCGCTGACACCTGGAATTTGCAACAGATTCGCCATGAAACCGCGCCATCTCGTCACTTTACGCGACCTCAGCCCCGCGGAATTTCGCGCTCTGATCGCCCGCGCCACCGAACTCAAGGCACTTAAGACCCCATACGAGCCCCTAAAAAACAAAGTTTTGGGAATGGTGTTCGAAAAATCTTCGACCCGCACCCGTGTATCTTTCGAAGTCGGCATGGCCCAATTCGGCGGCAGTTCCATTTTTCTCTCGCCGCGGGACACTCAGCTCGGCCGGGGCGAGCCAATCGAAGACTCGGCCCGCGTCCTGTCCCGTATGGTCGACTGCATCATGCTCCGCACCCATGCCCACAGTACCGTAGAAATATTCGCCGAGTACTCTCGGGTACCTGTCATCAACGGCTTGACCGACCGTTTCCATCCCTGCCAATTGCTGGCGGACATGCAAACCTATTTCGAACACCGGGGCGATATTGCCGGCAAAACAGTCGCATGGGTCGGCGACGGCAACAACATGTGCCAAACCTATATCGACGCCGCCGAGATGCTGGACTTCGAACTGCGCATCGCCTGCCCTCCCGGCTACGAGCCGGAAACGGATCTGGTAGAGGCTGCGGGAAGACGAGTCGTCGTCGAACGTAACGTGCAAGCGGCCGTGAGCGGAGCCGATCTCGTAGTTACCGACGTTTGGGCGAGCATGGGCCAGGAAAGCGAGCAGGACGAGCGCATCAGCGCCTTCGAGAATTATCAGGTGGACGGGTCGCTCATGGCTCTGGCGCATTCCGATGCGCTATTCATGCACTGCCTGCCCGCACACCGCGGCGAAGAGGTTTCTACCGAGGTTCTAGAGGGTCCGCAAAGCGTGGTTTGGGACGAAGCCGAAAACCGTCTGCACGCGCAGAAAGCGCTGCTGGAATTCCTGCTAGCAGACTGACGCCTTACGGCTGCAGCGCCCATCTCGGAGCGGCGCCGGTTATAATCGCCGCCAGTACCGGAAAGGGCTACCCCCCTTTCCAGCCCGTCGTCCAATCGTTTTTCGCCAGGACTCCGTCTCAAAGTGAAAAGAATCCTGCCCTGCATTTTGCTCCTCACGGCTTCAACCGTAGCAGCGACTTCAGTTGCGCCGGAACGCGCAAAAACTCCGGTTGCGGCGCCATCCAGCCAGAAGCAGCACGGCGGCCAGGTCGTGCTGCTGAAGGACTTCAACGAGGTCAAGGAAAAAGTCGTCGAACTCAAACAGAAACTCGGCGCGCTGACGGCCGAAAAGACCGCACTGGAAACCGAACTCGCCAAGCTGCGGAGCGACAATGAAAACGCCGAATCGAGTTCCCGCAATCTCGTCGCCGAACACGACAGGCTTAGCGCCGAACTGGCGGCGATCCGCCAAACTTCCGCCCATGCTCTGCAGATCGAAGCCGAGAGGAACCAGTTGCGGGAAAAGCTGATGACCACCGAGCGCGACCTCGAGGCCCAGAAGCTGGAAAACCAGGCCCTGGCCGAGGACACGCGGCAGCGCTGGTTCTTCATCGGCGCCGTCGTCCTGGCCGCCGGCCTCGGCTTAGGACTGATCGCACCCCAGCTGGGCTGGCGCAAACGCAGCAGCTGGGATTCGTTCTGAAGCCATCCCCGGCAAACCGTACCCGTCTTAGGAAAACCACATGACCGACAAGCACTCACGCCCCTTTTCGTCCCAGGTCGTCGACAGCATGGAACGCGCACCTAGCCGCGCCATGCTGCACGCGGTCGGCTTCGCCGATGCCGACTTCGCCAAACCGCAGATAGGTATCGCCTCCACCTGGGCCATGGTGACGCCGTGCAATATGCACATCAACAAGCTGGCCGAAGACGCGGCGCGGGGCGTAGACGGCAGCGGCGGCAAGGCAGTGATCTTCAATACCATCACCATTTCGGACGGCATCTCCATGGGCACCGAGGGCATGAAGTACTCCCTCGTGTCGCGCGAAGTGATCGCCGACTCGATCGAAACGGTGGTCGGCTGCCAGGGTTATGACGGGGTGGTTGCCATCGGCGGCTGCGACAAGAACATGCCTGGCTGCATGATCGCCCTGGCCCGCCTGAATCGCCCGGCGGTGTTCGTCTACGGCGGCACCATCCTGCCGGGTTGCCACGACAGCAAGAAGCTGGACGTGGTGTCGGTGTTCGAGGCCGTCGGCGCCCGTGCCAACAACCGCATCGACGATGCCGAACTGCACGCCATCGAGTCCAAGGCCATCCCCGGACCCGGCTCCTGCGGCGGCATGTACACCGCCAATACCATGGCCTCCGCTATCGAGGCGCTGGGGATGAGCCTGCCGGGGAGTTCGGCCCAGGTAGCGATTTCCAGGGATAAGGAGCTGGATTGCGAACGCGCCGGCGCACAGGTGCTCAAGCTCCTGGATTTGGATATCAAGCCCCGCGACATCATGACCAAACCGGCCTTCGAAAACGCCATCACCGTGGTGATCGCCTTGGGCGGCTCCACCAACGCAGTGCTGCACCTGCTGGCCATGGCCAATGCCTGCGGCGTCGACCTGACGCTCGAGGACTTCACCCGCGTCGGCCAGAAGGTGCCGATGCTGGCTGACTTGAAGCCCAGCGGCAAATATTCCATGGCCGAACTGGTGGAGATCGGCGGCATCCAGCCCATGATGAAGACGCTGCTGGCGGCCGGCCTGCTACACGGCGACTGCATGACGGTCACCGGCAAGACTTTGGCGGAAAACCTGGCGGAGGCGCCGGACTACCCGGCTGGGCAGGACATGATCCGACCGCTGGACAACCCCATCAAGAAGGACAGCCACCTCGTGATCCTCAAAGGCAACCTTGCGCCGGCAGGCGCGGTCGCCAAGATCACCGGCAAGGAAGGCCTGAGCTTCACAGGCACCGCCCGTGTGTTCGACTGCGAGGAAGATGCACTCAAGGCCATCCTCGACGGCACGGTGGTGAAGGGCGACGTCATCGTCATCCGCTATGAAGGCCCCAAGGGCGGCCCTGGCATGCGCGAGATGCTCTCGCCGACTTCGGCGGTCATGGGTAAGGGGCTGGGCAAGGAGGTTGCGCTCATCACAGACGGCCGCTTCTCGGGCGGCACCCACGGCTTCGTGGTCGGCCACATCACGCCGGAAGCCTACGCCGGCGGGCCGCTGGCGATCGTCCGGGACGGCGATACGATCACCATAGACGCCGAGACCCACGAACTGAGCCTGCACGTCGCCGATGATGAAATCGGCCGGCGCCTGGCGCAATGGACCCAGCCGGCGCCGCGCTACACCAAGGGGGTGCTGGCCAAGTATGCCAAGCTGGTGAGTTCGGCCTCGGAAGGCGCCGTCACTGACAACGGCCTCTAGCCCGCTGGAATCAACCAGTGGCCCGGCGCGTACCGACGACCCTCGACATGATCCGGGCGCTCATCGCCCGGCCTTCGGTCAGCTGCACCGATCCGCATTTCGATCAGTCCAACCGGAGGGTGATCGAGCTGCTGGCCGAATGGGCCACGGCCTTAGGATTCCGCGTCGAAATTCAGCCGCTGGAACACGGCAAGGCCAATCTGGTCGCTAGCCTAGGTCCAATCGAGGGGGCGGACGGACTGGCGTTGTCTGGCCACACCGATACGGTCCCCTGCGATCCGGATCGTTGGCACAGCGATCCGTATACGGCGACGGAAAGGGACGGCAGGATTTACGGCCTCGGCAGCGCCGACATGAAATCTTTTTTCGCCTTCGCCCTGGATGCGGCTAGCGCGTTCAACCCGGTAAAGCTGAAACGGCCGTTGCTGATCGTCGCCACGGCCGATGAAGAAAGCTCGATGGCGGGAGCCAGAGCGCTGCTGCCTGAACATCTCGGTCCTGCCCGGCGCTGCGTGATCGGCGAGCCCACCGGACTCAAACCCATCCGCATGCACAAGGGCGTGATGATGGAGTCGATCCGCATCCAGGGGCAGGCTGGGCACTCCAGCGATCCCGCGCTCGGCGCAAATGCCATCGAAGGCATGCACCGGGTCATCTCCGAACTACTGGCGATCCGCGAAGAATTGCAGGAACGCTACCGCAATCCGGCCTTCGCCGTGCCGGTGCCGACCCTGAATTTGGGCGCCATTCATGGCGGCGACAACCCCAACCGCATCTGCGGCCATTGCGCACTGAGCATCGACCTGCGCCCTTTGCCCGGTATGGACATCGAGGAGCTGCGCAGCCTTTTGCGGCGACGGCTCGGGCAAGCTCTCGCCGCGTCACCGCGGCTCAGGCTCTCGGTGGAATCCCTGTTCGGCGGCGTCCCGGCCTTCGAGACGAAGTCCGACGCCGGCTTAGTGCGCTGCTGCGAACACCTGAGCCATGCCGTAGCTGGAGCGGTTTCCTTCGGCACCGAGGCCCCCTTCCTGTCCCGGCTCGGCATGGAAACCGTCATCCTGGGCGCTGGCTACATCGAGCAGGCCCATCAGCCCGACGAGTTCCTGCCGCTGGAGCACGTCGAACCGGCGACGACGATATTACGCGGCTTGATCGAGCGATATTGCGTCGCTCCTGAAGATTCGTACTGACTTCGGATCACACGGGATGACCATCGGAATCGACCCACAAATCTTCGTGCGCTGGCTCCGCGACTCCGCGCCCTATATCCACGCTCACCGGAATCGTACTTTCGTCGTGAGCTTCGGCGGCGAAACCCTCAGCGACGGCCACTTCGCTCCGCTGGTGCATGATTTCGCCCTGCTGCACAGCCTAGGTATCAAGCTGGTGCTGGTACACGGCACTCGTCCTCAGGTTGAGCGGCGCTTGCGGGCCCGCGGAGCGGACCTGCACTACCACGGGGGACTGAGGATCACCGATGCAGCCGCGCTGGAATGCGTGCAGGAAGCGGCCGGCGCGGTACGGGTGGAAATCGAAGCCCTGCTCTCGATGGGCGCCGCCAATTCGCCCATGGCGGGCGCGCGTATCCGGGTCGCCTCGGGCAACTTCGTGGTCGCCAAGCCCCTAGGAATACGCGACGGCGTGGATTTCGGCTATACCGGCGAGGTCCGGCGGGTCGACACCGGCGCGATACGGCGGCTTTTGGACGACGGCAGCATCGTCCTGCTGTCTCCGCTTGGCTACTCGCCCACCGGCGATATCTTCAACCTCAGTGCCGAAGAAGTGGCGACTGCGGTGGCCAGCGCGCTCGGGGCGGATAAGCTGGTGCTGCTGATGGAGCAGGTCTGCCTCCTCGGCCCAGCAGGCCAGATGATCCGCCAAATCACCGTACAGGAGGCGGAGCACCTGCTCGAACGGGGCGGGTCGCTGGAACCCGAGGTAGCGCCACACATGCACGCTGCCGTCAAAGCCTGCAGCTCCGGTGTGACCCGTGCCCATCTGCTGGACCGGCACATCGACGGCGCCATCCTGCTGGAGCTGTTTACCCGCGATGGCGTCGGTACCCTGGTCAGCGCCAATCCTTTTGAAGAACTGCGCTCGGCCCGGGTCAACGATGTGGTAGGCATCCTGGACCTGATCCGACCGCTAGAGAATACCGGCGCCCTGGTAAACCGGTCCCGCGAGCGGCTGGAAACCGAGATCGACGACTACGTGGTGATCGAACGCGATGGCCTAATTATCGGCTGCGCCGCTCTGCACGAATTCCCGGCCGAAGCCATGGGCGAATTCGCCTGCCTGGCCCTCCATCCCGACTACCGCGGCGAGCGGCGCGGCGAACGGCTGCTGGAATTCGTCGAACAGCGCGCCCGTAGGCTAGGGCTGGCTCGGCTTTGCGCGTTGACCACCCAGGCCATGCAATGGTTCCGCGAACGAGGCTTCGAGCCCGCCTCTCCGGCCGAACTGCCAGCAGAACGGCGAAAAGCCTACAACCCAGAACGCAACTCCCAGGTGCTGGTCAAGATCCTCCGGCCTGCTGAAATTCCCCGAAAAAGCTGAGTATCCCATGTCCGACCCCGGCCCGCTGCGCATCCTCCATCTCACCGATGCGCACATCCTGCCCGACGCCGGAGCGCGGTTTTACGGCATAGACACAGCAGCGTCCCTGCGCACGGTCATCCAGGCTGCAAACCGGCGCCGCTACGATCTGGTGCTGTTCACCGGCGATCTGGCACAGGAACCGGTCGCCGAAAGCTACCGGCGCCTGGCGGGCATCTGCACCGAGCTGCAAGCACCGTGCTACTGGCTGCCCGGCAACCATGACGATCCCGTCTTAGCGCGCAGCATCCTCGGCGCTACGCCCTTGCTGCACGCCCCCGTACTCCACAGCGGCGCTTGGCTGATCGCCTGCCTAGACAGCACCCTGCCGGACTCAGCTGGCGGCTCCTTGTCCGCTCGGCAGCTCGAACTATTGAACAGGACTCTGAACGGCAATCCGGAACGCCACACACTGATCGCCCTGCATCATCACCCCATCGCCTGTGGCAGCGCTTGGATGGATACCATGATCCTGGACAATGCGGAGGAATTCTTGAGGATTCTGCAGCGCCACCCGCAGGTCAGATTGGTGCTGCACGGCCACACCCATCAAGCGGCGGACGCCGCAACCAGGGGATTGCGCGTACTCGGCACACCGTCGACCTGCATCCAGTTCAAGCCGGCTAGTACCGCGTTCGCCCTGGATACGGAACGGCCGGGCTACCGCTGGCTGGACCTGGGACGGGATGGATCGGTAGAAACCGGCATCTGCCGCGTCGCGGCATCGGACAGCACTTGAGCCGCAGCGAGACCGGAGATCGCGGCAGAATGGCCGGCTTGGAGCGAGCGTTGCAACTCGCCTAGCGCCTGACGGTAGACTTCACGCTTGAAATAGACGACATCGGTCAGAGGATGCCAGTAGTCGACCCAGCACCAGCGGTCGAATTCCGGCCGTTCGGAACAATCCAGCCGGATATTGGCCTCGGTACCGGTGAGGCGCAAGATGTACCAGATCTGCTTCTGGCCGATGCACAGCGGCAAAGAGCGGCGCCGGATGAAGCGCTCCGGCAGCTGATAACGCAGCCAGCCTTTGGTGCGGGCGATGATCTGGACGTACTGGCGATCCAGGCCGACCTCTTCATAGAGCTCACGGAACATTGCAGCGTCCGGCTCCTCATCGACCTTGATGCCGCCCTGAGGAAACTGCCAGGAGCGCATGCCTGTGCGTCGCGCCCAGAACACCCGCCCCTCGTCGTTACTCAGAATGATGCCGACATTCAGGCGGTAGCCCTCGGCATCGATCATATCTCCCGCTAATCCGCCCATTGTCCCCAACTGGTATACTGTAGTCCGGTCGGCAACCCGACCCGGCATGTTCCGCCTTCCGCCGGCCATGTTCCGCTCCGGCTTATAAACCCTGCGCGAGGGCATCTAAGGCTGTCAGCAGTACACCGATGCGAAATCCCGTAATATTCTTGGAATGTAAAGGAAACCCGTGACTCTGGCAATATTCGATCTCGACAACACCTTGCTTGCCGGCGATAGCGACTACCTCTGGGGGCGCTTCCTGGTCGACCGAGGCATCGTCGACCGGGAAGGCTACGAAACGGCTAATGCCAGGTTCTATGAAGAATATAAAAGCGGCACGTTGGACATCGGAGAATTTCTGGAATTCGCCCTGCGCCCGCTGGTCGAAAACGAGCCCGAACAGCTGCTCCGCTGGCGCCAGGCCTTCGTCGAAGAAAAGATCCTGCCCATCATCCAGCCTCCAGCCCTGGCGCTGGTCGACCAGCATCGCTCCTCCGGCCACACCTTGCTGGTCATCACCGCTACCAATCGTTTCGTGACCGAACCCATCGTGCAGCTCTACGGCATCGAAAATCTCATCGCTACCGAACCCGAAATCCGGGCGGGCCGCTATACCGGGAAAATCGAAGGGGTTCCTTCCTTCCGGGAAGGCAAGGTCCACCGGTTATCGGACTGGATGGACGAAAACGAAGGACATGATCTTGAAGACGCCTGGTTTTATAGCGATTCGCACAACGATATCCCGCTGCTGTCCCAGGTGGCCCACCCTGTGGCGGTAGACCCCGACCCGACCCTGCGCCGCACCGCCGAGGAGCGGGATTGGCCGATCGTCAGCTTGCGGCAAGTCTGAAAGGCTACTCAACCTTTTCGGATCAGGAAGAGAAGAATGCCGGACTCTTCTGCTTGCTCTAAGAGCTGGTGTCCGGCCTGTTCGAGGAAAACTCCGAAATCGAGCACGGCTGCCGGGTCGGTTGCCCGCACCCGTACCGTCTGGCCACAGTTCATGAGCTGCAAGGTTTTTTTCAAGCGCAGCAGCGGCAGCGGACACATCAGTCCGCTGGTATCCAGCTCCTGGTCGATGACGATCATGTTCTGACTCCGTTACACAGGGTCCGCATTCTAGCAAAACCCCAACCCGATGGATTACCTGCCGATTTTCCTTAACATTCGCGGCACGCCCTGCCTGATCGTGGGCGGCGGCGAAGTGGCCGCGCGCAAGCTCGGCTTGCTACTTGCCGCCGGCGCACAAGTCACCGTTGTAGCCCCCGAGGCAGCGGCAGCCATCGTCGGACAGGCGGAGGCCGGTCGGCTGAGGCTGCAGCAAAAGACCTTCGAGGAAGAGGATACCGAGGGTTTCCGGCTGGTTGTCGCCGCAACAGGGATCCGCAAGCTCAACGAACGAATCGCGGCGGCAGCCCGCCGGCGCGCTATACCCGTCAATGTCGTAGACTGCCCCGAGCTATGCAGCTTTATCTTTCCGTCCGTTGTCGACCGGTCGCCCGTCGTCATTGCCGTATCGACGGGCGGCGCATCGCCGGTCCTGGCTAGGCTCCTGCGTACTCGCATCGAAGGCTGGATTCCGGCGGGTTTAGGCACTCTGGCTCGGCTCGCCGCCCGAATGCGCGCACAGGCCAAACAGGCGATTCCCGAACCCCGCGCCCGTAGGCATTTCTGGGAACGGACGCTGGAAGGACCCGTCTCGGACCTCGCCCTGAACGGACGTGCCGAAGAAGCCGAAAGCCTACTACAAAGCGAGATCGAAGCCGCCGCCCGCGAAGCGGGCCAAAGACGCGGATCGGTTTCCCTAGTCGGCGCCGGGCCGGGCGATCCGGACCTCTTGACCCTACGCGCCCTGCGGCTGATCCAAGAGGCCGACGTCGTCGTCTACGACCGGCTGGTGTCGCCGGAAATCCTGGGGCTGATCCGGCGCGACGCCCGGCGCATCTATGCCGGCAAGGAGCGCAGCCATCACGCCATTCCCCAGCCTGGGATCAACGCGCTGCTAGCGCAGTTGGCTTCCGAAGGCGATCGCGTAGTGCGGCTCAAAGGGGGGGATCCGTTCATCTTCGGACGTGGCGGCGAGGAGATCGAAACCTTGATGGCGCACGCTATTCCGTTCCAAGTGGTACCGGGGATCACGGCCGCCTCGGGCTGTGCGGCCTATTCCGGCATCCCTCTAACCCACCGCGACTACGCCCACGCTTGTCTGTTCGTCGCCGGGCACCTGCAGGACGGAAGCCTGAAAGACCTGGACTGGGACCAGCTTGCCCGCCCCAATCAGACCGTGGTGGTGTATATGGGCCTGCAGGGGCTGCCGCATATCTGCGCAGAACTGATCCGTCACGGTGCCCCGCCGTCAAGGCCCGCAGCCCTGATTCAGCAGGGCACCACGCCGGAACAGAGAGTCCTGTCCGCGACGCTGGAAACCTTGCCCGGCAGACTGGAAGGCGCTCGGATCAAAGCGCCAACCCTGATCATCATCGGCGAGGTAGTAAAACTGAGGGAGCAACTCTCCTGGTACCGCAGCCGAGCGGAACGGGACGAGGCGTCCGAGAGCTGCTGAGAGCCCTAAACCGCCGGACGCAGCTCAACGGCAATCGGTATCGTCCTCGGCAAGCCTGCCAGACTCAGCCGGCTCACCGGCGATGGCGTAGTCCTCGTTCGCCCAGGCGCCCAGATCGATCAGCCGGCAACGCTCGCTGCAGAAGGGCTTGAACTTCTGCGATTCCATCCAAGGCACCGGCTTACGGCACTGCGGACAGCGGACAGCGGACAACGGTGTAGACGCGCGACATAGGCCCCGTTTCAAAGCATGCAAGAGGTCAATTGGAAGGGCACGTCTTCGCTGCATTGCACGGGGCGTTCGTTCGATAGACCGGAGAGAAACCTTACCGAAAAACGATGCTTGCCGCCGCTGATCTCGGCGAAATATGGCAACTCGATCGGAACGGCAACGCGCAGCAGCTGAACCGGCGAACCGTGATCGAGCGTCTTTTGGAAAAATCCGCCATGCGCAGTCTCCCAAATACCCGCGGCACTGTCCCGCAGCAGACCGAGAACCAGTCCGACACCGTCCTGAACCGGACGAAAGCTGTCCAACCACTCGGCGGATTCGTCGCGCCGGCGCTCAGCGTCCCGCTCCAGCCAGAAATGATAGGCGGGCAAATCGAAAGAACAGGTGCCGCCCGGTATCGCAGTCCGCTGGGCTACGCTTTTGAACAGATCGTTCTCCGTCACTCGACAACCGATCCGCCCGCTATGCCCGTGAAGGCGCTGGCTGGCCGCATCGAGCTGATCCAATACCGACTTCAAAGCATCGGGATTGATGTGCTGGTGTCCAAGCATCTTGCCCAATGCACCGCTGAAACGCTCCAATTCCTTGAGCAATTCGGATTTGATGTCGTTCCGGCTGAGCAGCGCAACGATCTCGTTCAGCGTCGCTACGACGGCGCGGCAATCCCATACCGCCCCCCCCTGGGAATAATGCCTGGCTTGGCGAAACAGTTGCTCCAGGCGCAGAAACAGCCGCATCCGTTCGTTCAACGGAAACTCATAAACGATTTGGTTCTTCAAGTTCGGGAAACCGGTCGTGAGGGAATAGGGAAGCAGCCCAGGAGGACAATCGGGCCTGGCCTTCAGCCGACGGCGTCATTGTCAACTTTGGCCTCGATTAGTCAAGCCGCGGCAAGCGCACCGTACCTGCGGTGCAGCGCCGCCACCTCTGGTTCGAGGGCCGCCGTGTCGCCGGAGTTGACGATGACGTCATCCGCCGCGGCAAGCCGTTCGATGCGGGACAACTGGGCCGCCATGATGGCCCGCACTTCTTCAGCAGGCAGCCCGCTGCGCCGAACCACCCGCTCGACCTGCAGCGGCTCGGGGCAATCCACAACCAGCAGGCGGTCGACGAAACTGCGGCGCCCTGATTCTAACAACAGCGGAATACACAGCAGGCAGTAATCCCCCGGTGCGCCCAGAGCCAGACGGTCCAACTCGGCATAAACCCGCGGATGCAAAATGGCTTCCAGGCGCTTGCGGGATTTCGGCTCGGCGAACACTCGGCGCCGCAGCGCATCCCTATCTAGATGGCCATCGGCCCTGACCAAGCTGGGGCCGAAGACACGGACCACGGCCTTGAAAGCGGCTTGCCCGGGTTCAAGCAGACGGCGGGCAACCTCGTCCGCATCGAAAACCGAAACACCGTGCCGGGCGAATAAATCGGCGACCGTGGATTTGCCCGCGCCAATGCCGCCCGTCAAACCGACTACAAGCATCTCCGCACTAGCCTCCGAGACCGGCCCAACGCCAGTAGGCATCGGTGAGCGCTTGCCCCCACAGCAACGCGATCCAGCCTCCGGCGATCAGAAAAGGTCCGAAAGGAATCGGCGTGCGGCTATCCTTTCCGCCCACGGCTAACGCAACCGAACCGATCACGGCGCCGGAAATCGACGAAAACAAAATGATCATCGGCAACAGAGCCCAGCCCATCCAAGCGCCCAGCATGGCGAGCAGCTTGAAATCGCCGTAGCCCATGCCCTCCCGCCCGGTCAGCAACTTAAAACCGTGGTATACCGCCCACAGGCTGAGATAACCGGCTACCGCTCCATAAAGCGCGGTATCCAGACTGCAGAACAAGCCTTGCGCATTCGACAGTAAGCCTAGCCAGACCAAGGGCAAAGTAATGTCGTCCGGCAGCACCATATGGTCTAAGTCGATGAAAGCCAGCGCGATCAAACCGGTGGTCAGGCACAGTGCAGCCGCAGTTTGCCAGGAAGCGCCAAAATGCCAGGCCACGCTTGCGAACAACACGCCGGTCAGCAGTTCGACTAAAGGATAGCGCAGGGAAATACGCGCACCGCATTCGGCGCAGCGCCCCCGCAGCAGCAGGTAGCTCAACACCGGAACATTCTGCCAGAACCGCACCGGCGCCCCGCAGTGCGGACATTGCGATCCCGGCGTCCAAAGATTATAGGCCGGTTCATCGGAAAGTACCGGGGCATCCGGCTCCGTCAATGCCCGGCACTCCTTGAGCCAAGAACGCTGCAACATCACCGGCACCCGATGGATGACCACATTGAGGAAACTGCCGATGATCAGACCGAACAGACCGGCAGTGCCGATCAGGGCATAGGGGCACGACAACAATGACAAGTCGATCAAAATGACATCCTTAGACGACGGAACCCAGTTTGAAAATCGGCAGGTACATCGCGATCACGAGTCCGCCCACCAGTATGCCGAGCACGGCCATGATCAGCGGTTCGAGCAGACTGCTCAACGAGTCCACGGCGTTGTCGACTTCCTCCTCGTAGAAATCGGCCACCTTGGACAACATGCTGTCCAGAGACCCGGATTCCTCGCCTATAGCCACCATCTGCATCACCATGCTGGGGAATATATTGGCCTGGCGCATCGACATCTGGAGCTGTTGGCCGGTCGCTACATCGTCGCGCATGCGCAGAACGGCCTCGCTATAGATGATGTTACCGGTCGCCCCCGCTACCGATTGCAGCGCCTCGACCAAGGGCACGCCTGCTGCTGACATGGTCGCCAGGGTCCGGGCGAAGCGGGCGACAGCCGCTTTGTGCAGGATCACCCCGACCACCGGCACACCCAAGGCCATCCGATCCAAAGTATGGTTGAACGCCGGCGAGCGTTGCTTGGCTTTGACGAAGGCGGTCACAGCACCGGCGATCGCGCCGACCGCTACGTACCCCCAATCCCTCAGCCAACGCGAAAGATTGACCACCATCTGGGTGAACGCTGGCAGATCGGCGCCGAAGCTCTTGAACAGCTCCTCGAAGGTCGGCACCACGAAGATCAGCAGGATCGCCGTGACGATCACCGCTACGATGATCACCGCCACCGGATAGGTAAGCGCCTTCTTGATCTTGCCCTTGAGCGATTCGGTTTTTTCTTTGTAGTCGGCAATTTTGTGCAGCAGCGTTTCCAGCACACCGGCTTGCTCGCCCGCCCTCACCAGGTTGCAGAACAGTTCGTCGAAATACAGCGGGTGCTTTACCAGCGCGTCTGCCAGCGTCGTACCTGCTTCCACATCGGCCTTGACGCTCATCAATAGATCCTGCATGGCCGGGTTGTCATGCCCCTTGCCCACGATGTCGAAGGCCTGCACCAATGGCACCCCGGCCGATAGCATCGTCGCCAACTGGCGGCTGAATACCGCAATGTGCTTGGGGGTAATTTTCTTCCGCGGACCGCCGAACAGTGGCTTGGGCTTTTTCTTGATCTTGACGACCCGGATACCCTGCCTTCTCAGCTCGGCACGTGCGGTGATTTCCGTGCGGGCGGACGTTTCGCCCTTGGTCCGGCTCCCATTTTTGTCCAAACCCTCCCAGACAAAAATCTCGGTGTCCTGGCCTGCCATAAGCTCAATCCCTAGTCACACGATCGACTTCTTCGAGGCTGGTGATGCCCGCCTTGACCTTGCGCAGCCCGGAAGTGCGCAGATCCGCGATACCCTCCGAATGCGCCTGTTCGGTCAGAGCCATCACGTTTCCGCCCTCCAAGATGATACGGTTGATTTCTTCGGAAATCGGCATGACCTGGTAGAGCCCTACCCGCCCCTTGTAGCCCTTGACGCATTTGTCGCAGCCTGCCGGCCCGTAAACCGTAAATTTTCCGATCTCGTCCTCGTGAAAACCGGCGGCAAGGAGCACCTCGGACGGCAAGACCTCTTCCCTCTTGCAGTGAGAGCAAAGCCTTCGAGCCAAACGCTGGGCCATGATCAGCAGTACGGAAGACGCGATGTTGAAAGCCGGAATGCCCATCTGCATCAACCGGTTCAAAGTCTGCGGCGCGTCGTTGGTATGCAGTGTGGAAAGCACCAAGTGCCCCGTCTGGGCCGCTTTGACCGCGATCTCCGCCGTCTCCAAATCGCGGATTTCGCCCACCATGATAATGTCCGGATCTTGGCGTAAGAAGGCGCGCAACGCTTCGGCAAAAGTGAGGCCGGTCTTGTAATTGACGTTGACCTGATTGATCCCCGGCACGGTGATCTCCACCGGATCCTCGACCGTAGAGATATTGCTTTCGACCCGGTTGAGGAGATTTAACCCGGTGTACAAGGTCACCGTTTTACCGCTGCCGGTCGGCCCTGTTACCAGGATCATGCCGTAAGGCTTTTCCAGCGCCCGTAGAAAATTTTCCTGCTGTTCGGGCTCGAAACCCAGCAGTTCGACCCCGAGTTGGGCCGAGCCCGGATCGAGAATACGCAAAACGATCTTTTCCCCGAAAAGCGTCGGGCAAGTATTGACGCGGAAATCAATGGCGCGAGACCGGGACAGCATCATCTTGATGCGGCCGTCCTGGGGTATCCGGTGTTCGGCGATATCCATGCGCGACATGACCTTGATGCGGGCGCATATCTTTATTCCGAGTGCCGGCGGAGGGTTCGCGACCTCGTGCAGAATACCGTCGTGGCGGAAGCGTATGCGCAGGAATTTCTCGTACGGCTCGATGTGGATATCCGAGGCGCCTTTGCGTACTGCGTCCAACAGCAACCGGTTGACGAAGCGTACGATCGGCGCTTCGTCGATACCCGACACTTCAGCTTCGCCTTGATTGATATCCTCGTCGCCCGCCGAAATCTGGAGGTTGTCCAGATCTTCTTCGAGCAGCTGCTTGAGGCTGGTATCTCCCGCCTCCAATGCAGCCTCGATCTGGCGTGAAAGTTTGTCTTCTTCAACTAGAATGCAATCGGTCACCAGCCGGGTCTGGAAGGTGATTTCATCCAGCCCCATAAAATTGGTCGGGTCGGAAACCGCGACGAAAAGATGGTTGCCGCGCCGCGTCAGCGGCAGAATGTGGTGGCGGCGTATCAGCTTTTCGTTGACCAGTTGGGTCGGGGGAATGTCGAACGCTACCGCGTCCAGATCGAGCAGAGGAAGCCCGAACTCCTGCTGAGCGACCTGAGCGATACTCAAACCATCGAGAATTTTGCTGGAGACAAGAAAACTAACCAAGGGCACCCGTTTCCTGCGGGCATCCTCAACATACGCCTGCGCATCGTTTTCGGAAAGCAGCTCCGCCTTGACCAGACTCTTGGCCAAGCCGCTCAAGGGCTGAAAGGCTGGAACGGTGGCCATATTAACTAAGACTCCGTCTAGACGACTTCTCCGAATCCTGACGCCGGGCGCCCAAAACTTGCTCGATCCTAGAACGAAGGCCCGGCGGAGTACGCCCGAGCCTCCTGCCGGCCGGACACCCCATGCCATCCATCACAAGGCGTGAATCCGTTCTTTCTGAGCCACGAGAGACTCCAGGTTGCCGCGCAGGTCCGCCAGACGCGCCTTCTCTTTTTCGACGACTTGAGGCGGCGCCTTGCCGAGAAAGCCTTCGTCACCGAGCTTGGATTCGAGTCTAGGCAGTTCCTTACTCAAACGTTGAATTTCCTTGTCCAGGCGCGCCAATTCCGCTTCCTTGTCGATCAAGCCGCGCATCGGGATCAGAACCCGCAGCTCGCCGACCAGGGCAATCGCCGATTCCGGCTCGCTCTGGCCCGGCTCCAGCCAATTTAGGCTTTCCAACCGCGCGAGCTTCTCCAGGAGTATAGTCGAGCGCGACGACCATAGCCGGTCCTGCTCGGAACCGGCGCTCAACAGCACAGGCAGCGCCTTGGCCGGGGCGAGGTTCATCTCCGCCCGGATACGCCGCACCCCCAGAATCACCTCCATCACCCAGGCCATTTCGCATTCGGCCTCGGGGTCGGCCTGGGTCGGGTCGATTTCCGGATAGTCCCGCTGCATGATGGTGGGTGCGGATGCGCCCGCCAGCGGCGCTGCCCTGGCCCAGATCTCCTCGGTGATGAACGGCATGAACGGATGCGCCAGCCGCAGCAGGGCTTCGAGCACGCCGACCAGGGTCTGGCGGGTGCCGCGAGCGGCGGTCTCGTCGCCGGACTGGAGCACGATCTTGGCCAGTTCCAGATACCAGTCGCAGTATTCGTTCCAGACGAACTCGTAGATGGCCTGCGCCGCCAAGTCGAACCTGTACTGGCCCACCGCCTCCGTCACGGCGCCTACGGATGCCTGGAACCGACTCCTGATCCAGCGGTCCGGCAGGCTGTAGCTGCAGGCGCCGCCGCCCAGGCCGCAGTCCTGGCCTTCGGTGTTCATCAGTACGTAACGCGCGGCGTTCCACAGCTTGTTGCAGAAGTTGCGGTAACCCTCGACCCGCTTCAGGTCGAAGCGGATGTCGCGCCCGGTCGAGGCCAGCGAGGCGAAGGTGAAGCGCAGCGCGTCGGTGCCGTAGGACGGGATGCCCTCGGGGAAATCCTGGCGGGTGCGCTTTTCGATGCGTGCCGCCATCTGCGGCTGCATCAACCCCTGGGTCCGCTTCGCGACCAGCTCCTCCAGGGCGATGCCGTCGATCAGGTCGATCGGGTCTAGCACGTTGCCCTTGGACTTGGACATCTTCTGGCCTTCGGCGTCTCGCACCAGGCCATGGATGTAGACCTCGCGGAACGGCACGTCGTCCATGAACTTCAAGCCCATCATGATCATCCGGGCGACCCAGAAGAAGATGATATCGAAGCCGGTGACCAAGACGCTGGTGGGATAGAAGATGCCGAGCTCCGGCGTGCGCTCGGGCCAGCCCAGAGTGGAGAACGGCCACAGGGCGGAGGAGAACCAGGTGTCCAGCACATCTTCGTCCTGACGCAGCGCGACGGAGGCTTCCAGCCCGTGCTTCGCCCGAACCTCCTCCTCGGAGCGGCCGACATAGACTCGGCCTTCGCGGTCATACCAGGCCGGGATGCGGTGCCCCCACCAGATCTGGCGGCTGATGCACCAGTCCTGAATGTTGTACATCCACTGGTAATAGGTGTTGCTCCAGTTCTCCGGCACGAAGCGGATGCGCCCCTCCTCCACCGCCTTGATCGCCGGCTCGGCCAAGGGGCCGGCCTTGACGAACCACTGGTCGGTCAGGAACGGCTCGACCACCACGCCGGTGCGGTCGCCGCGCGGCACCATCAACCGGTGCTCGTCGATCTTCTCGATCAGGCCGATCTCGTCGAGATCGTGCACGATCAGGTCGCGGGCCTCGTAGCGGTCGAGGCCGTGGTACTTGGCGGGGATATCCGCCAGCGGAAGAATCGCCGCGCTCTTGTCAAACACGCTGATCATCGGCAGCGCATGGCGCACACCGATAGCGTAGTCGTTGAAATCGTGGGCCGGGGTGATCTTGACGCAGCCGGAACCGAATTCGGGATCGACGTAGTCGTCGCCGATCACCGGAATTTCGCGGCCGGTGAGGGGCAGCCGGATCGACTGGCCGATCAGGTGGCGGTAGCGCTCGTCCTCCGGATGCACCGCGACGGCGGTGTCGCCGAGCATGGTTTCCGGCCGTGTGGTCGCCACGACCAGATGGCCACTGCCGTCGGCCAGCGGGTAGCGCATGTGCCAGAGATGGCCCTGCTCTTCCTCGGAGACCACCTCCAGATCGGACACGGCGGTGTGCAGCACCGGGTCCCAGTTCACCAGGCGCTTGCCGCGGTAGATCAAGCCTTCCTCGTGCAGCCGCACGAACACTTCGCGCACGGCCTGCGACAGTCCCTCGTCCATCGTGAAGCGCTCGCGCGACCAGTCCAGCGAAGCCCCCATGCGGCGGAGCTGGCGGGTGATGGTGCCGCCGGAGGTCTCCTTCCATTGCCAGACCCGGTCGATGAACGCCTCGCGGCCCAGATCGTGGCGGGTCTGGCCACCGGCCGCAAGCTGGCGCTCCACCACCATCTGGGTGGCGATGCCGGCATGGTCGGTGCCGGCCTGCCACAGGGTGCGGTTGCCCTTCATTCGATGGTAGCGGATGAGGAGGTCCATCACCGTGTCCTGGAAGGCGTGCCCCATGTGCAGACTACCGGTGACATTGGGCGGCGGAATCATGATGCAGTACGGCGCACCCTCGCCCGCCGGGGCGAAGAAACCGGATTCCTCCCAGAGCTGATACCAGCGTTGCTCGATGGCGTGGGGTTCGTAGACTTTATCCATGGATTCCTAGAAAGATGAACTAGACCAGCCCAGCTCTATGGCTGAGCGTTGGCGCAATTATAATATGCTTATCGGCATAGGCCCGCCGAACGGGTTCATCCCACAGCCTCCAGACCGACCATTTCGGGATTCAGTCCCTGGCTCCGATAAAAGCGGAAATGCTCGCGCCTCAGCGCCCGTGCCGAATCTTCCGGATCGACCAGTTCGATGATGCGCCGGAATTGCCGGAACGCATCCGGCACCGCCGTCCCGAGATTGATCATCACATCGTCGAAGCCGGCGGTCGGAGCACTGCCTATGGCGACCGGACAAGTGCCGGCTTCCGCATTTCCCTGCGCCAACAGGTGCGGCACGAAGCTGCCCTGCCGGAACGTCCACAGCAAATCATCCAGCCGCGCAGCTTCCTCGGCGGTATCGGTCAATAGAAACACGGTATGCCCCTGCCGGTAGGCCTTTTCGGTCAACCGGCAGGCGTAGGGATAAGCGCTTTCGTTAGCCGGGAGCAGATAGAAATCGACCCGGGTCATACCGCCCGATCGATGAGGTACTGCACCAGAAGCGCCACCGGACGTCCGGTGGCCCCCTTGTCGGCCCCGGTCTTCCAAGCGGTGCCGGCAATGTCGAGGTGCGCCCAATGAAAGTCCTTGGCAAAGCGCGACAGGAAGCAGGCGGCGGTGATGCTGCCGCCGTCCGGTCCGCCGATGTTGCCGAGGTCGGCGAAATTGGACTTGAGCTGTTCCTGGTAATCGTCCCAGATCGGCATGCGCCAGACTCGGTCCCAGGCGGTGTCCCCGGCCCGGACCAGCTGCTCGCACAGCGCATCGTCGTTACCCATCAGGCCGCTGGGATGCCGCCCTAGCGCCACGATGCAAGCTCCGGTCAGGGTGGCCACGTCGATCACTGCAGCCGGGTCGAAGCGTTTGGCATAGGTCAGCGTATCGCACAGGATGAGACGACCTTCCGCGTCGGTATTGAGAATCTCGATGGTGATGCCCGCCATGCTCTTAACGATGTCGCCGGGCTTGTTAGCGTTGCCGTCCGGGAGATTCTCCGATGCCGGCACCAGGCCGACGACATTCAGCGGCAACCCCAATTCGGCCACGGCTTGGATCGCGCCGATGACGCTGGCGCCGCCGCACATGTCGTATTTCATCTCGTCCATGTTGGCAGCGGGCTTAAGGGAAATCCCGCCGGCATCGAAGGTCAGGCCCTTGCCGACCAGGACATGGGGCTTAGCTTTGCCGCCGCCACCGCGGTATTCCATGACGATCAGCTTGGCCGGCTGGCGGCTGCCGCGCGCTACCGACAGCAGCGAGCCCATCCCCAGTTCGTCCATGTCGCTCTCTTCCAGCACCGAGACCTTCAGTTTCTTGTGCTCCTTGCCGATTTTCAGCGCCTGCTCGGCTAGATAGGCAGGGGTGCAGACGTTGCCCGGCAGATTGCCCAGATTACGAGCCAGGGTCACACCGCGGGCGATGGCCTCGCCCTCCCGGATACCCGCTTCCACCAGCGGCACCTCGGACTCAGAGGCCGCCAGGAATTGCAGCCTGGACAAGCGTGGCGAATGATTTTCGGAGGTATCCCCCTTCATTTCCTGGAAGCGGTAAAGAGCGGCTTCCGTCAGCTCAACGGCCTGACGCACTTTCCAAGCGGCGCAGGATCCGCCCACCTCGACCTCGTGCAGCACCGAGACTGCATGCTTGGCGCCGCAGCCTTTCAGCGCCTTGAATGCCGCGTCCAGACTCTTGCGATAGGCTGCGACGTCCAGTTCGTCCTTTTTGCCCAGGCCGACCAGCAAGACGCGTTCGATCCGCCCACCCGGCACATGATTGATAAGCAAAGTATCGCCAGCCTTGCCTTCCACATCGTCCCGCTTGAGCAGCTTGGCCAGCAAGCCGTCGAACATCGTATCCAGGATTTCGGTCGAGGGCGCCAGTTTGCGCTTCTGGAAGACCCCCAGGACCAGGCAGTCGGTCGAAAGCCTTTCCAGCGCTTCAGTTTTTGTCGAATACTCCATGCTATTATCCGCCTCCGTTGAGTCGCCCGGCACCGCCGCGTCCACACGCGGACCGGCCACCGGAAAGCCGTTAGGTTAGTATGAATCCGCAGCCTTTTGAACCGAAAAAAGCACACCGCCTCTTCGGACTCCCCGCGCTAGACCGCCTAGTCGCCGGCGAGTTGGCTAAAACGCTGTTCGCCGTCCTGTTCGTACTGGTGACCATCGTCGTCAGCCGCAAATTTCTGGCCATCCTGGCCCGCGCCATTGAAGGCGAAGTCGCCACCGACACCATCTTCACCCTGCTGGGCCTGAAAATCATCGTCACGGTCGCCACCCTCCTGCCGGCTGCGGTATTCCTCAGCGTGCTGATGGTTTTGGGACGTATGTACCGGGACAACGAGATCACCGTGTTCGCTTGTGCTGGCGTAGGGCCTCTGCGGATATATCGTGCCATTCTGCTGTTCGCCTTGCCGGTCTGTCTACTAGGCGGCTTCCTGTCGCTCCAAGCGATGCCCTGGTCGGAACGGCTCAGCCAGGAGCTCATCAGCAAGGACGAGAGAGGCGCCGACGTACGCGGCATCAAAGCCGGGCGGTTCAACGAATTCAGCCAGGGCGACGTCGTGCTCTACGCCGAAGAACTGAACACTGACAAGACCATGCGCCAAGTCTTCGCACAGAGCCGCCGGGGCGACGAGACCGGCATCGTGATCGCCGAAAGCGGCCACATGGAAATCAACGACGCAGGCGATCACTTTGTCGTACTGGAAAAGGGACGCCGCTATCAGGGCGTCCCCGGGCACGCGGATTTCGTGCTCAGCGAATTCGATTCCTACGGCGTACGTATCAACCCGCCGGAAGGCAGCCAAGCGGCTCTCAAACGAGAGGCGGCCAGCAGTATCGCTTTGTGGATTTCAGGTAAGCCTCGCGAACTAGCCGAGCTCCAGCGCCGGCTGGCCGTGCCTCTCGGCGCCCTGACCCTAACCCTGCTGGCCTTGCCGATCGCGCGCACTTCGCCGCGGGGGGGGGTGTGGGGCAATCTGATCGGCGCCTTCCTCATCTACATCGTCTACGAAAACCTGCAGAAGATATCCCAAGGCCTGCTCGCCACCGGCAAGCTGTCACTGGGATTGAGCTATGGCGGCATCTACGCCGTCATGCTGCTCGGTACCTGCATGCTCTTGATTCATAGCTACGGCTGGCGCTGGGTGTTTCACCCCATCCTGGGACGACGATGAACACGCTTAATCGCTACATTGGCCGCGAAGTCGTCAAAGGAGCGGGCTTTGCCGCCCTGGTCCTGCTGGCTTTGCTGAATTTCTTTACCTTCGCCGACGAGCTCAGGGATCTGGGCGAGGGCAACTACGGGCTCGGTAGCATCTTCCTCTACTTGACGCTGACCTCCCCCCACAGCCTGTACGAGCTCATTCCCTCCGGCGCCCTGATCGGAGGGCTGGCGGTCCTGGGCAACATGGCCGGCAACCACGAACTGGTCGCTATGCAGGCCGCAGGCGTATCGCGCGGACGCATCGTCTGGGCGGTTTGCGCGCCGGGATCGGCCTTTCGCTGATATCGGTGGTCATCAGCGAATACGTCATTCCGCCGGCTGAACGCGCCGCCCAGATGCTCAAGGCCGCCGCAACCAAACAGCAGGTCGCATCGCAAACCAAGTACGGGGTCTGGATCCGCGATGGCAACGTCTACGTCAATATCCGAGAAATACAGAACCAGGAAAAATTAGGGGACATCCACATTTTCGAAGTCGCCCCCGACGGCCGTCCCTCGCTGGCGATGCATGCCGCGCGGGCGAATTTCGAGCGCGGGATGTGGCAGCTCAAGGACATCAGCATCACCCGCTTCGATCCCGCCGGCAACGCAGCCGTCGCCGAACACAAGGATGAGGAAGACTGGTCCTCGGTCTTGTCGCCCGACATGCTGGATGTATTCATCGTGCGCCCGGAAAATCTCTCGGCCCAAGATCTCGCCAAGTACATGGCCTATCAGGACGAAAACGCCCAGAAGTCGCTGGCGGTGGAACAAGCGTTCTGGGGCCGTTTGATCAATCCGCTCATCACGCTAGCCATGCTGCTGCTGGCGGTTCCGTTTGTGCTTAACGTCCGCCGGGACATTAGCAGCGGACAGCGCATCGTGATCGGTGTGACCATCGGCCTCGGGTTCTATCTGACCAATCGCATGGTGTCGCATTTGGGGCTGGTCTACGAATTGAACGCTCCCTTGACCATGGCCGCGCCTCCCCTGATCGTGCTGCTCATCGCCTTGGTCGCCTTCAAGCGAAGCCCGTAGACCCGGATCGGCCGGTACGCCGCACCGCCGTACCGGCCGCGATGTCATGCAAGCTACGGTAGCCGGTAGCGCCGAACCACAGCCCGAAGGTACCCAACCCCAGCGTCAAGCAGCTTACCCCTAAGCGCACCGCAACACCGCGCCAAGTCAGCACTCCGTCGGCGTCCAAGCGGATTCGCCAGGCGCGCATGCCCGGCGTTTGTCCGCCGCGCCTCCAAAACCAGCCGAAATACGTGAAAATAAGCGCCGCTAGCATGGCAGAGTACAGCGGTTGCCCGGGCCGAAAAGCCACGCCGGAATTGAAAGGCAACAGCGCGGCCGTCGCCGCGAACAGCACGCCCGCCAGCATAACGGCGTCGTAAAAACATGCGACGAAACGGCGGAATACCCCTGCTACCTCGCCGCGCCCAGAATCGCCGCGGGCCGCGGGGCCCGCAACGCGCGCGAAGGATTTCACCGGTAGAGCGTCACTCCCGCGCTACCAGCTTGGCGCCGAAGTACATAGCCAAATAAATCAGCCCACCGAGGAATAGCACGTTAAGCATGACGGGAGGACGCACCAGGGGCAGGAACATCATGATGCCGATGTCCGCAACCAGCAGGCTGGTCAGGAGCGGATGAGCGAGGAACGTGTTGAGATCGAACTTGAACGGCATATAACCTCCTCCTAATTTATTTATTTTTGACCGGAAAAAGCCGTTTTGGATCGTCGGCATCCGCCCGGCCGGATTCCCCCGGGAGGACAGGGGAATTATAACCGTCCATCCGTTCACCGGTATCGGCAAATGGATAGGTGTCCGCGAATTCTCGGCGGCGAGGCACCGGAAGTGTGCGGGTGCACCACATTCCCGCGAGGTATTAGGGGTGGATTTCACCCAACACGAATCACTTTGCCATGACATGAACGATCTATATCAATGATAAACATAAGGTTACAGAATGGCGTTATATTTGCTTTAATTCGGCTGCCGTTAGGACTCCGCAACCCTGAATGTCCCTTTTAGCGATCTGTCCGCTCAGACCAGCATCAACAGAGTCATCGGGCTCCCCAACCTAAAAACTGCCTCGTCCGCGGATGTTCAAAATATCAACAGACACCGACAACAGCGTATCGATCGGCACCGCACTGGCGTATTGCGGGCTCCTGTTTTGCTTCGGCCTATGGTTTCCGCCCGCATGGAGTGCGACAAAGGCTTTAAGCGAAGAGCAAGTCATCGGCCTGTTCTTCGCCCGAAATCTGTCGCTAATCTCGGCGGAATTCGGCCTGGAAACCGCCCAGGCGCAAAAGTTAATCGCTGCTGCGATTCCTAACCCGGAGCTCAACCTGTATTCGCAGGAGTTGTCGCCGAATTACCCGGTCTCGTCCAACGGCCCGGTCATCTACGTTTCCGTCTCCCAACTCATCGAAACCGCCGGAAAGCGACGGCTGCGTATGGAAAACAGCCAATTGGGCGAACAAGCGGCGGAAGCCGATTTAAGCGATGCGATTCGCACCTTGAGCCGAGCCGTACGCCGCGCCTATTTCGACCTGCTGCTGGCCCAGAAGATGATGGAAGCGGCTAGTGACCAGGGCCGCCATGTGCAAAGGCTGGTGGACATCCAGCAGCAGCGTTTTGATGTCGGCGACATTTCGGAACGGGACCTGACCCGGATGAAGATCGAAGCCTTGAAGTCCAAGTCGGATATTGACAGAGCCGCCTCGCAAATCGCATCTGCGCGTGCGCAGCTCGCCGTATTTCTGGCCTGGCCCGAAGATGCTAGCGAGATAGCCGCGGAGGATCTATGGCCCGACGGCAAACTGTTCGCTGAGCTGAAGGACGATGCCGCCGCCACGGCGACCGCCCTGGACCATCGCCCCGATCTCCTCGCAGCCAGAACGCGCTATTCACAAGCCAAGCAAGGCATCGATCTAGCGAAAGCACAGCGCATCCCCGACGTCAGGGTCAGCGCCGGATTCGCACATGACTTGGGAAACTACGTACAGAACGGCGCGACGCTAGGCCTCAGCGTCCCCTTGCCGCTGTTCTACAGGCAGGAAGGCGAGATCGCCCAAGCGGGGATACGGTCCAACGATGCCGAATTGCGCGTGAAGCAGACCGAGATCGCCGTTCGCTCCGAAGTAACCACGGCCTTCGCCGCTTGGGTTTCGACCAACACCATCGTTAGGCGTTATGAATCCGATATCCTGCAAAAGGCCAAGCACATCCGAGATTCCGCCGAATTGGCCTATACCAGTGGCAGCACCGACATCATCGACCTGATCCAAGCGCAACGCGATTACCGTAACACCATCCTGGACTATTACCAGGCCCAGGCCAACCGCGCTTATGCCTATACGGACCTAAAGACAGCGTTAGGAGAAGAAAAAGGGCTCTATGCAATAGCGGACAATACGCCTTAGCCAGCCCCAGATGAGCAGAGCGCCGGGCCCTTCGGGCCCGGCTGAATGATCGGGCAGGTATCAGCGTGCCTTTTCCTTCTCCTGAACATCAGACAGGGCTTTTTTTGCCTCGTCGGCCGCATCACCTGCGACTTTCTTCTTGGCATCGGCCTCGGCTTTTTCCAGTTCGCGGAAAGCCTTACGATCGGCCTCCGCCTTCGGCGCATCGCCGCTGATCTGCTTCATCGGCTCTGCATAGGGGTGCGCCTTGTTTTCCTTGATCAGATGTTGCTTAGCCTCTTCCAGTTCCTTGGCGGCCTTGGCAGTCGAGCCTTTCGCGCTGTCTTTCGTAGCCTTTTCTAGATCTTCGACAGCCTGCTGCCCTTGCGTGTCCGCCGCTAGAGACGGCTGAATCGCGCATGACAGAACTAGAGCAGCCGCTACACCCGATAGATTCAGTTTGGTATTCATAAGACCGGTATCCTCGATAAACCTACGACAAGCTTAGAAACTGATGACAACGTCGGTGGAGAACAAGATTTGGTCGCCCCTGTCCCCAGCATAGCCCACCGATGCGCCGCCGTTGTTGTACGGCCTCGAGCCGTCCGCCCAATCGTAACGCACGTTGGGGCGCACGATCAGCCATTTCGACGGCTTCCAGTTCAAGCCCAGGGTGAATTCATAATAACTCGATGCCGGAAGGTAGGAACCCAGCCCCACACCGCCGACTTGGCGGCCGATTGAGAACACGCGGCCGAAGTTGGCTCCACTAGTCCCAAAGTTCACCTGCCCATCATCGTCGCGGAACCATTCGCCGCGCAGACCGATCGAGAGATCATCCTGGATGTCGTAGAAGAGATAGTTGTTGATGCCGTACCAGGTGGCATCCTGCGGCTTGCCATTCGCTCCCATGGCGGCACCGTTGGCGAAACCGTGGTCGTGCTGAAATACGTAGTGCAGATCTTCGGTAATGTTTTGCTGGATGACCAGACTGTAAATGCTCCATTGGTTGGAGTTGGTCTCGGAAGTCGGGCCGGTGGTACCGGTAATATTGACCTTGGTGTCCTGATCGTCGCTGGCCCAGCCGACGCCGCCGATACCGGACCAGGCTCCCAATCCCTGGTTGAAGCCGCCGTCCCAGCCGCCGGTCACACTGCCGGTGACCACACCGCCGGTCAGGGTCCAGTTGGAGTCGACCGGGTAACTGCCCAGCAAACCGGTGTGGGTAAAGGGTTCGCCGTACTGCATGGTGTAGGCGTGTGAATAGAAGAAGTTGTCCGGCGCGGTGACGACTTCATAGCCGATGATGGTGTAGAAGTGGCCGAGCTTGAGGGTGAGGCCGTTGCCGATGGGCGCGTACAGCGAGGCATACGCCTGCGGCAGCGCAAAGCGGTAGAACTTGTCATCACCGGAGTTTAGGTGCAAGTCCCAGTTACCCTGGGGGGCACCGTAGGCCTGGGTGTAAGCGGCGTCGGTGCCGTACATGAAGTCGAAGCGTCCGCCGAAGTCCCAATCGTCCCCGGAGGTAGCCACGGCGCGTTCCAGATAAAGATACAGCTGGTTCATCTGCAGTTCGGCGGAGCGGTCGCCAAAAGATACTGGCCCATTCCACTTGCTGTTGTTGAAGTTCGTCGACACGCCGGTGTCGATCCAGCCACCCCATTTGACGCCCCAATCCTCGAGCGGCTGCGTGTTGGCCCCATCGGAGGCCCAATCCAGCAGACCCGTCGTTTCACCGAAATCCTTCGCTTCCCCCCCTGTGGATAGCGCGGCCAACAGGCCCAATAGCAGCGGTCTCAACTTGGCTGTATGCATCATCATCGTCTCCTAAAAGTACTCGTAGCGCTTTTTGTCACTACTCTCAGAAGAAGATTAAGCACAGGGCATGCCATACAAATAAGGCAAGCAAACCGTTGGTTATGTCGCATTACAGAATCATGACAAACTAATCAGTGCACCAATCTAGAACAATTCGTGCTCCAGATTTGCGCATCTACAACAAAAACAAACATCCTACCAACACCCTGACGCCCCCTGCTGCCACTGCCGCACAAAATCCCCTTGCCCCCATATCGCGGCAGCACGCATTGCGCTAAAGTGTCCACGCCAAGCCGCGGCTTATCCCCTGTGCAGCCGAACGGCCGGCATGCAATCTCATTCAATTCGGCAATACCGCTAGCTCAGCCCACCGGGACAAACGATCGAACAATCTATGCTGCATCACAAGGGTATCGTCGGCATCGCGCTGTTCATGGAGATATTTCTTGCCGCTTGTACGACGATCAGCACCCGAACTCCGGAAGGCGATCAGGTCACCATGAACGAAAAGGAATTCGCGATCTACGTGGAACACGTGTTCCGCCATCACAACCATGTGCTGAACGAACTGATCACCTCGCCGACCATGGCGCAGGGCGTAGCGGATAGCGACGAAGACGATGTCGCGGACGCGGAAATGGATATGATCCGGACTTGCGATCCTTTGAACGAAGTCGTAGCCGCGGAAGCCGAACAGCGCCACGCAAGCTTTTCGACGCTGATGAAACTCGCCGACGTCGTACCCGAGTGCGAGACGCTGACCCGCGAACTGGAAATCCTGTTGCATCCGCCGACCGACTTGCCTCACAAGTCAGCCGGCGACAGCACAGTCGGCCCGACTGCGAAAACGCTCGCGCCCCCGCCTAGTCGTAGCGCACCTTGATCGCCTGTGCGAGTTCGTGCACAGCCATGGCGTAATAGGTGCTGTTGTTGTAGCGGGTGATGGCATAGAAATTCGGCAACCCCAGCCAGTATTCGTCCCCACTCGCCGCCCGCAGCCGCAAGAGACTCAGCGGAATCCCATCGTCGACCGGGCGCGCGGGAAAAATACCCGCCCCTGTCAGCTCCGCCAGGGTGTACCGGGTCTGATAGCCGGTTTCCAACGCGGGGCTGCCGTTACCCTTCAATTCCGCAGCAGCAACGACTTTTTCACCGGCACGCCAGCCATGCACGGCGAAGTAATTGGCGATGCTGCCGATGGCATCCTCGGCCTGCCACAAGTCCTTGCGTCCGTCACCGTTGAAATCGACCGCCCAGTTTAGAAAACTGCTAGGCATGAACTGCCCTAGCCCCATGGCGCCGGCAAATGACCCTCTAGGCAGCGCCGGATCGATCCGCTCCTGCCTCGCCATCAGCAGGAACTTCTCCAACTCTTCCGCAAAGTAATCCGCACGGCGCGGGGAATCGAACGCCAGAGTGGTCAGAGCATCAAGCACCCGGTGATTGCCCAAATTGGCACCGTAGGCCGTCTCCACCCCCATGATGCCCATGATGTACTCAGGCGGCACGCCGTAGCGCTCGCTGGCCTTCCGCAGCGCAGTGGCATGCTGGCGCCAGAAGGCCAGCCCGCGGGAGACATGCGTTTCGTCGAGGAATTGCGCACGGTACCTGGACCAGCTGCCCGGACTGGGCGGTCCCGGCTTGGAATCCTTGCGCATATAGTTGATCGTCCAGGTTTTGCGCTGAGCTTGCGAAAATAGGCCGTTCAAATAGTCGCGGGGAAAACCGTGCTGCTGGACCATCCGGGTAATGAACCGATCGAGCGCCGCATAGCCGGCGTAATCGCCCGACACCGCAGGCGCCGAATACCGCCCGATGGGAGCAGCGGCGGAGAGATTGCCGGTGGGGGAGGAAGTTTCAGCGTGAGCCGGCTCGATTCGGGCTGCAGGAGCCGCTCGCCCGGCGGGTAGGCGCGGCTCGGAAGCGCAGCCCGCCAGCAACGCGAGCACGGCGAATACAACTGGGGAGCCACGAAATCGATGGTGCATAGCTTCTGTATCCTTAAATGCCGCCCCGACTTTCAGGGCATAGGCCGGCATTCTAATCCATCGGCAGATCACGCCGGCTGGCGCAGCATCCCGCACTGCCTGTAATATCCTCGGCCCGGAACCCCAGCGAAACTTCCAGCCCGGACCAGATGCAGCAACCGCCGACGGAACCAGATTCCCCCCCGAAGCCGCCCGCCCCTAAGCCGCGGCCGCGGAAGCAGTCGAAAACTCGGCGCCGCAAGAAGAAAAAGAAAGCCATACCGGCCTGGAAGCGGACAGCCATGATCTGCACCGAAATGGGCGCGCTGACCGCGGCCGCCCTGGTTGCGATCATCACCGGGCTCGGGCACTCTGCCGACTGGTTTTCCGGCACCGGCTTCTGGGCCCATTTGCTGCCCTTTGCCGGAGCAGTTTTGGCGCTCGCTCTCCTGCACGCGCTGGTCCTTAAATTCTGGTTCCTGATCCGCCCCTGGCTGGCGGAAAAAGCCGGAATTCTGCCGGCTATCCTGGCCGTGATGATCGCCGGCGGCGCCGGCGTACATGCCGCGAGCCCGCAATTCGTACAGGAACTCACCAGCCTGCGCACCCTGGTCGGGGGACGGGAGGAGGCCGAACGCATCACCATCGCGCACCAAGTGTTCGCCGCCTATCGGCGCTCGAACCTCAACGATCTGCAGCGGCTGATCGAGCGGAGCCGGGCTTACCTGCCGGCGGTTCAGGAAGCGGCGGCGAGTTTCAACGTCGACCCGGAAGTGCTGCTCGGCGTGGCATCGGCGGAGTCCTCCTTTCTGCCGCGCGACAGCAAAGACGGCGGGCGCGGCTTATTCCAGATCACCGCCGCCCCGGCTCCGGCCATGGAAGCCGCCAGGACGCAACTCGCCTCGGCCAAGCTGGATCTCGCCGACCCCCGCCACAACGCCCACGTCGGGGCCGCCACCTTCCGGCACTATCTCACCGAGATGCGGGGAGACCTGTTCCTCGCCTTGCTGGCCTACAACATAGGACCCAAGAACGGCGGGCTGCAATCGATCATGCACCAATACGGCGCTCGCGACTTCGTCACCATCCAGCCCTATTTGCAGAACCTGCCGCGCGACTACCCCATCCGGGTGCTTAGCTCGGCCTTGGCCTTCCGGCTATGGCGGGTGGACGGCAAGCTGCCGCGCTATGAGGAAGGCAGCAACGCCCTGCGCATCCAGCACATCGGCATTCCCGGACTGGAAACCGCAGGCCCAGCCGGATCGCCGCTGAGCGCTGCCTTCCTGCGCTGAACGTTCAGGAGCCTGCGAGCCGCGCCCGCGCTACCTCGCGCACTTCTTCCACCGGGTCTTCGAGCAACTCGCTCAGAGCCTCCGGCGGCACCTTGGCGGCGGCGAGATAGCGGATCAGCCATTCCCTGTCGCGCAGCAGCAGCGTCGCGCTGGACGGGTCCATCCGTTCCGCCACGATCTGGCGGACCTGGAGATTTTCGTCGTAGGCCATCAGGGCGAGACTCTGCGGCGGCAGTCTTCGCGCCACTTCCTTGCGCACTTGTTCGTCCGGGTCGGCGATCATGCGGAACAGACGCCCCGCCGGCATCCGCCGCGCCACATAGACCCGCACCAGGTAATCCGAATCCTGAACCATCGCTTCGAGCTTTTCCGCCGGCAGACGGTCGGCCACGGTAATCCGCACCTCCCGATCGACATCGTGCATCAAAGCGTCGAGCCAGGACACCGGCACACGGTATGCCACCGTGCGCCGCACCGCCTCGTCGTCGTCGAACAGCAGGGGCTTGAGTGCGCTCTGGGCGGCGTAACGCGCGGCGATGGCGCGGCGCTCCCAGTGCGGGTCGTACAGATAATTCTCGGCCAGCTCGGGGTTGCGCTTCAAGAACCCGTCGATCTGGCGGCTGTGCAGAGCTTGGATGCAGACCTCGCCCGGCCGGCAACGGCCAGCGTCGAGAAGACTCCCGGCGAATGCGCAGCCGGAGCAGACGGTTTCAACCGCCGCAGACTTGCCTAATGCGGGCTCAGGCATAGGCGGCACGCCTCCCCACTCTGCGCAACAAATTCAGAGTCTCGACGTTCGCGGCCAGATCGAGAGCGGTGAAATCATCTTGGGTTTGGATGTCCGGGTCAGCGCCGCGATCGAGCAGGAACGAGACCACCTCGGTCCTGCCTGACGAGGCGGCAAAAACCAGGGCCGTCGCGCCGGCAGGATTGCGGCGGTTCGGATCGATGCCGGCATCCAGCAAAGCTGCGATGGCCGGGAGGCTTTCGCTATAGCACGCCGCCCAGAGAGCATCGTTGCCGTAGCCGTCGGCCACTGAAAGGTCCGCTCCGGCAGAAATTAGCGCGGCAACGATATCGGCCCGCCCCGCTTGGCAGGCTTTGATCAGCGGCCACAGTCCACCGGCCTGCCGATTCGGCTCGCCGGGCTCGAAACCCTGCTCGCTCAGCCAGCCAGACAAGGGATCGGCCGCTGCCTGCACCATGCCGCTAGCGCCATACCAGGCCTCGAATCCCCCATCCAGGCTGTATACTTCACCGAAACCGAAGTCGGCGAACATCTGGGCGACATCCTGGCTGGCGATACCGTGATAGCAGTAAACCAGCACGGGCCGGTCGCGCGGAATAGTCCGGCGCAGCTCCACCGGATTGAGATCGGAAAACAACAGCGCGCCGGGGATATGGCCGTTCTTGTACGCTCCGGCGTCACGGATATCGAGCAGTAGCGGTGCTTTTGCCTCGATTACCTCGCGTGCTTCGTGTGTGGAAATACGTCGGTACATTGTGCAATGTCGCTCGCTTGTAAGGTTTCGGACAAGCGCCGCGCCCGCCCGAGCCCTCTCTCCCCCAGGAAAAACCAGGGGAGGATTCGGCTCGAATCCGGCGGCGCCAAGCTATGCAAACAGCCGAGCAATAAGTCTGCCAGACTGAATACAGCCAGACGCCAAGCGCTGCGATCGGCACCGGCCCACCCCGGTTAACATGCTTCAATCAGGAGTCCCGCAACGATGACCATACACCACGCCCTGGTGCTGAATCTGCATCAGCCCCCCGGCAACCTGGAACAGCTGCTCGACCACCAGACCTGGGAGGCCAAAGAAATCCTGTTCGCCTACGACCGGATCGCCCGTTCGTTGTGGGACTACTCCGACGTGGGCCGAGTGCATCTGTCGGTGTCTGGAACCCTACTGGAAACCCTTTCCAGCCCAGGCTTCCAAGAGCGGGTCTACGGCATCGTCGATTGCGGCGCGCTGCTCTGGCACTGGCAGAACCAGTCCATCATCGACATCCTCGGCACCGGCTACTACCACCCCGTGCTGCCGCTCATTCCCGAACGCGACCGGGCGGAACACCTCAAGCGCTGGCAGGGCATCGCCGGGCACGTATTCTGGCGCCAGCGCTTCAACGGGTTCTGGCCGCCGGAAATGGGCTTTGCGATGGAGCTGATCCCCTTGCTGAGAAAATTCGGCTACCGCTACGTGATCGTCGACAGCGAACACGTAGAGCCCGTCACCCCCATGTCCTGGCAGGAGCTCCGCTATCGGCCGCATATCGCGCGCCACGGCAGCACCGAGATCATCGTCATCGTACGGGACCGGGACCTGTCCGACGCGCAAGAGGCCGGCATGGAGCTGGGCTGGTTCGAGAACGAACTTATAGAGCGTACCAAGTGGTGCAATTTCGAACCTCTCGTCACCACCTGTACCGATGGTGAAAACGGCGGCTGGTTCCGCAATACCACGCATGCTGCCAATTTCTGGGGCGCGCTGTACCAGCCTCTGTTGAAATCGGCGCGCAAGGGCGGGGGCGTCCAGCCAGCCTTCATCCACGACTATCTGGACCGCTACGGCGTGTTCGGCGAGGTGAAGGTGAAA
>JAQTYA010000025.1 GCA_028688525.1 Methylococcus sp. | reverse complement strand
CGGCGCCGTGAATGGCCGGCTCGGAAACCTGGACCGGCGCATTGGCTTGATGAACGCAGCGGTAGGGGCTGGCCGGCAACGGCTGGGATCGGCGCTGGATACGTTCTCAAATCTGTCGGATAAAGCGAACGACTGGGAGCGCCGCCGGGCGCAAGCGGCGCAGGCTCGCGCTTCGTCCGGTATGGATTGGGGGCAGATCGCCGGCATGGTGGGTGGCGCCGCCCTGGGCGCGGTGACCGGCGGCGCGGGGCTGGCCTTGACGGCGGCTGCCGTGGGAGGCGGTCTGGGTTCGGGCATTTCTAACGCAGTGAGGTGAAGAGATGAGTATGGGCGGAGGGGGTACCGATATGGGTACCGAGCAGTTCCAATTGAACGCGTCGGACAAGGTGTTGCGCGATCAGGCCTTCCAGGATTTGAACGTTTGGGCAGGCCGGTATCAGCCCATCGAGCAGAAGCTGGCGAAGATGGCGCGCGGCGGGTTGATGGGCGAAGGCATGAAGCAAGTCGAACTGGGCTTGCAACACGCTCAAGCGGCACAGCCGGCGATGCAGGCGCGTGATGATGAACGGTTCGGACTGACGTTGACGCCGGAACAGCAGGCGTATCGAGCCAGAACGGTGGGGTTGTCGAATGCTTCAAATGCGGTGGCATTGAAGAACCAGTCGCGGCTGGGGCTGGCGCACGCCATGTCCGGGATGGCGTTCGGCAGTCCGAGCGGCGTTTCGCAGTAGATCGTGGCGCGGATGAAATAGCCACGAAGCGCCCTGCAAGCGATTGCGGGGCGTTTTTCCTTCACCCGGTACGTCTTAACCCCCCTCGCCTATGTTTTCCATCCCCGAACAAACCGTCTGCCCCTATGCGGCTCTCCTGAGAAGCCGTTCCAAGCGGCGCGCTCCGCTGTTTTGGAGTGAGTCGTGAGCCGGAACAAATACCACGGGCGGTTTGCCCTAGAGCGATACCGCGGCTACTGGTTGTGGGCGGTGCAGCGGCGGGCGGTGCTCAACCGGCCTTACCCGAAAACTTGGCTGTGCGGGCGCACCGATACGGAAGCCGAGGCTTATGGCCGGATCGCCCAATCGCTGGCAGAGATCGGATGCGAAGCCATCACCGGGGGCTGGCTGCCTTCTTGGACGCAAGTGCGGGATCAGCTCCGGGAGGAAGGGATTGCCCTGAGTGGTGGCGAGGCAGAAAGGCAGCTCGATCAGGCGGCCCAGGAGGCGCGCTACACAGCATGCCGGCTGTTGGCGGCCTGCGATTCCTGGACGATCCAGAAGACGGCGGAGCGAGCCGGCTGGAGCAAGGACGGGCTGGCCCAACTGGTGAGGGGAATTGCCGGCTGCGTGGAGGATTGAATGATGAGTTTGTGTACACTGCCGAACCCCAAGCTTGGGGCGGAGTAGTTGATATGCAGGTACATTCGCCGAATCCCCCTACCCATGCGGCCAATGCCATCCGATATTCGATCATGCCGGATTATCCCAGCGCCTACGGCTGGACCAGCCATGACGAGAGCTTGGGAGGTAACTACGCCGATGAGACAGGATGGTATGCCGATCATCCGATTTCCGATCAGCTCCATCAGGCATTTTGCCGCTGGCAGCTTCAATTTGCCGAGGCTCTCCCCTGTGACAAGGCCGAAGGGCTGTTGAACATGGACTGGGAGCGTTTTCACCGCGAAGGGTTGGCGCTGACGCGCCGACTGAAGGCGGAGCTAGGCGATGCCGCCCGGGTGTTTTACGTGAAGCCTTACGAGGACCCGAATATCTATCTCTGCGACCGTCGTGAAATACTGGCCGACGGTGTGGTCAGGGTTTACCCCGATGTCGTAGAACCCTGCCTTGCAGGACTCCCTTGGCTTCCCCGTAGGATTGTCACGGGTGGCCAGACCGGTGTCGATCGGGCGGCGCTGGTGTGGGCTTGCCTCAGTCGGATTCCACATGGCGGCTGGTGTCCAAAAGGCCGCCGCGCCGAAGACGGGCCACTACCCCGCCTGTTCCAGTTACGAGAAACCGCGTCCCCCGGCTACCGCAAACGGACCCACTTGAATGTACGGGACAGCGATGCCACGCTGATCCTGAACTGGGGAGACATGGAAGGCGGCACGCTGTTGACGGCACGGTTCGCCGAAGCCCTCAAAAAGCCCTGCCGCGTCTTTCAGCTCGATCATGGCAATCTGGATGAAACAGCGCGCCAGATCGTGACTTGGCTCTCAACGGGGCATTTTCGGACGCTGAACGTCGCCGGCCCCCGCGAGGAAAACCGCCCCGGCATTTACGATGCCGTTTTTGCGCTCCTCGACCGCTGTCTACTGGATTCAAGCCAAGCGTGAGCGCAGCAAGCGCGAGACTTCCCAGGTAGGTTTTGCGCTGATGAAATCAATGCCGACGCTTGGGCATACTACAGTAAACCCTCGCTGGTGCTCATGCGGCGGCCTGCTGGCCTGATGGGGCCGACCAGTGTCAAGGCAGGAGGATAGGCCAGAGTTCGTGGGGCGTGGACGCGCAGCGCTCCGGGGAAGCTCTTGATTCGATCTCAGCGCCCTTGCCGGCGTCTTCCGCTATTCCCTCGCGCCCTACCCTGCTGCTACACTCTGAGCCGTTCCCTGGACGCATCCAGGGCCGGGCGTGGAAACCCGGTGTACGAAGGCGCACCAGCGCCATGACAGGCGCTTTTTTGTGCCTGTCGGTTTCCCATGGCGGGCGGTGCGGGGCACGGTTCGTCCGTGGCCGGTCCTTCGTCCGGTTTTCCACCCCCGTATCGTCCGTCACCATTGCACCGTGGAAAGTGCCTGTGACGGTTCCCAGCACCAACGAAGGAGCCACACCATGACACCCAAGCCCCAGGGCGAATTCCGCCCGAAGACCCTCACTCGTACCGATGCCAACCCGCTCGACAGCGAAGTGTTCCAGCTTGCCGACCGGCTGGAAATTCTGGCGATCCTGTGCTGGAACCTGGCCGAGTCTTACCCCGAAATTGCCCGCCTGAAGCGCATCGAGCGCTACGCTAAGACGGCGTTCGAGCATATGGAGCACGCCAAGCCCATCGTTCGGGGCTTGTGGTCTGAGGCGGCCGAAGCGGCAGAACGCGGAGGTGCAGCATGAACGCCCTCGACCGCACTACCGCGGCTCAAACCAACCCGCTCATTTCCATGGACGACAGGGCCGAGACCTTGGCACGGGCGGCCATGATGATCCGCCATGTGAGCTACGGCGTGCTGCCCGGCTCCGACGCGCTTCCGTTACGGGAGACACAATTGCTGCTGGAGGCCGCAGCAAGAGCCTTGGACTTCGAGATTGCACAGGGAGGGGACGGCCATGCTTGAGCGCATCGAGCTGTTCCTGACGGCCTTGGGCGCGGTCGATGTGGTTTGCACCGTGGCGGATACCCTCGCGACTTGGCTGGCGGGAGGTGGGGTATGAGCGCGCCAGGCCACGCGGCCCGGCTGAATACGGCGCTGAACGGCGGTTTCTTGACCTTGCCGCCGGCCGTTGCCGCTCGTGGGCAGCTGGAGGAGGTGGAAAATGGCAATCCGTGACGGTAAACCGGTTTCGGCGGCGAGCCTGGCCCAGCGGGTGGTGCATCTGGCGGAGCGCGCCAAAGCCTGTCCGCGACCGGAGCAGTCGGCAGGCGTGCCCCTGGGCGCGCCCCAGGCCGAGCGCCAATGTGGCCGCCTTCACCTGGGGCTGGCTCTGGTGCAGGGCTCCAGCATCCAGCCGAAGCCGATCCGCTGGCTTTGGCCCGGCTGGCTGGCGAAGGGCAAGCTGCATGTGATCGCCGGGCAGCCGGGGACGGGCAAGACCAGCATCGCTTTGGCTCTGGCGGCGACGGTGACGGCGGGCGGACGCTGGCCCGACGGGACCGGAACCGAAGCCGGCAACGTGCTGGTGTGG
Source organism: Methylococcus sp. (assembly GCA_028688525.1). Lineage (GTDB taxonomy): Bacteria > Pseudomonadota > Gammaproteobacteria > Methylococcales > Methylococcaceae > Methylococcus. The sequence continues at coordinate 30,734 of JAQTYA010000025.1, read as the reverse complement.
TCGGGCGAGGACGATTTTCACGATACGCTGGCGCCGCGCCTGTTGGCTTCCGGCGCCGATCTGGCTCGCTGCTTCTTCGTCGGCGAAATGCGCAGCCAGGAAGGCCGGCGGCCATTCGATCCGGCGCAGGATATGCCGGCCTTGGCGCGCGCAGCGCGGGAGGTGGGCGACATCCGCTTGATTGTGGTCGATCCCATCGTGTCGGCGATTGCCGGAGTCGGTCACAAGAACGCCGAGACCCGGCGGGGACTGGCACCGCTGGTGGAGCTGGCGGCGCGGCTCGATTGCGCCCTGCTGGGGATTTCACACTTCAGCAAAGGCACCGCCGGGCGCGATCCGCTGGAGCGGGTGACCGGCTCCTTGGCCTTCGGCGCCTTGGCCCGCATCGTGTTCGCGGCCTTCAAGCAGTCCGAAGAGGATGGCGGCGGACGCTGCTTCTGCCGGGTGAAGTCCAACATCGGGCCGGACGATGGCGGGTTTGCGTATGACCTGAGCATCGAGGACCTGGAAGGCCATCCGGGCGTGACGGCTTCGTATGTGGCTTGGGGCGAGGCGGTGGAGGGCTCGGCGCGGGCGCTGCTGGCTCGGGCGGAGGCTTCGGGGAGTCCGGATGAGGCTTCGGCCTTGGAGGAGGCTTGTGGTTTTCTGGCGGAGCTGTTGGCGGAGGGGCCGGTGGCGACGATCAAGCTTCAGCAGGAAGCCGAGGCGTTGGGCATCGCGGAAAAGACGCTGCGCCGGGCCCGGAAGAAACTCGACTTGACCGTGACCAAACGAGGAATGGAAGGCGGCTGGTTCTGGTCCATGTAGCCCGAAGATGGCCAAAATAGGCCGAAGATGGCCATCAAAATGGGTGGCCATCTTCGGGGGCGCTTGGCCATCTTCGGACGGCAAAGCCTTTAATTTGGCCCCTTCCTTACCGGAAGGATAGAACATCCTATTGGGCGTAAGTGTTAACTTTTGTGTAAACTATTCGTGGCATACTTAAGAAAAAAAGTGTGCTCCCGTAACCGAAATATGTGAGAGATAACTATGGCTACGACCGCGCTTGGCACGTGGCGCCAACCACCGCTCGTCTATGTTGTCGCGGAGTTCGTCATTTCTCCCTACTACTCGATGGCCAGCCAGGTTCCTCGTCTTCAGGACAGCCTCAGAAGCACATTCCCGCGGACGATTGAAGCCAGAGAGCTTATCGTTGACGGCACCGAGTCCTCGCCGCAGCCGCTGTGGCAATTGGTATCCGCTGACCAGATGCATGGTGTCCAGTTGGGCACGCGCGCAATATCGCTTCATGCGACGAGCTATGCTCAATCGAGCGACTTCCTGAGCCGCTGGGCCGAAGTGTTGGATGCCATCCAAATAGCTGACCTTGGCGCGTTTGTCGAGCGAGCAGGGTTGCGATATATCGACTTGATTGTTCCCTCCGAAGGGCATTCGCCAGCGGACTACCTGGCCGACGGGCTCAAAGGCATTGAGCCAGAAGGTGCTCATTCTACCAGCGCCATGTGGTCCGCAGCATTTCAGTTTGACGGGAGCTTGGTGAACCTTCGCACGGCTGCACCCGCGCCCCAGGGTTTCTTGTTGCCGCCGAACCTCAACGCCCTACCGCTGAACAAACCGGCAGTGATGCACGAGGCGGAGAAGCGGCTGAAAACTGAGCAGGTTATAGGCTTTGTGGATACTGACTGCCTGAAGGAGATTGGGCGCGTGCTTGATGCCAGCGAACTGCTGGCGGTCTACACGGAGATGCAAAAGCTGACGTCACGGACCTTCAAGGCCGCACTTTCGGAAATCGCGAAAGGAGAATGGATGTGAGCGACACGATCAAAATGCACCACTACCCAACTCGCCAAGCTGCGCTGTTGCAACAGCGGCCAAGTGACATTATCTCGGCTGCCGAGAATACGGTGAACACTTTCGGTGTAGCCCATTTTGGAACGGGTCAGGTGGTTTGCAACGGCGATCAGACCCAAACCGGTGCTGCGAGTGTCGTTAGTCCCCGCAACGCTGGAAAAGCCTTTGGCAAGGTACTGACGACGGCCGGAACCATGGCGTACGTCTTGAGCGTTTCGTTGCCAACGACCACCCCCGAGTTGTTTGTGGTCCCGGATGAGACTCAGGACGAGAACATCTGGAGCCACTGGGCTGGCCAAACCAAAGAGGCCCTGCAGAAGGCCGCCTCGAAGGAACGACGCCCATCGACAGCAACCGCGCGTTTTCGCGTGGAGCGACTCGCCGCCCTTCAGGCGACTTTTGGATTCACGACTCAGGATCTGGCATCGGTCCTGGGCATTTCGCGCCCGCAGCTTTATAAATGGCTCGATGCTGCCAACGATATACGGCTGCAAGAGGCCAGCCGTGTGCGTCTGTCGACCGTTGAACGCATTGCGAGAGAGTGGACGTTGCGTTCGAAAGCGCCGCTCAGTGCGGTAAGTCGAGAGGCTTTGATCGGGGGCGGTACCATCTTCGACATGATGTCAGCGGTTGTCATCGACGAGGCTGCTATTGTGAGTGGCTTCGATGAGCTTGTAGCCAAACTTCAGACGAAACCGAAGACGCGGAGCCAGCGTCTTCGTGAAGCCGGTTTTACGCGAAGAGCTTCCTCGCTTCCTTCGGACGAGTGAGTGAGGGAGCCTGGTCTTGACGTTCGGTGACGACGTTGCTCAGCGTGGGTGGCGTACCGGGTCCGTGGTATCAGTGGAAATGCTTCCGCTGCTCCAGCTCCACCCAACAAGGCACGACCAGCCGCTGATACAGGTTACGGCAGACGATTGGCTTGTCGTCGTCTCGCAAACCTGCGACGTAGTTGCTCCAAAGTTGGACGCAGAGCCGTTGGTCGAAGTTCTGCTCTGCAGGCCAATTTCAGGTAGGCCGCGCAAAGGCCGGCGCAACCTGGAATCAACCTGCTATCTCGACTTTCTTCCGAATCGGGAAACGCACGCAGACTTAGTCCTATCCGCGCACGCGGTAGCGGACCGTTACGTCATTCCTCGCAACTTGCTCACAGCCAACAATCCTGATCAGGCGCGCAGTTTGGACGGCATAGCAGCTTCAAGGGTGTTGGCATGGTACGCGCTTCGCGCAGGGCGACCTTCATGGCCGAACAAGTTCTGCGACCGTATTCACAGTGCAACTGATGCCCTGAAAGACGCGCTCGATCTCAATCTATTTGCCGACGATGAATCCGAGGTAAGAGTGGCTATCGTGGAGAAGGAACGAGAACTTGAAGACGGAGAGTCGTACCATGTGGCAGTCTATTTTGTTGTCGACCAGAACACATGGGATAGTGATATCGAAGGCCGGGAGGCTATAAACGCAGCGTATTCGAAGTTTGTCACCGAATTGGATGCCTGCGCCGGCGTTGAAGTGGATCAAAAGCTCAGCGGTGTCGTACCGGGTGACGAGTTTAGCTGGCAAGACACCAAGCAGACTGACCTGTGGAACTTCGCGAACCTGAGCCATCGCGATTAAATGGCCGACATGCTCACCCCCATGCAAGCCGCCGAAGGCTACACCCGCCCCTGAGCCATCCGCACCGACTCGCGCACGCCGGGCTGCTACACATCACGGTGGGATGAATTACCGTTGGTAAATGCCTGATGATCCCGCTGGAGGAAACCGGGAAAAACGGCACAACCTTGACGTGTCCACGTGGCCGAACCTAATCTCTCCCCGTTCGTCTGGAAGCGCTCCTCCCCGGCGTTTGAGCCGGTCGGACTGAGAACCCGCATTCATTCCCGCGTCAGCCCGGCACACCGCCCCCTGATTTGATCGGGATCGCGAGACGGCCGATACTAGCTCTGCTCGTCGAAGCCCGGTCACACGCCGGGTTTCGGCTGGGCATCTTCCACAGCATCGATTCCAAAGACGCCCATAAGCCGGTCTTTCCGCCACACGCCGATCATCGGCATCACCACCGCCCGATCCGACAAACCGTACAAACGCGACGAACATGGCCGCGAACGCTGCGCCTTGCGCAAGACGCTCTTTCATGGCGACGGTCACATCCACCCTAAGGCATTCGGCAATCCCTGGAGCTCCTGTAAGGACGGCAAGCAGTACCTACGGGCGGTGCAGCGGGATCGCTGGCTACGAAAGTGAGGGCATGAGGCCCCGGCGTCGACGGCGCACCCGGCCTGCTCTAGCCTCAAGAGACATTGAAGGGGACTTCTCCGGAGAGCACGTGAAGTATGGCGGCGTGGCCGCGACTTCCGACACCGGCCACCTTGCGGGCGGGGATGACACGGCTCGCCCCGCCACCGCGGGCGGATGATAGCAAAGCCCCTGCTCGAACGCCCAGCCCGATCCTGCCCCGATCCACGTCTATCATTTTGTATACCTGTGAGAGACGTGATAGACCCCGCTGAAACCCTCATCCCACCGTCTACCATAAGTTAATTTTTCGATTTTGATAGACTGACGATCTTTTCTCTAAAGACTTATGATAGACTTCCTATCGTGTTCAATTCCTCTCACGCGCGGAGTGCTCGCCATGAAACACCAGATCATCGGTTACATTCGGGTTAGTTCGGTCGGCCAAAACACTGACCGGCAGTTGGCAGGGATAGCGTTGGATCGGGTCTTCGAGGAAAAGGCCAGCGGGAAGACAATCACCTCTCGGCCTGTCCTGGCGGAATGCCTGTCCTACGTCCGGGCCGGGGATACGCTGGTCTGTCATTCCATGGATCGGCTGGCGCGCAACACGGAGGAGCTGCTGGGCTTGGTTCGGGAATTAACCGGCAAAGGAGTGACGGTCCAGTTCCTGAAAGAAAACCTGACCTTTTCGGGGTCCGACGCCGATCCGTTCAAGAACCTGATGCTCAGCATGCTGGCAGCGTTCGGGCAATTCGAGCGTGAGCTGATCAACGAGAGGCGGAGGGAAGGCGTAGCCGCTGCGCGCGCGCGGGGAAAGAAGTTCGGGGCACCGCCCAAGCTGACTCCGGAACTGTGCCAGCAGATCGATACGCTCTTGGTATCAGGCACAAACAAGCGAGCTACGGCTAAGGCAGTCGGAATCGGGGAAGCTACTCTGTATCGCTATCTGAGCGAAAAGAGCCAGAACACACCGATATAAAAACCGGTGGCATATTTGGGAGCATGAAGTCCCGTCACAACTGATGAGGTGACAGGCAGAATGCGGCTCACGAGGTACGTTTGATTGTTCTCTCGCCAGGATATCCAAGCGCGTTGCTGGCGGGCAACGCCCGAAACCCGTGGCGGACATCTGGCGGACACGGATTGTATCCGTCAAGCCAAATAGAGCTTATGCACTTGATTTAATTGGCGTCCCCAGGGGGATTCGAACCCCCGTCGCCGCCGTGAGAGGGCGGTGTCCTGGGCCTCTAGACGATGGGGACAATGTGTAGAACGCTGCTGCAGCCGGAGGTGCCCGGATACCGCATAGTCTTGAGGAGGGCGAAGAATACTACAAAATTGCGCATACCTCCATATGCTCCCTCATTTTACCGCTACGATCCCGACGAAGTTGTACCACTTGAAGAACACGTCGATGTAACGGAAACCGGCGAGCTTGAGCATCTCCAGGTTTTCCGCCAGCTTGTACGGCACCAAAACGTTTTCCAGGGCTTCGCGTTTCTGGGCAATTTCCAATCCACTGTAGCCGTTGCGCATCTTGAATTCGTAGTAGTAGTTGATGAACGCGCGGTTGAACAAGGAACTCTCGCCCAACACTTTTTCGACCAGGATCAAGGCTCCGTTTTCCTCCAACCCGTCGTGTATAGCCTTGACCAGCTTATCCCGGTAGAGCGGACGGATGAATTGCAAGGTCAGGATCATTACGGCCAATGACGCGTTACCCATGTCGATGCCGTGGTTCAAATCGGCCCCAATCAGTTCGACGGCGTTGGAAAAAGCGTACCCGGCCATCTTGGCGCGGCATTTCGCCAACATTTCTTCCGAATTATCGACGCCGATAAGAGTAAGCCCCCTCGGCCCGATCGCCCGGTCCAGGCCGATCAAGGTAGTGCCGGTGGAGCAGCCGAAATCGTAGATGCGGGTGTCCGGTGCGGCGAAGTCGGCGGCCATTTCGGCGATCATGCGCTGCAGTTCACCGTAGAACGGTACCGAACGCTCCAGCATATCGTCGAACACGGTCGCCACGTTCTCGCCGAAGCCGAAGTCGTCGATGAATGCCTGTGATTGCCTGTAAATATCGTCTTTAGACATTGTCTTGCGGGTATTCAAAAATTACGCGAAAGGCGCAGTCGGGGCTCGATTGAGCCCGTCTTCCACCTGAGTTATGATGCGTACGCAACTCCCTTTAACCAAACAACCAACAAATCCTCTGGAAATCTTCGCCTTCATCAAACGGTTGATCGGTGCGCGCCGCCCCACCGTTACGGTAGCCCCGGTTCCCGTTGCCGCCGGCCCGCGGATTTATACCCGCTCCGAACACACGATTTCGCGCTCGCTGATCAGCGACAATGCGCTGAAGGTGCTGTATCGCCTGCGGAAAGCGGGCTATCAAGCCTATCTGGTCGGCGGCTGCGTACGCGACCTGCTGCTGGGACGGGAACCGAAAGATTTCGACGTAGTCACCGACGCCCACCCGGAAGAAATCAGGGCCGTATTCCGGAACTGCCGGCTGATCGGGCGCCGTTTCCGCCTTGCCCATGTACATTTCGGCGAGGAGATCATCGAAGTCGCCACCTTCCGAGCCCTGGCGCGCGAGCCGCACGACGACCATGTTACCGAAGGCGGACGCATTCTGCGCGACAACGTCTACGGCTCCATCGAGGAAGACGCCTTCCGGCGCGATTTCACTGTCAATGCGCTGTATTACAGCATCAATGATTTTTCTGTGATCGATTATGTAGGCGGCATGGACGATCACCGTAACGCCTCGCTGCGGCTGATCGGCGATCCCGAACAGCGCTACCGCGAGGATCCGGTACGGATGCTGCGGGCGATCCGCTTCGCGGTGAAACTCGGATTCACCCTGCATCCAAGCTGCGCCGAGCCGGTCCACAGGCTGGCGGAACTGCTGCGCGACATCCCGGCGGCTCGGCTGTATGACGAGATCGTCAAATTGTTCCTGGCCGGCTATGCCGTACAGACCTTCGAGCAACTGCGCCATTTCCGGCTGTTCGGCTCCCTGTTCCCGGAAACGGAGGCCTGCCTGGCCCGCGAAAGCGAAGGATTCCCGCTGACCTTCGTCGCCAAGGCTCTGGAGCGCACCGATCAGCGCGTCCAAGAAGACAAGGCGGTCGCCCCCTATTTCCTGTTTTCCGCGCTGCTGTGGGAGCCGGTCCGCCGCCGGGCCGAAGCCAGGATCGAACAAGGCGAAAACGCCATCGTGGCGTACCAGGAGGCTGCGTCCGAAGTCATCTCGCGCCAGACCCGCCATACGGCCTTCCCCAAAACTATCGGTATCCCGATGCGGGAAATCTGGCTGCTGCAGTCCCGCTTCGACAAAACCCAGGGCGGACGTCCTTTCCGCATGCTGAGCCATCCGCGCTTCCGCGCCGCCTACGACTTTCTGGTCCTACGTGCGGAAACCGGCGAGGCCGAGGTTGATCTAGCGGACTGGTGGACCCGTTTCCAATCGGCCGACGAAGCCGAACAAAAGGCCATGACCCGCACCGGCCGCAAACCCGGCGGCAAGCCGCGGCCGCGCAAACGGCGCCGGCGCAGCCCGGTAGCGGCGGCTTAATCCCTCCCGGGAATGAACGGCGAACACCAGGCTTACATCGGTCTCGGCGGCAATCTCGGCGACGCGGCCGGAACTGTGCGGACGGCCCGCCAGTCCATCGGGGCGCTCATCGGAATACGGGAGCTTGCATTTTCCAGCCTTTACCGCAGCGCACCGATGGGGCCGAGCGACCAGCCAGATTACGTCAACGCGGTCATGAAGGTTGCCACCACGCTCGCGCCACTGGAACTATTACATGCCCTGCAACAGATCGAACAGACTTGCGGCCGGGTCCGCACAGGCGAACGCTGGGGACCTAGGACCCTGGACCTCGATCTGCTGCTCTACGACGAACTCGTGCTCGATTCGGAAGTACTGACGATTCCGCATCCAGGCATCGCCGAACGGGAATTCGTGCTGTATCCGCTGGCCGAAATCGCCTCCAACCTCAAAATTCCCAGCCGCGGCCCTTTGCGCGAACTGGTGCAAAACTGCCCGCTGCGCGGCCTCTCCGTCATCGCCCATGACTGATAGAGTATCGCTGCCTAGCCTCCTCGCCATGAAGCGGCGTGGCGAGAAAATCGCCAGTCTCACTGCCTATGACGCCTCTGCCGCCGCCTTGCAGGACGCGGCCGGTATAGACCTCATTCTGGTCGGAGACTCACTCGGCAACGTGATCCAAGGGCAGCCAAACACCTTAAGCGTCACGCTCGACCACATGGTGTACCACTGTGCCTGCGTGCAGCGGGCGGCGCGGCGCGCGCTGATTCTGGCCGACCTGCCCTTCATGAGCTATTGCACGCCGGAGCAGGCGGCTCAAAGCGCCGCGCGGCTGATCCGGGAGGGCGGCGCGCAGGCGGTCAAGCTGGAAGGCGGACGCGAGAGGCTCGATATCGTCCGTTTCCTCACCCACCAGAACGTGCCGGTCTGCGGCCATCTGGGCCTGCAGCCGCAAGCCATCCACCGGCTGGGCCGCTACGCCGTGCAAGGGCGCGATGCCGAATCGGCTCGGTGCATCATTGAGGATGCCTGCCTGCTGGCGGAAGCCGGCGCCGGTCTCCTGGTACTCGAGTGCATCCCTTGGGAGTTGGCCCAGGAAATCACCTCGGCAGTAGACATCCCAACCATCGGCATCGGCGCCGGGCGACACTGCGACGGACAGGTGCTGGTCTGGCAGGATATGCTCGGCATGAGCGCACAGAGCCTGCGCTTTTCGAAGAACTTCCTCGCCGGCCATACCGGTATCAAGGAGGCCGTCGCCGCCTACGCACAGGAAGTGAAAGCGGGCTGCTTTCCAGGCGATGAGCACAGCTTCGGCCGCGACGACGCATGATCATCACCCAAACTAAAGCGGAACTGGAAGCCGCCCTGGCACTCTGGCGGGCAGAAGGTGCGCGCATCGCCTTCATCCCGACCATGGGCAATCTGCACGCGGGACACCTGCACCTGGTCGACACCGCCAAATCGCAGGCCGACCGCGTCGTAGTCAGCATCTTCGTCAACCCGACCCAATTCGGGCCCGGGGAGGATCTGGCTGCCTATCCCCGCACCCCAGACCAGGACATCGAACGGCTCCGCGGCCGGCAGGCCGACCTGTTATACCTGCCCGAAGCGTCCGACATTTACCCCGACGGAGACCAGCCGGCCACTTTCGTCGAGGTGCCCGGCCTCTCGGAGCAACTCTGCGGTCAATTCCGGCCCGGCCATTTCCGGGGCGTCGCCACCGTAGTCTGCAAACTGCTGAACCGGGTCCGGCCGGACCTCGCCCTGTTCGGCGAAAAGGATTTCCAGCAACTGGCCATCATCCGCCGGATGGTGCACGACCTCGATATTCCGGTCAGGATCGAAGGCGTCCCGACCGTCCGCGAACCCAGCGGCCTGGCCATGAGCTCCCGCAACGGCTATCTCGGCGCCGAGGAAAAGCAACGCGCAGCTCTGATCTACCGCACGCTGAGCGAGGCCGCCGAAGCCGTACGCGCTGGCGCGCGGGACTACCCGCGCGTCGAGCAGGAAGCCGCCGATGCGCTCGCATCCAGCGGCTTCTCTGTCGACTATGTCAGCATCCGGCGACAGCAGGACCTCGCCTCGCCCACGGCGGCCGACCATGCCCTGGTAATACTCGCGGCAGCGCGCCTAGGCCAGACCCGGCTGATCGATAACATCCTGTTTTCGCTAGACACAAACAATTGATAAAATGGATTGTTTCAGATTTCAATCTGTCGCCGGATTGCTACGGTCCGGCTCATCCGGCATAATCCCACGCCCTGATCAGACCTGACAGGTACGCTCAATGCAAACCACGATGTTGAAAGCCAAGTTGCACCGAGCGCGTGTGACCCACTCGGAGCTTGAATACGAAGGCTCCTGCGCCATCGACGGCGCGCTGCTCGACTGCTCCGGCATCCGCGAGTACGAGCAAATCCAGATCTACAACGTCAACAACGGCGAACGCTTCACGACCTACGCCATCCGCGCTACCGAAGGCTCCGGCACCATTTCGGTCAACGGCGCCGCCGCCCGCCTCGCGGCCGTAGGCGACATCGTCATCATCTGCGCCTACGTCGGACTGAACCAAGCCGAGCTAGCCGCTTACCGGCCAAATCTGGTCTACGTCAACGAAAACAACGAAATTACCCGGACCAGCCACGCGATCCCGGTACAAGCGGCCTGAAGTGCCTAGCACGCGCGGCGGATCGCCGCCGCGACGTCCGCCGCCTGCCGGTTTTCCTTCACGTCGTGGACTCTGAATAGCCGCACGCCGGCCGAGACGCCCAGCGCCGTGGTAGCCACCGTCGCAGGCACCAGGGCCGCCGGCTCGGTTTCGCCGCAAACCGCTCCCATGAAGCGCTTCCGGCTGGTACCCAGCAGGACTGGATAACCCGCCGCAACGAAACGGTCCAGATAAGCCATCAGCTTCAGGTTGTCGTCCCTGCGCTTGCCGAAACCGATGCCGGGATCGAGCAGGATGGCGTCGCGCGGGACACCGGATTGCCCGGCTGCTTCCGCCCGCTCCAGCAGGAACGCCAGCACCTCGCCCACGACATCGCCGTAATGCGGCCGTTCCTGCATGGTCGCAGGCGTACCCTGCATGTGCATCAAAACGATGGGCACGCGCTCCGCAGCCGCCAACGGCAGCATGTCCGGATCGTCCCGGCCGGCGGAGACGTCGTTGATGAAATCGGCCCCGGCGGCCAAAGCGGAGCGGGCCACTGCCGCCCGCGTGGTGTCGATGCTGATCGCCGTCCGCTCCGGCAGCAAGACCCGCAAACGCTCGATGACGGAAACCACGCGGGCGATCTGAACTGCAGCCTCAACGGGCTCGGAGCCCGGCCGGGTCGACTCCCCGCCCACATCGATCACATCGGCGCCCTCCCCCGCCATGAACACCCCGCGACGTACGGCTTGTTCGGCATCGTCGTACAAGCCTCCGTCGGAGAAGCTGTCGGGTGTGACGTTGAGGATGCCCATGATCAAAGGACGGTCCTGTGCGAGCAGAGCGAGCAAACGGTTCATGAAAGAGTCCGGACGTTGAGTGGTCCGGCATTTTATTCGATTGTATTGAACCCCGTTGCCCGAACCGGAGTACATGCGGCAGCCGATACCGAATCACCACAAACCGCAGGCGGAGGAGCCGGCCCACTGCTCGCTACAAACGAAAAATCCTTCAGAACACCAGATGAATACTATGGGGTCTTGGCGCTGCGGAGAAAGCCTGCCAGAACGATGACCGGCAAAGGAGATTTTCGGGTCAGTGGCATGCCCGCGCTGAATTCACCCTACCTGGAACGGCGATGATACGAAAACGCCCATCCTTGCCGGAGCCGAAATCGGCATCATTGACCTTGAAATGCTCCATGGAGAGGCTGTAAAAGCGATCGAAGTAGGTCTTCACCGAATTCTCGATGCGCCGGTCGTAATCGGGCTGGATCGCTTGAGCCATGCCGCGGGGCCGTTCGACGATTTCGCCATCTCTCACCACGAGACGTCCGTTTTTGAAGACCAGAGCGGCATGGGCGAACATGGCGCGCTTGTCCGCTTGGGGGCGATAAACGGCGATGTCGGCCACAGCGCCGGGCGCCAAGTGCCCGCGATCGCCTAACCCCAACAACTTTGCCGGCGCCGCCCGGGTCATGATAGCGATTTCACCGAGCGGGAATTCGCGTTTCAACTCCGGCAGCAGTGTCAGGCTCAAGGCCTCAGGATTGAGCCGCTCTAAACGGGAACGGCGGTAGTCGGCGTCCATTAGCAAACGGATCAGTTCCGGATAGGCCGTAAACGGCGCGCCATTGGGATGATCCGTAGTGAAAAACACCCGCCAGGGATCGTCCGCCAGCAAAAACAGCTCCAGGCCGATAGCCCATTGCAGACTATTGACGAAGCTCCGTTCGCGGTAACGGTAGGGCACGATGCCGCCAGCGCCATCGCACTCCGCATCCCAAACCACCCATTTATCGGGCGACGCATCGCCATGGCGGCTGTACTGGGCAATGACGTCTCCGGACAGCGTGACGGTCTGGCCGAACAGCACTTGTCCAATGTCCATGGTGATGTTGGGGTGGCGCCTGAACCCTTCGAGCAACTGCGCCGCGGCAGAAGAAAAACCGCGGGGACCCTCCTGGCCGTAGCCGTAGAACTGGATATGCGCCAAATGCATGGGCAAACCTTGAGCGGCCTCCATAGTCGCCAGGGCGGTTTCGACATTGCCCGGAATGCCGAGATTATTACAATGCACATGCAGCGGATGCGGAACCCCTAAATCGCAGACGGCGCGCTGCAGGGTCTGCAGGATATGCCGCGAGCTCACCCCGTAAAACGGCACGATATCGTCCAGGCCTAGGCTGCGCAGATTCCATTTGAAGGCATTGGCACCGCCGGCATTGATCACCTTGAGCCCCAAGCAACGGGTCGCGTGCAAGGTCCATGCGACGTAATCGTTGAGCTGCGCCTGGCTAGCCTTGTCGCGCAACAGGCCGAGCAAGAAATCGTCGCTGCCGAGGATAGCCAATCCCGCCGTGTCGATGATGGGAATGTCAGCCATCTGCAACTGGGCGTCCCAGGCGTTGGCGGGCAACACAGCGGGCTCCACCACAGTGGTATAACCCATCCGGGCATACCGGTAGCCGGTGTCCACGGTAGACCAGCGTGCGGTGCCGAACGGATGGCCGACACGCCGGGCCATGATGTTGCAATGCTGCTCTGGCAGCAGAACCCGGGCCGTATTCACATTGCCGCCCGCGATATGACTGTGAATATCGAGGGCACCGGCCATGACCACTTTTCCCGACACATCGTACTCGGCGTCGAAGCGCACGCCGGGACCAGGATCGGCGAGGACGAAGCCGTCACGTATGAAAATATCCCGGACCTCGCCGTCTAAGCCCTGCACCGGGTCATAGATTCTGCCCCCCTTGAGCTTGATCCGCATCACAGCAAATCGAGTGTGAACAACAGCCGGTGCGGCTGGTCGGGCGTCGGGCAAGGCGAGCGGTGTACAGCGCTGGGGTAACCCTGACCATTCCAAACTGCGCCTTTCATCAGACCCACAGCATAGGCGGGCATGGCGCGGATGCGGCCAAGTATCGCCCCCGACTCCTCATCGGAGCGACCTTTGGAACCCGCCATACCTAGCTTACTGCGGTCTACATCCTCATCGGCCAGCCACTCGGTACCGAGACCGCCGTAAGTGCACACCAGACGGCAAGGCACATGATCGACGTGGAAGCGCGGACACATGGCCCGGTCCAGCGTCCGCAAGCTCAGTCCTACCGAGCCGGTTTCCAATAAGTCACAGAAGACGGCGGTCAACCGGGCAATATCGCGCCACCAAGCGTCATGACCGTCCAGTTCACGGTACTCGGCCAGCAACGAGGAAAAATCGAAATTTTCCACGGACAACGCCTGCGACAATTCAATGGGCCGGCCTCTTTGCTTCAGCAGTTCGCCGACGAAGCACTCGATCGCCGGCTCGGACAGCCGCCGAATCAGACAGAGACTGACCTCCGGCTCGTAAATACGGGCCAGATCGGCGAAGTCGTCCGAAATCACAGCGTGCGAACCGGCCACCGTAGGAGACAAGGAGGCGAGCGCCGTCATGCCTCCTCCCCCTGCAGCCATGGGGGAAAAGGATCGGGATAGGCGCGCCAACGTCCAAGCCCCCCGGCCAGTTCTTCGTCCGTCAGCAGGCAGGCGTCAAGGCCGCTACAGACCTGGCCTGAGTCCACGTTTTGCCCAATGAAGACCAGTTCCTGCCGGCAGTCGCCGTAGGGCTCTAGCCAGTCTTCGGCAATATGCGATTCCAGCCCTTCCGGCCAGTCGCCGCGCGGTACTGCTGCCCACCAGCGCCCGGCGCAGCCGTGGTGCATAATGCCGCCGGCCTGCGACCAAGAGCCGGCCCACTCCGGACGCGAAGCGAGCCAAAAGAATCCCTTGGAACGGAGGAAAGTACCGCTGTTCCAGTTCTCGCCGTACAGATAATCGAAAAAGCGCTGAGGGTGAAAAGGGCGGCGCGCCTGATAGACGAAACTTGCAATCCCGTACTCCTCGGTTTCCGGAGTGTGTTCGCCTCGCAACTCCTTGAGCCAGCCGGGCGCCATTTCGGCTTGCGCAAAGTCGAACCGGCGGGTATTCAAGACCTTGTCCAGCGCCACCTGCCCCATCATCATGGGCAGGATTTCGGCATCGGGATTGAGGCTGTGCAGGATTCCGGTGAGGTTGACTAGTTCGTCGCGCCCGATGAGATCGGTCTTGCTGATCAGAATCACGTTGCTGAACTCGATCTGGTCGACGAGGAGATCGGCGACGTTGCGCTCGTCGTCCTCGCCCAGAGACTCGCCGCTCTCTTTCAAGCTGAGAGCTTCCATATAATTGGGCATGAAATTGACGGCATCCACCACCGTCACCATGGTATCCAACCGGGCGATGTCGGACAGGCTGACGCCGTCTTCATTGCGGAAGGTGAAGGTTTCCGCCACGGGCAGAGGTTCGGCGATGCCGGTGGATTCGATGACCAGATAATCGAAGCGCCCTTCACGGGCCATACGGCCCACTTCGATCAACAGATCTTCGCGCAGGGTGCAGCAGATACAGCCATTGCTCATCTCAACCAGCTTTTCCTCCGCCCGGTTGAGCTGGACTTCGCTGCGAATCAGGGCGGCGTCGACGTTGACCTCGCTCATATCGTTGACGATGACCGCCACTTTGCGGTTTTCCCGGTTGGCGAGTATGTAGTTGAGCAGCGTCGTCTTCCCGGCACCGAGAAAACCGGACAGCACCGTCACCGGGAGCTTGCTCCGCTCGAAAATTTGCGAATTCTCATTCATAGGGATTCTGCCGTCTCCGTGCTTGCTAGTAGGTGACCCGTATACCCAGCTCGGCCCCCCGCCCCGGCTCCGGCGCGAAATAACGCAGATAGGAGGTGGAATTGCGGAGGTTGTCGTTGAGCAGGTTGTTGCCTTGGGCGAAAACCAGCACGTCGGCGTCCTTGAACGCCTTCACTTCGTACTGCACGCCCAGGTTGAGCAGCACATAGCCGTTGGTCATGGCATCGTTCGGCCCCGGGTAGATCTGTTTTTCGCCCCGTGTCAGCCGCAAATTGCTGCTCCAGTGCTCGTCGTAGGCATAGTCGAACTGGAAGCCGTAGCGCAGCGGCGGCATCCTCGGGACGTTGCCGCCGTTGACGAACTGGCCGCGGGTGAAATCGCTGAACAGGGTCAGGTCCAATGCCCCGTAATGGCTTTCCATCAGCGGAAATTTGACGCTGCCTTCGTAGCCCAGGAAATAGGCGCCGGCCTGGGTAGTCTGCACCACCGGGAAACAGGCCCCCGGATTGGTGCAGACATTCTCGAATTGTCCAGTGTCGTCGTTGAACACCTGGTCCGTGATCTGCTGGTAGATATAGTCGTTCACGAAGTTCTGGAACACGTTGAGCTCGGCGCTGAGGCCCTGCCCCTTGAAGCGGTAGCCCCAGTCCAGGTTGTAGGACGTTTCCGGGATCAGATTAGAATCGCCCAGCTCGTAGCTGTGGGTCGCGTCATGCACCCCATGCGAGAACAGCTCCTGCACTTGCGGCGCGCGCTGGGAACGGGTCGCGGCGAAACTGACGGTGTTCACGTCGTCGAGCTTCCATTGTCCGGAGCCGGAAGCGCTGATAGGCGCGTAGCTGCGGTTGGGGCCGCCTTGTGGGTCGACGGAATCGGATTCACCCCGCAATCCCAGCTCGTAGAGCCCCGCGCCAAGCTCGAAGGATTCGACGGCAAACACGCCATAGCTGCCGAGCTGCGACTTGGGCACCAAGGCCTCGGGCGAGCCAATTTCGATCGCTTCGAAATCGGCCGAGCTCATCTGAATGCCGACGACGCCCTTGACGATGCCGATCGGCTGATGGACCACTTCAAGACGGCCTTCGTTGGTCGTCTTGTTGAACCTAGCGGCTGAGATGCTGTCATCCATCTCGGTGTGGGTGTAATTGATATGGCCGAAGCGCGCGCGGACGGTCTGGACGAAATCCACCGGCGCGTTCAGCTCGCCCTTGAAATCGTAGCGCGACTCCTTGAGGTTGATCCGTGTATCGCCGGCACCGGGCGAACCGTCGGGCGGGATGCCGTAGTTGTTGCCAAGATAATTGATCGACACCCCGGCGAAACCCGGCTCGCCCACCAGCGAAAACCCGGCGGAGCCGCCCTTGGCACGGTTCTCGGTGTTGGGGATGACGCCGTAGGAATTCTGGATCTGGCTGCCTTCCAAGGCGAGATCGGTCTTCCTAGCCCCGGCTTCATCGATTGCCGGACCGCCGATGTGCAAATTGTTCCCGTCGCGGTAGAAACCATCTAGATGATAGGAGACCAGATCCTCGCCACCCTCGACCTTGAGGTTGGTCGTGGTCTGGCCCGAGACCGAATTGAAACGCTGCTCGCCGGTCGCCGTCATGAGTTTGTCGGACACTGCCGAAGGAATGCGGTTGTCGATGACGTTGACGATGCCGCCGATCGCGCCGCTGCCGTACAGCAAGGTCGCCGGCCCGCGCAAGACTTCGACCCGGTCGGCCAGCACCGGCTCCACGGCATTGGCATGGTCCGGACTGATCTGGGAGACGTCGCCCGTGCCTATGCTGTTGGTCATGACCTGGACGCGCGGCCCCGTTTGCCCCCGGATCACCGGGATGCCGACGCCCGGACCGAAGGATTCGCTGGTCACCCCAGCCTCTTGCTTCAAAGTTTCGCCGATCGTGTTGCCGATCTTGAGCCTCAGCTCCTTGTCCGTCAGCACGGTCACCGGCCGCGCCATGTCGGAGACTTTCTCTTCCAGCGGACTGCTGATCACCACCGGCTCCAAATGCACCGGCGCCGGGTCCGGCGTGGGAGACTGTTTATCTTTGCGGGTCTCGGCAGAGACTCCGGCCGGCTGCGCCGCCGGGGTGTCCGCTTGTGGAAGCTGCTCGGCACGCAGCGGCGCGACCAGGGCCAGGGCGAGCAGGGATGTGAGGAATCGTCTGGGCATGAAATTTCCGGGGTCTCAGCAAGACTGACCAAGGTAATAACGTCAATCGTAGGCGCGAGCCGCTCCGGTCACTTTCAGGCATCCCTTAGTCCGGCGGCGAACCCGCTCGGGACAAATTATATATGTTATAAAGTAACATTATCAAGCCGAGGAAAACCCTAAAAACGAACTTCGGCTTCGCTGGATAGGGCGGAAACTCGGCTCCCGCCCCGAGGGGATCAAGCGCGCTCTTGGGGCTCCCGCGATGCGCAGGCCGCACACAGACCGTGTATTTCCAAGGCCTTGTAGCGGACCCGGAAACCGGCAGCGGCAATTTCAGCGGCTACCGCATCCATCACGGCCACCGCGGCACGCTCTTCGACCGTATGACAGCGGTCGCAAATCAGCAGCAACAGCTCGTGCTGGCGGCCAACGTCGCTGCATCCGATGAAAGCATTGAGGCTTTCGATGCGGTGGATGAATCCCTGCTCCAGCAGAAAATCCAGCGCCCGGTAAATCGTCGCAGGCTTAGCGGAAGGGTCGAAAGGCTTGAGCAGCTCGAGCAGGTCGTAAGCCTTCACCGCCTCGTGGTTGCCCCAGATCAGTTTCAGTACCTGACGCCGCAGCGGCGTGAACCGTACGCCACGCTCGGTACAGAGACCATCGGCTCGGCTCAAGGCCCGGTCGATGCAGCCCTGGTGATCGTGCTCGCCGGACAAAACCCTGCTGGTGGACGCCGCAGCCAAGGTAGCTCCGCAGCTCACTGGGGACGGCCGGGGCGCTCCGACTGGCGCAACGGTGCCGGCGACTGAGCGCCGCCCTGGCGCGAACGCGGAGAACCCAAACTGGTGTCCACCAATTTGGCGATCATGTCGTCCCAGGACGCAAACTGTTTGAATTCAGGGTCGCCCGCAGCGATTTTGGCATTGACTTCGATCCGGGCAAGCTCGATAACCTCTTCCGGCGTCAAGCCATCGACCGCCTTGGCAAAGGCGTCAGGCCCCTCCGCGGACTTGATCTTATCCACCAGACCGAAAGCGGTATCGAAGATCACGCGGTCGTTGGTCGACAAATAGCGCTTGGCCTTCATCGCCGACTTATAGGCCGCCGCTTTAGAGACTCCGTTGATTTCCGTGGTTCTCGACATGAACGCCGGGAGGAAATAGATGACTGCGAGCACTGCCATGACGGCAGCGAGAATTCGCATCGCTTTGCTCGACAACCCACTGTCTTTCTGCGCTACAGATTGGCCCATTATGATTTCTCCAGTGATCGTTCCGCTCAAGGGAACCGGGTGCCGGACATCGGTACGAACCCCGCCATCCCAGCAAACTCAACGCCGCATTATATAATCCCGAGCCTGCCCGCATCACGAAGAAGCACTGCTATGCTCAAGAATTCCGCAGTTTTTTGCTTGGTATTCGCGCTGCTTAACGGCTGCAGCCATGATATCGGCCTCATGCGGCAGGACGAAACCCTGACGGGATACGAATCGGCCATCCGCTGGGGACAGTGGGAAAAAGCCGCCAGCTATCAGGCCCGCCGGCCGCGCCCGGAACAGCGCCTCGACCGGCTGCGCGGCTACCAGATCACAGGTTACCAAATACGCTACAGGCACAGTGAGGAGCCCTCGGCGCTGTTATTCCAGACGGTCGAACTCCGCTATCTGCGCCCGAACGAACTGACCGAACGCAGCGCGGTCACCGAGGAAATGTGGCGCTACGACAACGACAAGGAACGCTGGCTGCTGGAATCCGATCTACCTGAGCTACGGTAAACCTTAGGCTTCACCGCAGGTAAACCGGCCGCCCGCCCAATAGCGTCGCCGTCACCCGCCCGCTCAGCGCCCGCGCCCAAAACGGCGTGTTGCGTCCCGCACTCAGCCACTCTCCCTGTGCAGGCACCCAGGAAACCGCCGGATCGAACACGCAAACATCGGCCGGCGCGCCCGGAGCCAAGCGTCCGGAAGCCAGACCTAGGATAGCCGCCGGCCCCACCGTCAAGCGGGCGATGGCATCGGAAAGGGCGAGCCGCCCCTCAGCCGCTAGTCCCCACATCAGCGGCAACAGGGTTTCCAGCGAAGACAAGCCGGGCTCGGTCTCGGGAAACACATCGAGCTTGGCGTCAGGCTCATGCGGCTGATGGTCCGAGCACACCGCCGAAATCCGGCCGTCCGCTACCGCCGCGCGCAAGGCTTCGCGATCCGACCGCGTACGGAACGGAGGCCGGCAGTGGCAGAGCGCATCGAACCCGTCGACGTCGGACTCAGTGAGATATAAATGATGCACCGCTACATCCGCACTGACCCGGACGCCTCGCGCCCTAGCTTCGGCGATCATCTCCACCGCGCGGCCGCTGCTGAGCTGGCCGAAATGAGCCCGCACTCCGGTCTGCTCGATGAGCGGGAGCGCCTGAGCCACCGCGACCGTCTCTGCTGTCTCCGGAATGCCAGGCAGACCGAGACGGCTGCTGACCACCCCCTCGTGCACACAGCCCTCGCTGCGCAGCCAGGGATCCTCAGGGCGGAACACCACCACGAGATCGAAACTCGCGGCGTATTCCAGCGCGCGCCGCAGCACCAGCGGATGGGCCAACGGCCGGTCGGCATTCCCCAACGCCAGGCAACCAGCACGCTTCAACGCGTACATTTCGCTCAGATCGGTTCCGTTGAGCCCGCGCGTCAGGGCGCCGACAGGCAGCACGCGGACTGTCCCGGCTTGCTCGGCGCGCTCATTCAGCAGCTTGACCACGGCGGGGGTATCGATGACTGGCGCCGTATCCGGAGGACAGCACAGCGTAGTGACGCCGCCTGCCGCCGCCGCCGCGCTTTCCGAAGCGATGCTGCCCTTATGCTCCTGCCCCGGCTCCCTGAGTCGGGCACAGAGGTCGATGAAGCCGGGGCAGACGATCTGCCCTGACGCATCGATGCGGCGATCGGCCTCGAACCCGTCCGGCCGAGTTCCTACGCTAACGACAACGCCGTCCGCAATACACAAAGCGCCTGTCCCGTCGAACCCCGACGCAGGGTCGACGATACGTCCGCCTTCGACAAGTATGCGCGCATGGGTCATGCCGCCGCCTCCATGTCCGAGCCTGCGCGCATGGTCATGGACATCACTGCCATACGCACGGCAATGCCGTGCGTCACCTGCTGCAGAATCACTGATCGAGGACCGTCGGCAATTGCCGAGTCGATTTCGATACCGCGGTTGATCGGGCCGGGATGCATGACGATCACGTCGGACTTGGCTTTCTCCAGACGCCTCCCGGTCAGACCGAAACGCTGGAAATACTCATGCTCGGAAGGGATGAATGCGCTCCCCATGCGCTCAAGCTGGAGCCGCAGCATGATCACGACATCCACGTCGCGCAGCCCCTCGCTCAAATCATGGTAGGGCACCACGCCCAAAGATTCGACATGCGCCGGCAATAAGGTCTTCGGTGCCACCACCCGCACCTCGTCCACGCCCAGCGCATTCAGCGCCCATATCTCGGAGCGGGCCACCCGTGAATGCAGGATATCGCCGACGATCGCTACCTTAAGGCCTGCGAATCCGCCTTTGCAGCGGCGGATCGTAAACACATCGAGCATGGCTTGGGTCGGATGCGCGTGACGGCCGTCGCCCGCATTCAGCACGCTGATGTGGGGAGCGACGTGGCGTGCGATGAAATGGGCCGCCCCGCTCTGGGCATGGCGCACCACGAACATGTCGACGTGCATCGCCTCCAGATTGCGGATGGTGTCCAACAAGCTTTCGCCCTTGGAGGTGGCGGAAGTGGCGATGTTGATGTTGAGCACATCGGCGGACAAACGCTTGGCGGCGAGTTCGAAGGTCGTCCGAGTCCGCGTGCTGTTCTCGAAGAACAGGTTGACTACTGTCTTGCCGCGCAATAAGGGCACTTTCTTGACGTTCTGCGCCGTCACGCTGGCGAAGGACTCGGCCGTATCCATGATACGGACCAACAGCTCCCGGTTCAGGCCCTCAACCGTCAGGAAATGGCGCAAACGCCCGGAAGCGTCGAGCTGGATGTCTGCGGGAGCCGCCGTGCTCATCGCCCCCCCGTCCGTATCGCCAATTGCAGAGGCTCGGGCCCGGTGAGTTTGATACGCTGCCCCGGCTCCAGTTCGACCCGCCCGCCGGCGCAATCGGCCTGGATGGGAATCTGCCGGCCGTTGCGGTCGATCAGCACGCCGAGCACGATTTCCGCAGGACGTCCGTAATCGAAAATTTCGTTCAAGGCTGCGCGAACCGTGCGTCCGGTATACAGCACATCGTCGATCAACACGATATTGCGGCCGTCGACGCGGAACGGGAGCTTGCTCGCCCGCACATCCGGATTCATGCCCGACTGAGGGTAGTCGTCCCGGTAGAAGGAAATATCCAGATACCCCAGCGGCTCGGAAAACCCCAACCGCCGATGCAAGACTTCGGCGATCCAGGCGCCGCCGGTGTGTACGCCGATCATAGCCGGGGCATCGAGGCGGCGCCTGGCAAGCACCTCCCGCAATGCATCCTCCAATCGCGTCAACAGCGCATCGACGTCGAGATCCGCTTGACTCATATATTACGTCTCCAGTGAAAACCAGGTTTGCAGAATCAGCTGCGCCGCCATTTCGTCCTTCACCTGATCGAACTCGACCGATTTGCGGCGGCGGCCTTCGTAAAAACGGCTACGCGACTCGGCCGTAGTCAGGGTCTCGTCGACCGTATACACCGGGAGCCGGTAACGGCCTTCGAGCTGCCGGCAAAACCGCTTGGTCAAGGCCGTGATGGGGTTCTCGCTGCCGTCCATCTGGTAAGACAGGCCGACGACGAGAGCGGCCGGCTGCCACTGCTCGATCAGCTCCGAAACAGCCGCCCACATCTGCGCCGTCGGCTGGGCGCGCAGAGTGCGGATCGGCGTAGCGGTCCCAGTGACTGATTGACCGACAGCAACTCCAATGTTCTTCTCGCCGAAGTCGAAACCGAGATAGGTGGCGCCGCGCGCATCTGGCCGCCCGTCCGCGGGCGGCATTTTAGCCATGGCCGGCTTGGCTGGTCAGTAGAGAAATGTCGATACCCATGAGATCGGCCGCGGCCTTCCAGCGCTGCAGCGGCGGCCGCTCGAAAATGATCGCATTGTCCGCCGGCGCGTTGAGCCAGGCATTCTCGACGATTTCCCGCTCGAGCTGGCCCTGGCCCCAACCGGCATAGCCCAAGGCGAGCAGCATCCGGCTCGGCCCCTCCCCCCGTCCGACCGCCTCGAGAATGTCCCTGGAGGTCGTCAGCGCCAGCTTGTCGGAAACCACCAAGGTGGAAGCCCAAAGCTGCGCCGGCTCGTGCAGGATGAAGCCGCGTTCCGGATGCACCGGACCTCCGAAAAATACCGGCAAATCGCCCATCTCCGGGATGGCCAGCTCGATCTCCATCTGCTTCATGACGTCGCGCAGCCGGAGTTCGGACGGCCGGTTGACGATGATACCCAAAGCGCCCTGACCATCGTGCTGGCAGAGCAGGGTCACGGTTTTCGAGAAATGCGGATCGGCCAGGCCGGGCATGGCGATCAGAAAATGATTGGCGAGAAATTCGGATTGTGGACTCATGTGACTAGTATCGGCGCTCCGCCATCGGAGCCGCAAGCGGCAAACTACGGCGAAGTTTCCAAGTGCGTGCCGTTCAGGAACTTCCAGGTCCGGGTGATTACCAGCACGTCTGCCTCTTCCCGCAGCTCAACCGGAAACGGCGCAAATGGGGCCGCGAGCTGGACGATCCGCATAGCGGCGTCGTCCAGCGCCTGCTCGCCGGAGGAGCGCCGTACCTGGATCTTATAGACGCTGCCGTCGGGACGCAGGGCTACGGCGAGCAGCAGGCTGCCGGTCAAATTCTTGCGACGCGCCTCTTCCGGATAATTCAGATTACCGATGCGCTCGATCTTATCCTGCCAAGCCCGCTCGTAAGCCGCCGCTTTGTATTTGTGGGCATTGACCGAGTTGATGTACACCGTCCGCGGACGCGGCGCTTCCTGCTGCTGCCTAACGTAAGCAGCGCCAAATTCGGCGATCTGCCGGCTCAGCGACTCGGCTGAAATATGAGCCGGCGGAACGGCTTCAAGCTCAGGCTCGCCCTGAGCGGAAATTTCGGCCCGCGCGCTTTTCAACACCGGCTTTCGGGCCGGCCGCTCCACGGCTTGAGAGGGATGCCCGCCCTTGGGCTGCGGATGTTCGGCCACCTTACCTGGCGCCGCGCTGGACGGAGGCCCGCCATGCTCCTGCCTAGCACTGCCTTGCTGGTTCTCCTCCGCCAGATGTTCCGCCTGTTTCGGCGCCTCCCGTGCCGGGGTGCGCAGCAACGTCACTTCGAACATTTTGCGCGAAGCTTGTTCGGGCGCCGTGCGCTTGACGTTCAAACCGAAGATCAATGCAGCGTGCACCGCGAAAGCGATCAGCAGCGCGAATAGCAAACGGCTTTGGTCGTGCGGGTCAAGCGCCATGAAGGAACCGGCCCGGCTTTGCGACGGCCGACTCGATGTGGTCCATCAGCATGGCGCTAATGTTCAGGCCGAACAACGCGTCCAACTCCTGAATGCAGGTCGGGCTGGTGACATTGACCTCGGTAAGATAGTCGCCGATGACGTCGAGCCCGGCGAATATCAACCCCCGCTCGCGCAAAGTGGGTCCGACCTGCGACACGATCCAACGGTCGCGCTCGGTGAGCTCCCGCCCCTCGGCCCGGCCGCCCGCCGCCAAATTGCCACGGCTTTCGCCCTGAGCCGGGATGCGCGCCAGGGCATAGGGCACGGCCTCCCCGTTGACCACGAGTATCCGCTTGTCGCCATCCCGGATTTCCGGCAGATAGCGTTGCGCCATGACGAAGCGCCTGTTGTGCTGCGTCATGGTTTCCAGGATCACGCTCAGATTGGGATCGCCTTCGGCGACCCGGAAAATCGAGGCCCCTCCCATGCCATCAAGAGGTTTCAGCACGATCTCCCCGTGCTCCCGGAGAAATTCGCGGACGCGCCCGGCCTCGCGCGCCACCAGTGTCGGCGCGCAACATTGCGGAAACCAGGCGGTAAACAGCTTTTCGTTGGCATCCCGCAGCGAACGCGGGCGGTTCACCACGTACACCCCCCTATTTTCGGCGCATTCGAGCAAATAGGTCGCGTAGATATATTCTTGGTCGAAAGGAGGATCCTTGCGCATGAGGATAACGTCGAGCGTATCCAGCGGAACGTCGCGCTCGTCCAAGAACTCGAACCAACGGACGTAATCGCGCTCCACCTGCAAACGCTTGACTCGGGCATGAGCCCGGCCATCGCGCAGGTAGAGATCGTTCATCTCCATGTAGAACAGCTCCCAGCTCCGAGCCTGAGCCTCCAGCAGCATAGCGAAACTGCTGTCCTTACCGATCTTGATCTTGCCGATCGGATCCATCACTACGCCTATCTTCAAAGCCATTGCGGCCCCCGAACGGTCATCCCAACACACCCCCATCTTGACTAAATGGCCTCAACCCCTTATAAAGCACGTTTTTCCACCCTGCAAGCCGACAGAGGTAAGTCATGTCCAAGGTATGTCAGGTTACGGGGAAGCGACGTATTGTAGGCCATAACGTTTCCCACGCTAACAACAAGACGAAAAGACTGTTCAACCCCAACCTGCACGAACGCCGTTTCTGGGTCGAGAGCGAAAATCGCTGGGTACGCCTCAAGGTGTCGAGCCACGGTTTGAGGGTCATCGACAAGTGCGGAATCGACGCCGTTCTGGCAGACATCCGCAAGCGCGGCGACAGAGTTTAATCCGGGAGTTGACGAATCATGCGTGACAAGATCAAGTTGGTGTCCAGCGCCGGCACCGGTCACTTCTATACGACCACGAAGAACAAGCGCACCATGCCGGAAAAGATGGAAATCAAGAAATTCGATCCGGTCGTGCGACAGCACGTGATGTACAAAGAAGCGAAAATCAAATAACCGTACCAGGCGTGCGCCGACCCCGCGGCGTACGTCTTCCCCCCTTCCGAATCCGCCTTCCTAGCTTCGTCGACCCGGCAAACTAGCCGGCCTTCTTTCCGCATATCCGCGGTGCGTTCAACGGCAGAATCGACTAGCATACTCAGCCATACCGGACTTTCGACTGGATGGCATCCCGAATGATTATTGGCGTTCTCAACCAAAAAGGCGGCGTCGGCAAAACCACGTTATCGGTTAACCTGGCATCAGCCTTGGCTCTGTCGGGCAAACGGGTACTCCTAGTCGATGCGGACCCTCAAGGCAGTGCGCTCGACTGGCAATCGACGCGGCAGGGAGAGACGCTATTTCCCGTCGTCGGCATGGCGAAACCCACCTTGCACAAGGACGTACCGGAACTTGCCGCCAGTTACCAACACGTCATCATCGACGGCCCTCCCCGCGTCAACGAACTCGCCCGCTCCGCCATCATGGCCTGTGACCTCGTCTTGATCCCAGTACAACCCTCCCCTTACGACGTGTGGGCGGCGGATGAGATTGTCAAGCTGATACAAGAGGTTATGATATACAAGGACAGCCTGAAGGGGAGGTTCGTCGTCAACCGGAAAATCGTGAATACCGCCATCGGCCGCGACGTCGCCGATGCACTCAAGGGATACCCGTTTCCGGTCGCCGAAACCACTATAAATCAACGGGTTGCCTATGCAGAAAGCGCCGCCTCCGGTCTTTCCGTACTCGAATTCGACGGTAAAGGACCGGCGGCGAAGGAAATCAAAGCACTCGTACTTGAATTAGTGGAGGAATAAGCGGATGGCCAAAAAAGTCGTACCCATTTCATCCAAACCCCGCGGACCGGCACTGAGCCTGGTCGTGGCGACGGAAGAGAAAACCACGCAGCCACCGCAGCCCCATGCGTCGGCGGCAGAAGAAACCCGCGAGGAAACTGCGGGCAACGGCTTGATTGCAAGAGCCGTCTATGGATCGGTCTACTGTCTCTCGTTCGGCGTGGTCTTCGGCGCGCTGGTGCTGGGCAAACTCGTCCCGGGACGCCGCCTGATCGCCAAAGGGCTTCAAGACGGCACCGCAGCAGCCTGCAACTCGCTGAACTGGTTCGGAACCGAGCAAGACGCCCATGCTGCGGGAATAAGCGGCGAAGGCGCACTAAAAGCCTGAGTCCTCCCGTGCTCCCTGGCGGCGCGCGCCGGGAGCACGCAGCATCATCGCGCCCGCTCCTCCCCACCGCAATCCGCCAGTCTACGCAGCGCAACCCGCCCCCGATACGTTGTTAATTCGGACTGGTCACCCCATATCCTAGAATTCCAGACCGTCACCTCGCAGCCTGCTGCTTTGTGCTTTATTGAAACCAACTTCCGCCCACTTGGGGCAATACATGACGGAGGTTATTCCATGCATCTGAAACCTATCGGCGCCCTGTTGCTGTGCTTGAATTGTCTCGCCCCGAGCGAACCGGTTTGGGCCGATTTGCCTACGAACGTCGGAGGCCAAGCGTTGCCGAGTCTTGCTCCCGTGCTGAAGAAAGCCATGCCCGCCGTGGTGAACATCTCGACCAAGACCCAAATCGAGATGGCCGAGAACCCGCTTATGCAGGATCCGTTCTTTCGGCACTTCTTCGGCATTCCCAATCAGCCGCGGCGCCGCGAGAGCTCCAGTCTGGGCTCAGGCGTTATCGTAGACGCTCACCGAGGCTACATCGTCACCAACAATCACGTGATCGACAAAGCAGACGAGATCAGCGTGACATTGCGGGACGGAAGACAACTCAATGCCAAACTAGTGGGAGCCGATCCCGAATCGGATCTGGCCGTCATCAAGGTCGAACCGAAGAATTTGACGGAACTGCCGATAGGCGATTCCAGCCAGCTCGAAGTTGGCGATTTCGTCGTCGCCATCGGCAACCCCTTCGGGTTGGGGCAAACGGTGACCTCGGGCATCGTCAGCGCTCTCGGCCGGTCCGGACTGGGCATCGAAGGCTACGAAGACTTCATTCAGACCGACGCCTCAATCAATCCGGGTAATTCCGGCGGAGCGTTGATCAACCTGCGCGGCGAACTGATAGGCATCAACACCGCGATCCTAGCCCCCACCGGAGGCAACGTCGGCATCGGCTTCGCCATTCCTTCCAATATGGCTTCCAGCATTTTGACTCAACTGGTAGAAAAGGGGGAAATTCGCCGAGGCCAGATCGGGGTCACCATCCAGGACCTCACGCCTGACTTGGCCCAAGCTTTCGGACTCAGCCAAACTCAGGGCGCCGTGATCACCGGCATTCAGAAAGACTCGCCGGCCGCCTCCGCAGGCCTGGAAGCGGGCGACGTCGTCCTCAGCCTCAACCAGCGTCCTGTCAAGAACAGCTCAGATGTCCGCAACGGTATCGGGCTGCTGCCGATAGGCGAAGAAATCGAAATCGAGGTGATGCACAAAGGCGAGAAAGAGATGCGTCACGTGGCGATACGCGCACCCAAGCTCGTTCAGGAAGAAGGCGGAAAGCTCCATCCCAAACTATCGGGGGTTGTGCTCAAGAACCACGAGGACGGTGGCGTGCAGGTGGACAAGATCCACACCGGATCGTATGCCTTCCAAGCAGGGCTGCGGCCCGGCGACCTTATCGTGATGGCGAACCGCGAGGGAATCGGCACGCTGGACGATCTGAAACGCGCGGCCAAAGGCCGTCCCGAACTACTACTTAGCGTGCAGCGGGGAAATGGGTCGTTTTTCCTGATGCTGAGGTAGAACCAACCCAATCCGCTCGGCAGAAGATTGCTCCTGCCGAGCGGAAACCAAACCGGCGTTAGACGAAACTCAACCATTCGGCATGGTCGGCACGGCGGCCATGCACGTGATCGAAATAGAGCGCCTGCAGCTTTTCGGTAATCGGTCCCCGCACTCCCTCACCAATCGCGCGACCATCCAGTTCGCGGATGGGCGTGACTTCGGCGGCGGTGCCGGTGAAAAACGCCTCATCTGCGATGTATACCTCATCGCGGGTGATGCGCTTTTCGACGACCTCTAGGCCTTGCTCGCGCGCTAGGGTAAGTACGGTTTCGCGGGTTATGCCTTCCAGTGCCGAGGTCAGATCGGGAGTGTAGAGTTTGCCCCGGCGCACGATGAAGATGTTCTCGCCACTCCCTTCGGCGACGTAACCCTCGTGATCCAATAGCAAGGCCTCATCACAGCCGGCCTCAACCGCCTCCTGCACTGCCAGGATCGAATTGAGATAATTGCCGTTCGCCTTCGCCTTGCACATCACGCTGTTGACGTGGTTACGGGCATAGGACGACGTCCTTACCCGAATCCCCCGCTCCATGTTCTCCGCCCCGAGATAGCTGCCCCATTGCCAGGCAGCAACCATGACGTGAACAGCCAAGCCGTGCGCGTGCAAACCCATGCCTTCAGCCCCGAGAAAACACATCGGGCGGATGTATGCGCTTTCCAGGTTGTTGCGGCTGACGGCTTCGCGCTGTGCCTGATCCAGCGCATCCTTGTCGAACGGGATCGCCATTTTCATGATGTGGGCCGAACGGAACAATCGGTCGGTATGGTCGCGCAGCCGGAAGATCGCCGTGCCGCGCTCCGTGCGGTAGGCCCGCAGACCTTCGAATACGCCGCAGCCGTAATGCAGCGTGTGAGTCAGCACGTGAACCTTGGCGTCGCGCCACGGGATCCATGCGCCATCCAGCCAAATCAGCCCGTCCCGATCATCCATTGCCATGATTGATCTCCTGCAATCCGCGGAAAGTTGTCTTAAGTTACAGCACGCTCAACGGGTGGGAGTCTCGACGATACGCGTCCACACCGATTGCACTGCTGCGCGATGTTCGATGAAGTCAGAGGACGGCACCACCGCTGGCATCTCTTGCAAAGCAAGACGGTGCGCTCTCCCCCGGTAATCGCAATAAGCGCTGCGCAATAGATCTGCCTGACCGGGCTCGAGGAAACGTACGCGACTCAGACTATCCAACAGCCGAACCGTATCGGTCCAGCGAATAATTTCGCCATGCTCGGCGGCGCAGACAAGAATCCCGAATTGTACAATAAACTCAATATCCCCAATACCGCCCGCCCCCTGCTTCAAATCGAAGACCTCAGCCCGCTTGTCTGCGAGGGCAGACCGCATCTTTTCTCGCATTTCTAGGACATCCCGCCTCAGTTGCTCCGGATCGCCCGCAGCACAAAGCACACTGCTCCGGATGGCTCCGAAACGCTCCCCCACCTCGGAGTCGCCGGTCACGAAACGCGCCCTCACCAGTGCCTGCCGCTCCCAGGTCCAGGCCTGATGCAACTGATAATTTTCGTAAGCATCGGCCTTGCTGACCAAGAGACCGGAACCACCGCTGGGCCGCAGGCGAAGATCCACCTCGTATAGCGCTCCGCCGAGCATCTCGGTCGTCAAGATGCTGACCAGCCTCTGGATGACCCGCGCGTAAAACTCCGCGGCGCTAACCGGGCGCGGACCATCTGTCATCGCGTCGCCGGAGACTCGGTCGTAAAGGAAAACTAGATCAAGATCCGAACCATACCCAAGCTCCATGCCACCGAGCTTCCCATAGGCTATAACGCCAAAGCCGGGGAACACTGGAGAGGTACCCACCTCAACCGGGGGAAGCCCATGACGAGCCGCCGTAGACTGCCACGCCAAGCGCAATGCTTGGTCGATCACCACCTCCGCGAGATCGGTCAGGTAATCGCTGACCACCATGACAGGAATCGCACCCATAATGTCCGCTGCAGCGATTCTCAGCTGATGCGCGGCTTTGAACTGCCTTAGCCGCAACATCAGCTGCTCCTCGTCGACCTGAGCCAAACTGCCCGCCAAGGCTTCGACCTCCCGAACCAGCGCCGCGCGAGTCAAAGGCGTATAGAGAGTTCTAGGATCAAGCAACTCGTCGAGGAGGATAGGGGTGCCAGAGATCAACCGCACGATCCAAGGACTCGCCGCCGCCAGCCTGACCAGCTGCGCCAGCGCCGCCGGATTTTCCGCGAGCAGGGAAAAATAGACGCCCCTGCCAGCGATGGACTCCAGCAACCTCAGTACCCGAGGCAGGGTTTCCTTTGGATTGGCATTATCGGGATAGCCTATTTCAGCCAATAGCTTGCGGACAACGCGCTGAAGCTCCGCCAAAGTTCCCGGACTCAAACGTCGAACGGCAGGCGCGGCTCGGAACTTGGCCACAGCCTCAGCCATAGGCGCAGCGGCGTCGCCAAATCGAGCCAGCACCCGTGCCAAATCCGCTTCGTCGCCCTCCCAAATCGAGTCGACACCCTCCTGATCCGGAGTTTCGGCAATTACCTGGGTGAAAATCTCATGCACTCGCGCCCTAATCGCGTCCACATCTCGCAGAAGGCTCTCCCAGTCCTCATACCCCATGGCGCAAGCAAGCATTTCACGCCGATCCGAATTTTGCGGCAAATCATGGGTCTGCTTATCTTCGTATTGCTGAAGCCGATTTTCAAGCTTCCGCAGAAAGCGATACGCATAAACCAGAAAATCGGCGGTTGAAGCTTCCAACAGCCCCAGCCTTCCAACGCGCTCCAAGACCACCAATATCCGCCGATCCTGCAGCGCGGCCTCCCTGCCCCCACGAATCAACTGAAAAGCCTGGCCAATGAACTCGATCTCCCTGATGCCGCCGAAGCCCAATTTGAT
>JAQTYA010000141.1:2877-7650 GCA_028688525.1 Methylococcus sp. | reverse complement strand
GTTCCACGCCTGCTAGGGTGTCGTGGGTCGCACATTGCAAGACCAGCAGATACTTTGTACCGGCAGGCATGGATTGCCAGAGGGCGGACCGGAGCGAGGTGGCGCTCATGCCGTAGGGATCGGCGTCCTCGGTTCCAGTCACCGTCAACAGCGGCATGGAAATACCCGCGGCGCGCTGCTCCAGCTTCCCTTCGGCCAGCGTCACGTGGGGACTGAAGACGATGGCGCCGGCGAATTTGACATCGGCCGGTACGGGAACTGAGGCCTTGACCGCTTCTCCTGCCAGAGCCGACGCGGCTTGGGCGCCGAGATCGAAACCCGCCACCACGGCTTTGGCCGGATCGGCCGCGGCGTACGGGCTGCCCGGTACCGCGGCACGCTGCCGCAGCTCGCCCAGCGCCCAGGCCAGATGCGCCAGCCGACTTTCGAGCGAGGCGTAGGAGAAATAGCTGCGGCCGGCAATCCGCAGTTCTCCGGCATCCAGCTTATCCGAGGCCCAGAATACCTTGCCCAGCGAAGCCGGCTGCACGGTGAACACGGCGTAGCCCGCCTCCGCCCAGTTGCGGCGCCAGAACGCTCCGGCCGCGGCGTCCTCGCCCAAGCCCGGCAGATACACGACCAAGGGAAAATGTCTGCCAGCGGCGGGGGCGATGAAGCTGACATTCAGCTCGGTGCGTCCGTGTTTCCATGACTCCAGAATCTCGGCGGTGGCGTAACTGCGTTCCGGCTGATAACGTCCCTTGGCGTCGAATTCTTCCAGGTTCGCTCTAGCCTCTTCCGGGGACGGCGGGCCGGGCGGCGGCAGCATGCATGCCGTAGCGGAGGCCATCAAGATACCCGCGGCTAGCCATCTCGGACGGAACGGGGGGATACCCTGCCGGCGCCGAACGCGCTGTTGATTCATGTGCTGCTGCCTGCCTTGATAGACGAGTGAGAGCGGAAGATTACCGCTTTTGCGCGATGACAGTATGTTTGCATCCGTTTATGTTTGCGAAATATTGGATTTGTATAATTTTTGAAATCCCACCAGCCCTACACGCCCATGAACGCTCAGACCCGCTCGACCCTCATATTTTGTCTGCTGGCTCTTGCCGCCGAGACGCCAGCCCGTTCCTCGCAAGACATCGAAGTGTTCGTTCAACCGCAGGATCAGCAGACCAAAGCCACGGTGACCCGCGCCATACGCGCAGCCAAGCGGTCGGTAGACATTGTCATTTACGATTTGGGGGCTCAGGACATACTCACCGCCCTGCAAGCAGCCAAGACTCGGCTGGCGCGCAACCGTCCGGTTTCGCCGGCAATCCGCATCATGGTCAACGGCCAGTGGCTCAACGCCGGCGCTACGGCGATCCAGGCGACCTACTGGCACGCGATGATGGCACCACTGGGCGTCGATCCGGCAACCGGGCGCTCGGCCGACGGCGTGGTCCAATTCAACTACGCGGCGAACAACTTCCAAATCACCCATCAGAAGACACTCCTCATCGATGCCCGCAAGGCTGACGGTTCCGCTTACCCGCACGCGACGGAACTGCCCTTCGGCGCCAAGGCCATCGTGGCCACTTTCAACCTCCAGGCCTATGGCTGGCCACAGACTTGGAGCGGGTCCACACCCGGCGCTAACTGCCCGAACAACCCCCAATGCTCGTTCGCCGCCAATACCCGCGATTTCGGCGTGGTGCTCCGGAATCGCGATCAGATATTCACTATAGAACGGGTTTTTTCATCCGACTTTCAGGGCCCCTCGCCCACAGAATCCAACATCGCGCTGGGTCTGAACGACCCTGCCGGGACGCTGGTATGGAGCAATGGCACTTTAGGAATCGCCGCGCCGCCGCCGGATGGTTTCGGCGACGTGATCGCGTTCGCCACGGACGCCTATCCCGCTTTCCAGGGAGAAAACGCGGGCAGCGGATTTTATCCCTACCCTTATGGCGCCTTCATCGCCGACGCCCTGGCCGCTCCCGGTCAAGTGCGCCCCGGCACGGTGGCTGGCAATGCCAAGGCGGCGCTGCTTAACTTGATCGGTGCCGCAGCCAAAGCCGCTGGAACCGGCATTGCCGCGAAGCTATACATCTATAACGAAGAATACGCCGACACGGACATCCTAGCAGCCATCAATGCCGCGGCCGCCGCCGGCGTCCAGATCAGGGTTCTGATGACCTTCAACGCCGGCAACGGGCCCGCCTACCAGCAGTTGGTCACGACCACCCGGCCCGACGGCTCGCCGGTAGACGCCGTGGTCCATCTCTACCCCGATACCTCCGGCTACATATATCTGCACGCCAAGATGGTGTACCTGGATTTGCCGGGAGGACGAGGCGATCAGGTCGTCCTCGGTTCGCAGAATTTCAGTCCGACATCGCTGGAGCAGAACCGCGAACTCGGTGTGAGGCTGAGCGCGGCGAAAGGCAGCCTCAGCCGGCCCGCCTCCGCCAAATTGCTTTCGACCTTCCGCAGGGATTTTTCCTACCTGGGTACGGATGTTCCAGACTGTCCGGTCGTGGTGATTTCTCCGACGAACACTTGGAATGCCCAGATCGCCGGGCTCAACACCACCACTGGCTGCCCCGCACCCTCCTCCGCCGTACGCAGGGAAGACACGCCCTCACTCTCGACCGCGGCGGAAACCACCTATTTTCCCGCGCCGTTGTCCGGGGTGCAGAACAGCTATCAGCCGCCGTTGCCTCAAGGCCCGATCACCGGCTTCACGCCTCCCGCCTGCGTGCTGGTCGGGATCGATGGCAGCCGTTCCGTCTGTTACGGCGACTGAAACCTCTGCCGGTGATGCGCTCCGTGCCTAGTACCAGGCACGCTTTCCCACCCTTCACTCGATTTTCGAGCGCCCAGCTCTGGTGCAATCTCCAATAATAGTATTATGATTAATAGTAATCGTATTACTATTCTTGGGGTACACCAGTCGGATGAACCGAAGTAAGGCCCTGCGTCATCGTTGTTCCTTGAGGGCAAATCGCAGCGCGTCTCGACCCGGGACCGGGCGGGACGGCAGCGCATCAATCGATCGGAGGACTGAAAAATGAAAAATTGGGTTGCACCCGGCACGGCTCCCAACACCGTTTCATGCCAACCGGAAGGAGAGGGACACAGGATCGTCTCGATCAACACGAGCAAGATCAAAGAAGTCCAATTCAAAGGCAAGACGGTACCGACGGGTATTTTCAAACAGCCGGTCACCGATCCCGTCCTCATCGGCTTCGATGGCATCGGCGGCGATGAACAAGCTGACCTGAGGTGTCACGGAGGGCCTCACAAAGCCGTCTACCTCTACGGGTGGCCCGGCTATCTCCATTGGGCGTCGTTTCTTGGCCGGCGGCTTTCACCGGGGACTTTTGGAGAAAACCTGACGGTTGAAAATTTGACGGAGGACGATGTCCGCATTGGCGATCTCCTGATCTGCGGCGACCTCATGCTCCAGGTCAGCGAGCCGCGCATATCGTGCTTCAAGCTGGCGATGACGCTACAGGAAGATCCCGGTTTCTCGAGAGTTTTCCTGGCGGACGGCCGTGTTGGATTCTACGCGCGCGTGTTGCGCGAAGGCCGGATCACGGTCGGCGACCGGCTTGTCCATCAGCCCACCCCCTTGCCATCACCCACGGTTCGAGAATTCGTCCAAGCGACCTATGACGCGAATGCCAGCCTGTCGGAACTCAAGTTCGCCCGCAACGCCGTAGACCTTTCTCCGGAATGGCAGGCGCTGATTGCGAAGCGCGCCAGCGCACTCCGGCTCGCTAAACAAGGCAAGGCATGGTCGGGATACAAGCGGTTCGTCGTCGCCGAGCGTCAGGAGGAATGCGCTGGGATCGCGTCGTTTTATCTTGCCCCGGCGGACGGGGCAGCACTTCCCGCGTACCTCCCCGGTCAGCACGTCGTTGTGCGCACGGATGTCCCGAACCACGGCGCAGTGGTCAGAAGCTATTCGCTGTCCTCCGGCCAACCGATTTCGAATCGGCTGCGGATTACGATCAAACGAGCGGAATTCACGGAGAATGACACGCCCAAGCACCTATCGATGTCGGCCTATTTGCATGATTCCATTCGAACCGGCGATGAACTGGACGTCAAAGCGCCCGCCGGACGATTCTTCGCCGACGAGACCGACGACACACCGCTGGTCCTCTTGGCGGGCGGTGTCGGTATCACGCCCCTGTTCGCAATGTTTGAAGGCGCCGCACTTTCCGGGTGTGCAACAACGCTGGTTTACGCTGCGCGTAATGAAGTGGAACGTTGTTTCCGCGACCCCATAGAACAACTGAGCGCAGCCCATCCGAATCTGCGCGCGATGTTCTTATCGGAAGAGGAGTTTGGACCCTCGCTGGTGCATAACACGCGTAAGGGACGTATTACCCTGGAAACCTTGCGCGAACTTGACCTGAAGCGGGCTAATATCTTCGTTTGTGGCCCTCCGGGCTTTCTCGATGCCGCCGAGGCCCTGCTGAAAGAGGCCGGGGTTCCGGACAATAGGATTCACATCGAAGCTTTCGGTGCGCGTGCCCGAGGATCTGCCGTGATCTCTTCGGTACTGCCCGGCGAGGAACATACCGTAACCTTCCAGAAATCCGGTATCCAAGTGAAATGGAGCGCCGATCAGGGAACCCTGCTCGATCTGGCAGAGGCGAACGGGCTGCGACCGCCTTTCGGTTGCCGGGCAGGCACCTGCCAGGCTTGTGCAACCCGCATCCTCTCAGGTTCCCTCGATTATCTCGAATTGGTTGATCCGCCGTCGCCGGAGGAGACGTTTATCTGCTGCACGGT
>JAQTYA010000141.1:0-2867 GCA_028688525.1 Methylococcus sp. | reverse complement strand
GGCACGAGATTCTGGTGGGTCACGTAGGGCACCGCCCCTTGCACCTGCACATGGGCGATGCTGGATAGTGGTGACGTGGTACTCGAGCTCTAGCGACGAGAAGCGGCGACTGAAGGGATCGAAACCGCCCTATTCTTGCTGCGTATCCGAAAACGGATGCAGTTGAGGAATGAGTGCGGCGACGAGTTCGAGGCGGCCCCAAATCACTCCCCGCTGTGTGATCATCGCATCCGCAATCTCTTGGACTTTCGGCGGCGGCCCTTGAACGAGGACGACCTCCAAGGTGCGTTCGCTATCGAGCAGGACGTGCAGGGAGGATATGACCTCTGCGATATGCTGGCGTTGTAAATCCGCAAGTCTTTGCTGGACACCCGTCGCAAGGTTGTCATAGAAGAGCGTGATGGTACCGACCATCACGCGGTCGCCGACTTCGTTGCGATGTTCGACCAACGAACGATGAATGATTTTGGCAACGGCCTGCGACCGATTGGCGAAACCGCGTTCGTTGACCATCGTGTCGAGTTCGGACAGTAGATCTTCGGACAGCGATATGCTGATCCGGCTCACCAGCCGTTTGCCGTCGCCGTCCGCTGCAGCACCCGAGCGCATCGTACCTTTTGCCATTCCATTCCTCCTGTGTCATCTGCGCCACTTTATTCGAGTCCGTCAAAAATCCTTTGAGGCGCGTGTTTTCTCAAGAAGTGAGTCTCACGGCGCGCTGTGTCTAACGGCGTTCCCGACGCCGCACGACCGCGCTGGCGAGACAGTGATTGCCTTCGGCGCCTGGGCCGTCCTGCGTTCACTCGCTCGGCGACAACAAGGTCGCCTCACTTCGTTCCACAATGACTTTACGGCCTTTCGGGATGCCTTGCAGTCCGCCTCCGGACAACGCTAGCGCGTTACCCTGCGGCGGACCGCCCGGCCCTGGGCCTACCCAGGGGCTCGTCGGACTCGCTCGCTTTCGCATCGCTCCCTGTCCTCCGGCTAGGCTGAAGCGACGACCCATGGCAGCAGCCGGCCAGATTCGCACTTGCTCTGAACGCGCCGAGAGGTGTGGCCTCCCTTACCCACCGTCCCCTTCCCCGGTTTGCTGATTTGGTGTCGAGCCCGTGTATTCCGGCGCTTCGATGAACACGTCCATCTGCTGACCGACATATACGGGGAGGACTTCCGGGTCGAAGCCGTAGAGCACCTGCAGTACCCGGGTATCCACCCGTTCCGTGCTGTCGCCGGTGAGAGAGCGCTTCGGTATGATGTAGGGCTCCACGTAGGCTAGTTTCAGCTCGGTTCCGAGCTGGCTGTTGCCGCGCAGATAGCCATAGGCTTTGCCTTCCTTTTGGAAACGCCAGGCGTCGTTCTCGTCGATGTCGACCCGGATGTGGAGCCGCGCCAGGTCGCCCAAAATGACCAGGGGCGTGTTCAGGAATCCAGCGGTCGCGTACTCGCCCAGACGGACGTTCACCTGCAGAACCTCCCCTTTGATCGGCGCCCGCACCACCATACGGTCCAGGGTCGTCTGCACGGAAGCGCACTGCGCTTCGGCCTGCTTGACTTGGGCATGGGCGCTCTCCAGCTTAGCCTTGGCGATCAGCACGGCGTTGCGACGGCGCTTGATGTCCTCCGCGCTGATAGCCCGTTCGTCGGTCACGGCTTCGGCGAGGGCCAGCAAAGTGCTGACGTCGGTCAGCGAGGCCTCGGCTTCAACCACACTCGCCTGGGCTTTGGACAGATCGGCCCGGCGCACTTCCAGCTCCGCCAGCGGCTCGCGATCGTCCAGCCGGAACAGCACGGCGCCCGCTTCGACATGGTCGCCGACTCTGACCTCGACGCTCTTGATCAACCCGGGCAAGGGTGTGCCAATGCCGATGTTCCGGCTGCGGGCCTCGACGATGCCCGCCCCGGCGATGTACGACTTGAACGGCGGCCGGGACGGTTCGACCACGGCAGGCGCGACCGGCGGCGGCTGGTTGCCGCTGACCACGGAATAGACACCGAACAGAAAGCCGGCAACGGCTAATACCGGCAAGGTTGCTTTGGGTAACATTCAGCCTCCGCGGATAGGCGACGGGGTCATAATTCTTCGGACGAGCGGACCACTTTCACTACCTGCCCATCGTCCATCTGCGCGATGCGGTCGGCGAAGCCGAAGATGCGGGCGTCGTGGGTGACGATCACCAGCGCCCGGTCCCGATCTAGCGCGACCTCTTTCAACAAATCCATGACGCGGTGTCCGGTCTCGTGGTCCAGCGCGCTGGTGGGCTCGTCGCAGACGATCAGCTTGGGGCCGTGCACTAGGGCCCGGGCGATCGCCACCCGCTGCTGCTGACCGCCCGAAAACTGCGAAGGCAGCGATTCGGTGCGGTCGCCCAGCCCGACCTTTTTCAGCACTTCCACCGCCCGCCGCTTCGCCTCCTGCCGCTTCACGCCGTTGAGGATCAACGGAATCGACACGTTTTCCGCCGCCGTTAGGCTGGGCAGCAGGTTATAGGCTTGGAATACGAAGCCGATGTTGGCGGCGCGGAAGCGCAACTTGTCCTTGTCCTTCATGTGCAGCAGATCGTGCCCGAAGACCTCGCAGCTTCCCTCGTCCTGGTCGAGGATGCCGGCGACTACCGAGATCAAGGTGGTCTTGCCGCAGCCGGAAGGACCGACCAGCATCATCAGCTCGCCCCGGTGGATGTCGAGGTCGATGCCTCGCAGCGCGACGACCCGCTGCCCGCCACCATCGTAGGTCTTCATGACCCCCTGGCATTGCACCGCAAGCGTGGATGCGTCCATGCCCTTTAGCCCTTGAAGACGATGGCCGGTTCCAGCTTGATCACCTTGAGGATGCTGAGCAGGGCCGCGAAGATGCAGATCAAAGTTAC
>JAQTYA010000024.1 GCA_028688525.1 Methylococcus sp. | reverse complement strand
TGAAGCGATTAGCCCTCGGCGCGTTGCGCCGCATTCAGAAATTACCCGAGCTGGTGAAGTCATTCTTTCGCCAGCCTGAATGCCAATACATCATTAGGTGACTCTACTTTCGAGAAGCTTAGTATGTCGCTCATGCTTTCCCCTATGGCATAACACCTAAGCATTTATCCGTCGCGCGCAACCGATGGCATCTGGGATTTGAGTTCGAGCCTGGACGCACGAGGGATAAATTCCCGTTGGAAACCAAGCCGCTCACACGCCGAGGCTGCGGCGTGGAAAAGACTCGCTTTGATTCAAGGGGATTGTATTCCGCAGACGGCGCCCGGTGAACGTGCGGGGCGCGAGAGTCGCCGGCTTGCAGGGAAGCGGAATCTAGGGCCGTACGCCCTTACTCGTTCATATCGGGGAACAGGATCGCCTCGTCCGGCACCCCGTTGCCATTCTGCTGCAGGCCGACGCCGCCGACCAAGGCATAGCCGGCATCGCCTTCGTAGAGCACGACGGCGTTTTTGGGCATTTCTTGCAGGGCTTGGATCAATTGCTCTACGGTCATCGCGGCACCCCAAGCTCACATATCGTCCGAAATGACTTCCATCGCGATCAGTTGTTCGCGCAAGGCCATGTGCGCCGGGAAGCCTTCCCGGCCCTGGTAGAACGGGTCGCCGTAGAGGGCATTCATCGCGGACTGGTCCGACAGGTACACCCGGCAGCCCTCTAGCCCTTCCGCCAAGGCGGCGACGCAAGCTTCGAACTCGGAGACCGGTTCGGACTCGTAGACGCCCTCTCCCAACAGCGCGTCGGCCCGGTACAGCTCGGTGTCCCAGCCGTGCTTTTCGGCCAACGCGAAGATCCAGCCGTGGCTGGCCCCCGCTTCGGGCGATTCCGGCGTGAGGCCGGCGGCTTCCAGCAACCGGCGCGGGCTGGCCGCGGCGAAGATCACGCGGCCTTCCTGTTCTTTGGCGGCGCGGACCTTGAGGGAAAAATCCTCCCGGTCGAATGCGAACCAGGCGTTCGCCTTGCCCGGAGCGGTGACTTCGACGACATAGATCATGGTTTTTCCCGGTGGTGAGATGGGTTCAGTGCGTCAGGCTCGAAACGGCGGCATCGGCCCGCACCGCAAGCTTGATGTCGACGGCGCGGCTCAGCCAGCCCAAGGTCACAGCGCGGAAGGCGGCTTCCTCGGCCTCGTCCCAGATCAGGCACAGCAGCGCCTCTTCGCGGTTGAGCAGCTCGTCTTGCTCCATTTTCTCCACGGCGAGCTGACAGGCCAGCGGGTCCGCCTCGTTGCGGGCGAACACTTCGCGCGCCGCCGTAATGCCGTCGGCCACTTCGTCTTCCGAAGCCAAGGTGGCGTGTTCGCCTTCGATGCTGATGATGAACGACATGGGTCTCTCCGAATGAATCATTGAACTACGGCCTATAAAGGCACACCGAAAAACCATTCCTCGCTGCCGCCCCAGGCGAGATGCAGCTGATAGGCAGAGCGCCAGCGGGCCGCCTCGGCTTCGTCGGCGGGACGGTGGCTCAGTTCCGCATCCGGCGCGTCGGCGGTGAAATAGCTGCGGCCATTGCGCAGGAAGCGGCTGAGATCCTTGCGGTCATTGGGCCGGACCACGGCCTTGGGCACATCGTTGACCAGGATCGTCGTCACCTGCATGGCGGCCTCCGCTATCCGACGGTGACGATCAAGGGCTCCAGTCCCGCCACCGTGGCTTCGATCACGTCGCCCTGGACCACGGGGCCGGCTAGGCCCGGCGTGCCGGTATAGATGAGATCGCCGGGGAACAGCTCCATCCGGGTGGAAAGATAATGCACCGTCTCCGGGATTTTCCACAGCATGTCGGCCACGTTGCCGCTCTGCCGCAGCTCGCCGTTGACCTTGAGTTCGATCTTGCCGCTGGCGATGTTGCCGGCATAGAACTCCGGCGTGATCGCCGAGCACGGGGAGGAATGGTCGAAGGCCTTGGCCTTTTCCCAGGGCAGCCCCTGCGCCAAGGCGGCGTCGAGCGCGTCGCGCAGAGTCATGTCGAGGCCCACGGCGTAACCGAATACGTAGTCGTAATCGACCTTGTCCGCCGGGATGTTGCGGCCGCCTTTATGCAGCGCCACCACCATTTCCACCTCGGGAAACAGCGCGCCGGTGCCGGGCGGATACGGCAGCACCGAATTGTTCTGCAGGATGGTGCTTGGCGGCTTTAA
Source organism: Methylococcus sp. (assembly GCA_028688525.1). Classification (GTDB taxonomy): domain Bacteria; phylum Pseudomonadota; class Gammaproteobacteria; order Methylococcales; family Methylococcaceae; genus Methylococcus. Next base: position 32,572 of record JAQTYA010000024.1, on the reverse strand, counting down.
AAAGAAGCTCGGCTCCGCGGGCTTCACCGCTTCCTGCCCGGGCTCCGGATAATTGCGGGCAAGGCAAAAAATACGGCGCACCGGAAACGGGTTGCTCGACATGGCGTCGAGGGTGATTACGGGTGCGGGTGGGAAAGCATAGTTCATGGTCGATTCAGTCCTGTTCCATTACACCAGCCGGTCCGGCCAGCGGTATCCGGCATCCACTTCGAATTCCAGGTAAACAATCCTGAAATGGTCCTCCATTCGCTCCGCCTCGGGCAGGCTGCTTTCCCGTTCCGGGTATTGCGCCAGCAACGCGCTGCGGTGTGCGGTCCAAGCCTTCAGCAAGGCTTTCCGGGCCGTGGTGGCGTTCGCGCCGGCGCCCCGGAACATGAAATGATGCGTGTTCATTTCCGCGACGACGAAGCGCTCGCCCATCTCAATCCCCCGCCGCCGACCCCAGGTCCATGCCGCGGAAAATTGAGCAGCGCTTGAACACCTCCAGGCTGGGCGCGACCTGCTTGTGCGAACAATACTTGGCCACCAGCTTGGCCAGACCCTTGATGTCGCGCCCAGAGGCGGCAGGGAAAGCATCCGCCAGTTGGCCGATCAGGGCCTCGTCCACCGCCAGCGCAAACTGGTCGGTCATCACCCGCCAGATCTTGCAACGGTCGTCGCGGTCGGGCGGATAGAACTTGATGAGGGCGATGCAGCGGGAGACGATGGCCTCGTCGATGTCGTCCACCCGGTTGGTGGTCAGGAACAGCAGGCCGTTGAAATATTCCAGCACCCGCAGGAACACGCCGACCACGGCGTTCATGGTGATGTCATCGTCGCGGCGCTTGATGTACACGTCGGCCTCGTCGATCAGCATGACCGCACCCCAGCGCTGGGCGCGGGTCAGTACGTCCTTCAGCGCGGTTTCCATCGCCGCCACGCTGAGGCCGAGCTGGCCGGAGTGCACCCGGTAGAGCGGACGCCGGATGATCTCGGAATAGACCTCGGCTGTCAGGGTCTTGCCGACGCCCGGCGGGCCGGCGCAGAGCACGGTGGTGCCGCCGGATTTGCCGGCCACGATGTCGTCCATCAGCACATCCATCTCGGCGGTGAGGATGTCGATCAGGTCGGTCTGCTCCTCCGGCAGCACCAGCTTGCGCTTCAATTCCGGCTGGTACTCGTACGGGCTGACGTCGTCGACGTGCACCCATAGATAATGATGCAGTTCCAGGTGGAACATCAGGATGTAGGGATGCACCGGGAGCTGGGTGAACAGCCCTTCCGGCATCGCGTCCTGCAGTTCCTGAACTTCGTCCTCCGCGTCGTAGCGGTTGCTCTTGGCCGCCTTGCGCAGATAGGGCCCCAAGATGTCGCCGGTGGCATCCAGCGTCAGCGCGCGGTGGGTGAGGATGCCCTCGTCGTTCACCAAACGGGCGCTGCCGCCGCCGGAAGACAGCACCACCACGTCCTTGCGCGACCAATCGGTGTCGCGGTGGCTAGCGGATGGGTCTTCCGCGTAGAAGCCGATGCCTTGCCCTGAAAACTGTGCGCCGTAGCGGGAGCGCCAGTCGAAATAGCGGGCCACGGTGCGCTCGTAGGCTTCGACCAGCTCGGGCGTCTCTTTGAGAAATCCTTTGGCGGCGAAGATCTCGCCCACGGTCTTGCCGGCCACATCGCTGGCGGCGATGCGCAGGGCGACGGTAGCGAGATTACCTTTGGCGTTGGCCTTCAACTCGATGATGATCTTGCCGATCTCGTCGTTCGATTCCGGAATGTAATCGAGCCGGGTGATGACGTAGGGCAAGGGCCGGTTGGTGACGTTGGCGGTGAACACCCAGCCGCGGATGGCGTCGGTCGCCAGATAGCGGGCAATAGCGGGCACCGCCTGCTCCAGCTCGTGGGCCTCGAAACGCACGCCGTCGTCGTTGAGAGCCTTCTGCAAAACGGCGATCTGCACCGCCCGCTGCTTCAGATCGGGGCCGGCCTCCTCGTACAGGTTACGCAGGAAGTTGACCTCGGCATTCTCCAACTGGACGAACGCAATCTCGGCCTTGTTCCCAAACCGCAGTTGCTCCTGCAAAGCCGCTAGGCGCGGGAACTCGGTCACCATGGCCTCGACGTAAGGCTTTTCGATCTGAAGTTTCACGGCATTCCCCTCGCCCGTTCGGATTGAACGGCTACTTCGAGCGCGGGCGCTCGGACGGTTTGTAATTGCTGAAATGCCCTTCCTTGGCCGCCTGGGCACGCCCCTTCTGGATCAGCCCCGGCGTCTGCATGTGCGGCGCGATCTGCGCGACCTGCTTTTCCATGTTGGCGCTGCCGCAGTGCGGGCAAACCGGTGTATCGCTGAGCTTGAGCAGCAGCTCCGAGGTCTGGCCGCAATCACGGCAGCGGAAATCGTATAGCGGCATGGCGGGCTCCTGTTGTAATTAAGCGGAATCAGCCAGGCGGCTCCATTCCGCCGGCGTATAGACTTTCATGCTGATGGCGTGGAGGGCGCCGGTGGACAAAGGCTCGGTGACGGTAGCCAGAACCTTCTGCTGCCGCTTGACCGAATTCAGGCCCTCGAACGCCTCGCCGATAATCACCGCAGAAAAACTGCAGCCCTCGCCTTCCACCCGGACTTCGCAGCCCGGAATACCCGTTTCGATGAGCCCGCGGACTTCGGCGATTTCCATGGGCTTTAGCCTTCCGCCTGTCCGGCTACGGCGGCATCGAGCATGGTCTTCAGCTCGCCGCTGGCCGCCAGTTCGCTGACGATATCGCTGCCGCCGACCAGTTCGCCGCCGATGAAGAGCTGCGGGAAAGTCGGCCATTGGGAAATGCTCGGCAACTTCTCGCGTATGGACGGCGCCGCCAGGATGTTCACATAGGCGAACGGCACGCCGGCAGACTGCAAGCAAGACACGGCCTTGGCCGAAAAGCCGCACTGCGGCATCTCCGGTACGCCTTTCATGTAAAGAATGACCGGATGTTTTGCGATCTGGTCGCGGATGGTGTCTTCGGTATTGCTCATGACAGAGTCTCCAGGGCTGAAAGAAGGCTCGCGCCTTCACCCCAACCCTCTCCCGGAGGGAGAGGGAGATCGGGGCATAACGCGCGATTTACAAACCGGACGCGAAGCCCAGCAGCTCGACGGTGATGTCTTCCTCGCCGGTGACTTTCGCCTGGCAAGCCAGACGCGACTTGGAACCGATACCGACGAGGGTGTCCAGCTTGGCGTTCTCTTCCGCACCGATCTTCGACACGCTCTTGCGGCCGGCTTGCAAGAAGATGTGGCAGGAGCCGCACTGGGCGTTGCCGCCGCACTTGTGCATGATGGCCTCGCCGGCTTCCATGATCAGTTCGAGCAAGGATGCGCCTTCCCGTGTTTCGATGGTTTTGCCGGAAGGCTGGATGGTCAGGGTCGACATGTAACGTCCTCTTATAGTGTGTTTAAGGGGTGTGGAAAAAACTCAAAAGATGGATCAGGCAGCGCTTCCTTCCGCAAAGGCCCGGATCACCGACGCGCCCACGCTGTCGTGACGATCCAGTTCGCCCAGCTTGGCCAGTAGATGCTCGCAGTCCTCCCGGTCGCCCCGGCGGAGCCGGATGAAGGCCAGCGCCTTGAGCGAGAACAGGTAGAAATGCTGGGGCGCGTCGTAACGCTGCCAATCGACGGTGGCGGGCGTCAACGCCTCGATGTCGTTCGGAAAGCCGCCCTGGCTCGCCGCGGTCTCCAGCGCCATCCGCACAACCCGCTCGGCATCGGCCAGGCGGCCCTTGTAGAAATAAAACTTGTACATCGAAAAATACACCGACAAGGCCTCGGGCGCCTCGGCATGCGCTTGCTGCAAGTACGCTTCGGCCTGCTCGGTATCGGCGTAGGCGCTCATCGCTTGCTCCAGCAGGCCGCCCACCTGGGCGGGCACCTCGCCGGCATAGAACGAGCGCATGGGATCGGCGCCTCTATCCATCGTCGCGAACCCGTCAGCTCCAGAGCGCCGCCGGGGCGAGCAGCCGCTCGACCGGCCGGTCGTTCTTCAGATGCTCTTCGATGATCTCGGCCACATCTTCCGGCGCAACCTTGGAATACATCACGCCTTCCGGATACACCAGAACGGTGGGGCCGAGATCGCAGGTGCCGAGACAGCCCGTGCTGGTCAGTGCGAACTGACCGTGGAGCTGGCCAGTCTCGAACTGCTGCATGAAGGTCTGAAACACCGCAGTGGAGCCGAGTTGGCCGCAGGAACCGCGCGGATGGCCGGGCGGACGGGTCTGGGCGCAGACAAATACGTGTTTACTGGGCTTTGGCATGAAAAGACCTCTCCTTTGTTGAACAGTCGTTGGTTCCCTCTCCCTCCGGGAGAGGGGAGAAAACCATTTATCAGGCCCGCTGGCCGCGCGTGGACAGACTCGCTTTCATGCTGTCCAGCGAAATGCTCTTGCTGTCCTGGTCCTGGAACACCTTGAACACCTTTTCCTGGGCGGCGTTGGACTTCACGAAGTCGTCGTGGGCCTGGCTCAGCAAGCCTTTACAAGTCGCCATGGCGGTCGCTTCGTCCATGTCGTCGGTGATAGGCGTCCGGTTCAAATACTGGTTGAATCGCTTGAGGATATGCAGCCGATTGACGTGCACCACCGACGGTTCGTATTCGACGCCGAAGAAGTCGAGGAACTCCTCGGCTGCGGAAAACTGCTGTATACGCTGTAAAACCGGATTCATGATGGCTTCCTGGTTGAGTAGATTTTCGGGGACGCCGCGCGCACCTCAGCCGAACAGACCCGGGCGCGGCTGCGCCGACAGAGAGGTTTCGGCGTAAAACAGCTTCAGCTCGGTCTCACTGGGCGGACGCTTGGTCTGACTGGCGTGGATACGGATGCGCTTGAGCACCCTTCCCGCGTCCACTTCGCTCAGGTCGATCCCGAGCAGGCTGAAGCTCCGCATCACCGCATGGGTACCGGAATGCTTGCCCAACACCAAGCGGTGCTCGCGGCCAAGCTCCTTAGGGTCCACGCCCTGATAGTTGATGACATTCTTGAGCAATCCGTCGACATGGATGCCCGCCTCGTGGGTGAACACCGCCTCGCCGACAATGCTCTTGTTGGCCGCCACCGGCCGGCCCGACGCGGACGCCACCAGCCCGGAAATCTCCGGGAAATGATCGACGGCGATCCCGGTGTCGAAACCGTACAACTGATGCAAAGCCATGACGGTTTCCTCGATGGCGGCATTCCCGGCCCGTTCGCCCAGGCCGTTGACGGTGGTGTTCACATGGCTCGCCCCGGCCTGCACCGCCATCAGGGTATTAGCCGTAGCCAGCCCGAAATCGTTATGGGCGTGCATTTCGATTTCCAGGTCGGCGCCTTCGGCCAACCGGCGGATGCGATCGAAGGTGGACATCGGCTCCAGCAGCCCCAGGGTGTCGGCGAAGCGAATGCGCCGGGCGCCGGCACGCTGCGCAGCTTGGGCGACCTGTAGCATGAAATCGGGATCGGCACGGGAAGCATCCTCGCAACCCACGCAAACCTCCATGCCCGTATCCAGCGCCAGTTTCACGAAGCGGTCAATGCTGGCCAGCACCCATTCGCGGGTCCGGTTCACCTTGTGCCGGAGATGGATGTCCGACACCGGGATCGACAGGTTCACCAAATCGGCGCCGCAGCCGGTCGCGGCGACGAGATCCTGTTCGCACATCCGGCCCCAGACCATCAGCCGGGATGGCAGGCCGAGACCCGCGATCGCACGGATCACCTCCTGTTCCTCGACACCCATGACAGGGATGCCGACTTCCATTTCCGGCACGCCCGCCCGAGCTAAGGCATAGGCGATGGAGAGCTTTTCTTCGGCGGTAAACGCAACCCCCGCCGTCTGCTCGCCGTCCCGTAGCGTGGTGTCGTTGATGGTGACCCTGCGTGCGTTCATGGCATGCCTCATTTAAGCTCTTTCGCCAGATTGCGGCTGTAGCGTGGCAGCTCGATGACCAGATCGGCCTTGCTCACCACCGCCTGGCAGGCCAAGCGGGAATGCGGCTCCAGACCCCATGCCCGATCCAACATATCGTCCTCGGCGTCATCGGCAGCGTTCAGAGAGTCGTAGCCCTCCCGCACGATGACGTGGCAAGTGGAGCAGGCGCAGGCCATTTCGCAGGCGTGTTCGATTTCGACGCCCCCACGCAGCAAGGCGTCGCAAATGCTCTGGCCGTAACTCGCCTTGATGACAGCGCCTTCCGGGCAGAGTTCGGCATGGGGCAATACAGTGATTTGCGGCATGCTCAGACTCCCAGGCTGTCCAGTTTCTGGCCGGTCAATGCGGCCTTGATGCTGTAATCCATGCGCCGGCCGGCGAATTCGGTGCTGGCATCGTTCAGCGCATCGGAGGCGTTCTTGATCGCCTGCCAGTCCGTCCCCTCCGTCGCGCCCTTCAACACCTGTAGACCGCTGACCAAGACTTCGAGTTCCGATTCGCTGAGCAGGCCGCCGTCTTCGGTCAATGCCGACTCGGTGGCTTCGATCAGCCGGGAGGCTTCGACCTTCTGCTCCTGCAGCCGCCGCGCCTCCAAGTCGTCGCGGGCATGCAGATAGGAATCTTCGATCATCCGTGCCACTTCCCCATCGCTCAGGCCGTAGGACGGCTTGACCTCGATCCTCGCCTCGACCCCGCTGGTCTGTTCCGCGGCGGTCACGTTCAAGAGGCCGTCGGCGTCCACCTGGTAAGTCACCCGGATGCGCGCCGCGCCCGCCGCCATCGGCGGGATGCCGCGTAGCTCGAAACGCGCCAGCGAGCGGCATTCGCTCACCAGTTCGCGCTCGCCCTGCACCACGTGGATGCTCATGGCGGTCTGGCCGTCCTTCCATGTGGTGAATTCCTGGGCCCGCGCCACCGGAATGGTGGTGTTGCGCGGCACGATCTTTTCGCACAAACCGCCGAGGGTTTCGATGCCCAGCGACAGCGGTATCACGTCGAGCAGCAGCCAATCACCGCCGGCGCGGTTGCCGGCCAGAAGGTTCGCCTGCATGGCGGCGCCCAGCGCCACTACTTTGTCCGGATCGAGATCGGTGAGTGGCGCTTGCTGGAAGAATTCGGCCACCGCCTCGCGGATGCAGGGCATGCGAGTCGCGCCGCCGACCAGGACCACGCCCTTGATCTCGTCGATGGCGAGCCCGGCGTCGCGCAGCGCCTTCTTGACCGGCGCTAAGGTTTTCTTCACCAGCCCGGCGGCCAGTTCCGCGAAAGTATCGCGGCTCAGGGTGAGCGCAATCGTGGAACCGTCCGACAATTCGGTATCGATGGCCGTTTCGGCCTGATCGGAAAGCTGCTCCTTGGCGACGCGGGAGGCGGCCATCAAGAGGCGTACGTCGCTGCTGGACAGCCCGCTGCGCCCGCTCTGCGCCAGCAGCCAGTCGTACACCGCCCGGTCGAAGTCGTCGCCGCCCAGGGCCGGATCGCCGTTGGTGGCCAGCACCTCGAACACGCCGCGGGTCAGCTTCAGCACCGAGATGTCGAAGGTGCCGCCACCCAAGTCGTAGACCGCATAAACGCCTTCCGCTGCATTATCGAGCCCGTAAGCCACGGCAGCCGCAGTCGGCTCGTTGAGCAAGCGGAACACTTCCAGACCCGCCAGCTTGGCGGCATCCTTGGTGGCCTGGCGCTGGGCCTCGTCGAAATAGGCCGGCACCGTAATCACGGCACCGGCGAGTTCACCGCCCATTTCCGCGACCGCGCGGTCGCGCAGAACCTTGAGGATCTCGGCCGACACCTGGACCGGGCTGATCCGGCCGGCGCGGGTGTCGAACTGCACCATGCCCTCGCCCTCGACGAAGCGATAGGGCGCGCCGTGGTGCTCGGCGATGTCGTTCAGGCCCCGCCCCATATAGCGTTTGACCGAAACGAAAGTGTTCTCGGGGTCTTCGCTCTGCCGAGCCTTGGCCTCGTAGCCGACCTCCGCCGCGCCGCCATCCAGGTAGCGCACCACCGAAGGCAGCAAGGTCCGGCCCTGAGGGTCGCCGAACACCACCGGCCGCTCGTCCCGAACGGTGGCGACCAGCGAATTGGTCGTTCCCAGATCGATGCCTACGGCGAGCCGCAGCTGCGGCTTGACGCTGGCGCCAGGTTCGGAAATTTGTAATAGCATCAGTCCTCCAGCAGGGCGTGCGCCTGATCGAGATCACGTTTGAGTTTTTCCAGGAAGGCGAGCTGGCGCACCAGCACCGCGGCCTCCGGATGCGATTGCTCGACGTCGAGCATGGCGCCAAGCGATTCGATCAGATGATCCATTTCCTTCTTCAGCCGGAAGCCGAGCCGGTCCAGTGCGGCTTCGCTGCGCCCGGCGACGGCATCCTGCATTTCTTCCCGCCATTCGATCTGCTCCAGCAAAAATTCCGCCGGCATGGCCGTGTTGTCTTCCTCCCGGGTATCCACGCCGTTAATCCTTAGCAGGTAACGCGCCCGGTCCAAGGGGCGCTTCAACGTGTGATACGCCTCATTGGCGAAAGTCGCCCATTGCAAGGACAGACGTTTTTCCACATCGCTCAGATGGGCGGCCTTGTCCGGATGGACGCGAGCCTGGAGCTCCAGGTAATGGCTATCGAGCACGCTCAAGTCCAGCCGGAAAATTTCGGGCATCTGGAAAAACTCGTAAAAATTGCGGGGCGCCATTTCGCTCATAGCCATCGCTCCTATACGTTGAAACTCTCGCCGCAGCCGCATTCGTTCTTGACGTTGGGATTGTTGAACTTGAAGCCCTCGTTCAAGCCTTCCCGTACGAAATCCAGCTCGGTGCCTTCCAGATAGACCAGGCTTTTCGGATCGACCAGCACGGTGACGCCAAAGCTTTCGAACAGCTGGTCTTCCGGTGCCGGCTCGTCCACGAACTCCAGGGTATACGCCAGGCCCGAACAGCCCGAAGTCTTGACGGCGAGCCGCAGCCCGACGCCCGCACCGCGCGAGCTCAAATGCTTCTGCACCTGGGCCGCCGCTTTTTCTGTCAGGGTTACTGCCATCCTGCCCTCCAATCAATAAAACAGATTCAGTGAGACGAGCAGCTCGAACCGCCGCCGCCTTCGACGGAGAAGGAACTGCCGCAACTGCAGGAAGAGGTCGCGTTCGGGTTCTTGATGACGAAACGCGAACCCTCCAGCCCTTCCTGGTAATCGATTTCAGCGCCCTGCAGATACTGCAGACTGGTGGGGTCGACCAGCAGAGTCACGCCGTCCTTCTCCACCGCCGTATCGTCCTCGTTCACGGCTTCCTCGAACGAGAAGCCGTACTGGAAGCCCGAGCAACCGCCGCCGGAGACATAGACCCGGAGCTTCAGCGCCGGATTGCCTTCCTCGGCGATCAACTCGTTGACCTTGGCCGCCGCATTGCCGGTAAAAATCAAAGCGGGGCCGGCCGGCGTCAGATCGACAATGCTGGTCATGGCTGTCATAACGGTTTCCTCGCCTTTAAGCCGCCGATTTACAGATTTCGTAGCCTTCGTCGGCCACGCCCAATTTCGATTTGTAGTCCGAGACCGCTGCCTTGATGGCGTCTTCGGCCAGTACCGAGCAATGGATCTTCACCGGCGGCAGCGCCAGCGCCTCAGCAATGTCTGAATTCTTGATAGCCAAGGCTTCATCCACGGTCTTGCCCTTGACCCATTCGGTGACCAGCGAGCTGGAGGCGATCGCCGAACCGCAGCCGTAAGTCTTGAACTTAGCGTCTTCGATCACGCCTTCGTCGTTGATCTTGATCTGCAGCTTCATCACGTCGCCGCAGGCCGGAGCGCCTACGACGCCGGTGCCCACGCCGTCGTCGTCCTTATCGAAGGAGCCGACGTTGCGGGGATTTTCGTAGTGGTCGATAACTTTATCGCTGTATGCCATTGTTGTTCTCCTGTTGGGTGGTGGGGGGCTGCGAGCGCCTTAATGCTCGGCGGCCCATTGAACGGTACTGAGATCGATCCCGTCCTTGTACATCTCCCACAGGGGCGACAGATCGCGCAAACGAGCGACCTTGTCCTTGATCAGGGAGATAGCGAAATCCACGTCCTCCGCCGTGGTGTAGCGGCCCAGGGTGAAGCGGATCGAGCTGTGAGCCAGCTCGTCGCTGCGCCCCAGGGCGCGCAATACATAGGAAGGCTCGAGGCTGGCCGAGGTGCAGGCCGAGCCGCTGGACACCGCCAGATCCTTGATGGCCATCATCAAAGACTCGCCTTCCACGTAGTTGAAGCTGATGTTCAGGTTGTGCGGCACCCGCTGTTCCAGGTCGCCGTTGACGAAAACCTCTTCCATGTCCTTGAGGCCGGCCAGCAACCGATCGCGCAAGCTGCGGATGCGGGCGTTCTCTGCCGCCATCTCTTCGCGGGCGATGCGGAAAGCCTCGCCCATGCCGACGATCTGGTGCGCCGCCAGGGTGCCGGAGCGCAAGCCCCGCTCGTGGCCGCCGCCGTGCATCTGCGCCTTGAGGCGGATGCGCGGCTTACGCCGCACATACAGCGCGCCGATACCCTTGGGCCCGTAGGTCTTGTGGGCCGAGAACGACATGAGGTCGACCGGCAGTTTTTCCAGGTCGATCTCGACTTTGCCGGTGGACTGCGCGGCATCGACATGGAAAAGTACCCCGCGCTCCCGGCAGATCTGCCCGATTGCAGTGATGTCCTGGATCACCCCGATCTCGTTGTTGACGTGCATGACGGATACCAGCGAGGTATCGGGCCGGATCGCCGCCTTGAGCGCCTCCAGATCCAGCAGGCCGTTATCCAGCGGTTCGAGGTAGGTCACTTCGAAGCCCGCGGACTCCAGCTCGCGCATGGTATCCAGCACCGCCTTGTGTTCGGTCTTTACCGTGATGAGATGGCGGCCTTTGGTCTGGTAAAACTCGGCCGCGCCTTTGATCGCTAGGTTGTCCGATTCGGTGGCACCGGAAGTCCAGACGATTTCCCGCGGATCGGCGTTGACCAGCTTAGCGACTTCCTCGCGGGCGTTCTCCACCGCCTGTTCGGCGGTCCAGCCGAAACTGTGGGAGCGGCTGGCCGGGTTGCCGAAGTTTTCCGTAAGGAACGGAATCATCTTCTCGGCAACACGTGGATCGACCGGCGTCGTCGCCGAGTAATCGAAATAGACCGGTAGCTTCATTGCATGTTCTCCGAGTTCGCCATGAGGATGGGCGGTTTGCCTTGATCACTATCTTGCAAACCTCGGGCCACTTACGAGAGCCGAGCTAACAGACTGATTTTAATTGCATTAATCCGCAAGAAGAAAAAAGCCGGTTTGTCTCGTTGTCGACAACGGGCGCCCGGCTCGGCACCCTATCCAAAGGGCCACCCCATAAAGAGGACCTGTATGGTACGGATTACGAAGGGTTGAGCCGGAAGGATGACTAGTGTCCATGCTTTTGTCGGATTTGCTACAACTCGACACGATGCACCGAAATGGTGAAGACGATGCGACGCTACCCCGTCGCCCCGGAAACGAGAAAGGCCGGGTCGCCCCGGCCTTTCTACCCGCCTCACCGCCTAGGCTGAGGCACACTGCTTCTCTTCGGTCCGGTAAACCAGGTAGGGCTCGGCTTCGCCCCGAACCACCTTTTCATCGACCACGACTTTCTCGACGTCCTCCGCAGAGGGCAGCTCGTACATGGTATCGAGCAGGGCATGCTCGATGATCGTCCGCAGGCCACGCGCGCCGGTCTTGCGCTCCATGGCACGCCGGGCGATGGCACCGAGCGCAGCCGGCAGGATCTCCAGTTCGCAGCCCTCCATTTCGAACAGCCGGGCATACTGCTTGACGAGGGCATTTTTCGGCTCGGTCAAAATACTGACCAGGGCCGCCTCGTCCAGTTCCTCCAACGTAGCCACAACCGGCAAGCGTCCAATGAACTCTGGGATCAGGCCGTAACGGATCAGGTCTTCGGCCTCGACCCCCGCCAGGATCTCGCCAACGTTGGTGTTTTCTTCCTTGCTTTTAACCTCAGCGGAAAAACCTATACCGCTCTTTTCCGAACGGGAGCGGATAGTCTTGTCGAGACCGGCGAAGGCGCCGCCGCAGATGAACAGGATGTTGGCGGTGTTGACCTGCAGGAACTCCTGCTGCGGGTGCTTGCGTCCGCCCTGCGGCGGCACCGAGGCGACAGTGCCTTCGATCAGCTTAAGCAGCGCCTGCTGCACGCCTTCGCCGGACACATCGCGGGTGATGGAAGGGCTGTCGGACTTGCGCGAAATCTTGTCGATTTCATCAATGTAGACGATACCGGATTCCGCTTTTTCGACGTCGTAATCGCAGTTCTGCAGTATCTTCTGAATGATGTTCTCGACGTCCTCGCCCACGTACCCGGCTTCGGTGAGCGTGGTGGCATCGGCAATGGTGAAAGGCACGTCCAGCACCCGCGCCAGGGTCTCCGCCAGCAAGGTCTTGCCTGAGCCCGTGGGGCCGATCAGCAGGATGTTGCTCTTGGCCAGTTCGACGTCATTCTTGAAGGTCTTGGCCTTCAGGCGCTTGTAGTGGTTATAGACGGCGACCGAGAGGATGCGTTTGGCTTTGTCCTGACCGATGACATATTCGTCCAGAATCGCCTTCATTTCCTTCGGCTTGGGCAGACCTTCTGCAACCCCGGCCTCCCCACCCTGCAGTTCCTCGCGGATGATGTCGTTGCACAGTTCGACGCATTCATCGCAGACGAACACCGCGGGCCCTGCGATGAGCTTCCTCACCTCGTGCTGGCTTTTTCCGCAGAATGAGCAATACAGCAATTTGCCGCCGGTATCTTTGCTTTTCTTTTCTTCACTCATTGCGCTTACTCCCCTGGTTAGGAACGATGTTTCGCTGTCACTCTCCTTTTGATCAGCAATTTTTGCGCCGATGTGCCTTTTTTCTGCTCAAGCCGCGACAGCCGTGCGGTTCGTGAGCACTTTGTCAATCAGACCGTATTCCACTGCGTCGTTTCCGCCCATGAAATTGTCGCGATCGGTATCAACTTGAATCTTTTCCATGGGCTGGCCGGTGTGGTGCGCCAGAATCTTGTTGAGACGTTCGCGCACCGCCAGGATCTCGCGGGCATGGATGTCGATGTCGCTGGCTTGACCCTGAAAGCCGCCCAGCGGCTGGTGGATCATGATCCGAGAATGCGGCAGCGAATAGCGCTTGCCCGCCGCGCCTCCGGCCAGCAGCAGGGCGCCCATGCTGGCAGCCTGGCCGACGCAGAGAGTGCTGACGTCGGGCTTGATGAACTGCATGGTGTCGTAGATCGCTAGCCCAGCCGTCACCAACCCGCCGGGCGAGTTGATGTAAAGGTGGATGTCTTTGTCGGGATTCTCCGATTCCAGGAACAGCAACTGGGCGATCACCAGATTAGCCATGTAGTCTTCGACCTGGCCGACCAGGAAGATGACCCGTTCCTTCAGCAGCCGAGAGTAGATGTCGAAGGCCCGCTCCCCCCGCGCCGACTGCTCCACCACCACCGGAACCAGCCCGCCGGCGGCCCGTGTTTCGTTGCCCATGCTGTAGCTATCCTTCATGAAATTCATCGGAGTGTCCTCGTTCCTGTGAGAGTGGCGGTCAATGCAGCCGGCGCGGGATGGCGAGACTGAAAGCGTCGATGGGCGCTTCGAACGGCATCCCGTCGTCGGCGATCAACTGGTAGCTGCCGTGCATGCTGCCGACCGGGGTCGCGATGGTCGCGGCGCTGGTGTACTCGAAGGCTTCGCCGGGACGCAGGTAGGGGTGTTCCCCGACCACGCCCTCACCGACGACTTCCACCGTCTTGCCGTTGGCGTCGGTAATGATCCAGCGCCGGCCCAACAGCTTGGCGGGCACAGTGCCGGTATTCTGCATGGTCACGGTGTAGGCGAAGGTATATTGGTCGGCGTCGGGCTGAGAGTGCTCGCGCAGATAGACGGCCTTCACGTCGACCTTGAGGTCATAAGGCTTAGATCTCATGGCATTGTCCTTCATATTCTTGTTGGGTATTCAGCAGCCGGCATCCGAGTTCGGCGCCGGCTCTTCCTGGTCAGCAAAGGCAAGCACCGGACCGGCGGGATGCCCGAGGCGGATGTCGCCCAATAGTTTCTGCTCTATCACAACCACCGCCAGCAGAGCGATGGCATGCGCGCCTCCATTCCAGGCGGCGGAAACCACGAGCCCCACGCTCTCCTCAAAACCTGGGCGATACAATTTGGTGCCCGGCGCGGGAATCTCCAGAGCGGAGGCATGGGCAAGGTAAGCCTTACGCTTGAGCTGGCCGCGGTAATGCAGCCTAGCGATCACTTCCTGCCCCGGATAGCAGCCCTTCTTGTAGCTCAGGCCGCCCAAAGCCTCCAGATCCAGCATCTGCGGAATGAATTCGCCGGCGGTCTCGGGCGCGACCTGAGGAATGCCGGCCAGAATGTCCAGCAAGGCCCAGGTGCCTGAGCTCGCCGGCACGGCCGCTGCCTTAAGCTTTTCCCACAGCGCCGAGATGGCCTCAGCACTGCCGACCGCCAGCCAGCGCGGCTGGGGGCCATCGCCCAAAGCGACCAGGGTGCAGTCGCCGAGCGCGGCGGTTTCGCCCCGCAATACCGGCAGGGCCGAACCCAGCGCTTCCGCGATCCCCGCACCGGACAAGCCGATCCGCGCCAACACAGCGCTGGCGTCTACGATACTTGCTTTGGTGCGCAGCAGGAACATCTTCAGGCGCGCGATTACGCCCGGCAGCAGCTCTTGCGGCAACAGCAGGTAGTAAGCTCCGTCGCTCATGAATAGCCAGAACGTGGCCTGGATGCGGCCCTTACCGTCGCACCAGCTGGTGAACTGGCCCTGGACCGGCGAGACTAGACGCACGTCGCCGGTCAGCAGGCTGCCCAGGAACTTGCCGGCCTCCTCGCCGCGGACCTCGATCAAACCGAAATGGGACAGGTCGGCCATGAGGTCTGCCGTCGGTTCGCACTCGGCCCCGACCGGACCGGATTGGGCTAGAAAATCTAGCCATTCGGCGGGAGCGATCGGAGCGGAGCTCCCGGCCATCTGTACTTTCAACGCTTCACCGGCTGCCATGCGTCATCCTCCTCGGATCCGAAACAATTCGCATATTCGTCGCATTCCGCGCAGGTCGGCGAACGGCAGACGAAAGCGCCTTCCCGTTCGCAGAGCTGCTTGTAAAAGAATTTTTTCCAGCGCATGCCTCCGGTGTTGCGGGAGAATAGCGCAGGGAAGTAACTCGCCAGCAGATCCGACAGCGCGCGTCTGTCCGCCAGACCCATGTCCTGCCAAAGGTGGTCGTCGCCCATGCAGCAAGCGGCAACGGCATGGGCCAGCCAGCGGGTTTCCGAGGCGGCGTCGCTACAGTGGCCGAGCAGGAGGCTGAGCAGAGAATCGAATTCGTCGGCCGGCGCCCGCCGCCCGGCCTCCGCGGCCGGGAACGCCGGCCTGATGTAGACGCCGCGCGCTCCGGGGAAATAGCGGTCGAGCAGCGCGCAGAATTCGGCGTGGTCCAAACCGAAGCCCTCGCGGCCCGCCAGCCGGGAGGAGCTGCGCGACAGCTCGATGGCCGAAGCGAAGGTGAGGATCAGCGGATCCTGCGGATCCTTCGCATAAGCCAGCAGGGGGTCATAGCTGAAAACATCGTTTCTGGCCAGCATGGTTCGCCCTCCCCGGCATATTGGAGAACCGTACCCGGCAGCTTGAATCAAGCCGCCACGGGCACGTGAGTGTAGCACTGCTTAGGACAAATCTTGGCGCAGGACTCGCAGCCTATGCAGTTGTCGACATTGGCGATCGACATGACCTTCTTGTCGTATTCGTCGTCATCGTCATCATCCTCGTCGGCGCTGATGCTTACCGCCTCGCCGTCTTCGTTGATGCCAACCATCTCCAGCACCTCGCGGCCGCAAACCTTGTAGCAGCGTCCACAGCCGATGCACTTGTCCTGGTTGATTTCGCCGACGAATTTCGGCACCCAGATTTTCCCGCTGGGCAGGGTAACGGAAAATTCACTCATGATTCACTCCTAATTGGCAGTGCTCTTGCGGAACTCGTCAAGCTGACGATAGGCCTCATAGGCCTTTTCGGCGACCTCCATGATCTTCGGCCAGCCTGTAGGCAAATCCTCGGCCAGATCGTGCAGGTCCATTTTCAGTGCCGTAGCCTGGGCATTGAGCTTTTTCAGCTTCGCCTTCAGTTCTTCTGCATCTTCACTCATCCGGCACCTCTCAATCAGCTGTAGTTCGCGACATCGGGATAGCGTGTGATCATCTCCACCCCGGCGCTCACCAGCTTCTCGCCTTCCTCGGCCAGCTTCTCCATGGTGGGGAAGCCGAAGCGATGGACGTCGCGCAGCTGCTTATTGACCACGATCAGCCGGCCGGCGATCAGCACCATACGACCGAAGCCCTCGTGGGACATCTTCATCATCGGGGTGACCATCACCTTGGTGGCACGCTCGATCGACAGACCCACAGCAGCGTAGAACAGCTCGAGACGCCACAGGGTTTCCGGATCGGGATCGCCGATGATGGGAATTTCCGCGCGCTTGGCCTTGTCGAGAATGTAGGGGTCGAGCAGCATCTCGTCGCTCTTGCCTTCCCAAGTCCCGTAGGAATCCTGCGCCCGCCACTGCTTGACCAGCTCCTTGATGAACGCCGAGTCCATCGGCGAGGCGGGGGCTTCCGCCAGTACTGCGGCTGCTTCAGCCATGTTGCACCTCTTCGTCGTCTTCAAAATCGAATGAGCGTTCCTGGCCCTTGCCCTCTTTCGCCAATACCTTGCGAAGCCACGGCGGCGGGTTGCCTCTCAGGACGTCGCGCAGCTTGTCGATCAGCTCGGCGATGGGTTCCGGCTGGGGCACCTTGATGGGATGGATGCCCTGGGCCACAACCCGAGCCGCGCCCGAGCCGCCGATGGCGGCGACGTAGAGAATGGCGCAGTCCTTGATGGCGTCCAGCTTGGGCGCTAGCTTGTCCTCGTTGCCGTCTTCCTGCAGATCGCCCTCGAACTGGATCGCCTCGATGAACTCGCCGCCCTCGGTGGACAGTTCGTAGATGGCGATGTTCTTGGCCCAACCGAAATGCGCGTCGACGCGCTTGAGATCCTGGGTAGCGAATGCGACTTTCATGCTTCCTCCGCGATTAAACGATTCGTCCGATACATCTTGGGGCTTAATGAGCCGCAAGCGCCTTCTCGCCAACATGTCCCGTTTCCTCCGGTAGAGACCAAGTCTCAGGGTTAGGCTCGTGGCCGCTGGCGATAAACATGTTTCCGATCTCGAAGATGAGATCGCGGGTGCCCCGGTAGCCGACGATAGTCTGGTGCGCCGCGCCCAGCCGGTCGAACATCGGGATGCCGATACGGTAGAACGGGATCGCCAGCCGTTCCGCCGCCTGCCGGCCGTGCGAATGCGTCACCAGCAGATCGCAGTCGGCGGCGCGCGCCTCCAGGTCTTCCAGGTCGCCGATCAGCACTTCCGCCGTGGCGATGCGCTCCAGCAGCGGCGATTCGGTGGTGGTCACCGCCGCGGCGAGTTCGGCGCCGAGCTCGCGGAACCAGCCGCTCAGCGTCCACAAAAGATCCGGCTCGGCGCCGATGGCGATGCGTTTGCCGCCGAAGTGGAAATGCCCGTCGAGCATGGCGTCCACCAACTGGCTGCGCTGGCGCTTGATTTTGTTTGGTACCGGCTGGCCGCTCAAACCGGCCAGCAAGGTGATGAAATCGTCGTTGACTTCCAGCCCGGTGAGCCGGTCGAACAGGGTGTAGGGGACCCCAGTCTTCTTCTCCATCGCCTCGGCGGCAGGCCGCATTTGCTCGCCCACCGCGATGGTGTGCTGCGAAAGCCCCATGGCGGCGATCTCTGCCAGCCCGATCCCCCCGATGGTGGTCGGGGTGAAATCGTCGGGCACATGGCCGTCCAGCGAACCCGAAAGATCGGGCAGGATTACCGGCTCCAAACCGAAGGCCTCGATCAGGTCGCGCAGCTCGTCCAGATCGCCCGGCGTCACATGGGCGCCCGGCAACAGATTGACCTTCGCCGGATCGCGCACCGCATCCGCCGGCACTGGCTCGACCAGTTGCTCGATCATCCGCGTCACGGTCTTGGCCCAGCCGTCCTGGAACGCGTCCTTGAAATCCGGGGTCGAGACGTAGACCAGGGCGATGTGATCCAGCTCGGGGTGCTTTTCACGGATCAGCTTGATGTAGCCGTCAACATCGTCGCCCTTGGTCTCGGTCACCCCAGTGGAGGAAATGCCGATGATCGAAGGCTTCTGCCGGTTGGCGATGGTGACTATCGCCTGCTCCACGTTCTCCAGCCCACCCAGCACCGTGGCGACCTCGCTCATGGCGGTGGTCTGCAGTGGTATGGCCTCCTTGAAATGGCGCACGAACAGCACCAGGCCGAACGAGGTGCAGCCCTGCGAACCGTGGAACAGCGGCATGCAGTTCTTGATGCCCATGAAAGCCAGCGCGCTGCCGATCGGCTGGCTCATCTTCAGCGGGTTGACCGCGCAAGCCTTCTGGGTATGGGTGACTTTAGCCATGTAACCGCCTCACGCCGCCTGTTTTGCCGGTTCGCTGACCGAGCCCGGTCGCCAGTCCTCGATGCTGTCGAGGATGCCGGCAATCGTGCCGGCGCAGCCGGTACAGCCGCTGCCGGCGTGGGTGCGCTCGGTGACCGCTTCCACACTGCTCAGTCCGTGTTCGAGGATGGCATCCTCGATGGCGCCCCGCTCCACCGCCTTGCATTTGCAGATGCGGGCGGAGCGGCGCTGCGCCTTGGCCAGTTCCGGATCGGCGGCCAGGGCGGCGGCTTCGGCGGCGATGGCCGCATCGGCCCGCTCTTCCCAAGTCGTCTCCTCCCAGGGCGCGCGCTTCCTCACCTGCTCCCAGACGGGGTTGGCCAGGGCCTTGTCGATTTCCTTGACCAATTCGACCATGCCCACGTAGCCCATGTAGGCGTGATGGCGCTCCTGGTTGATGTCCAGCCAGGGCATCTTGGCCTTGAGGGCAATGAACTGCGAGCGCCCGCCGGATAGCATGATGTCGGCCTTGGCGTCCTTCAGCATCTTGTACATTTCGCGCGGGCTCATGTCGTCGATCATGTGCGCGTCCTCGCCCATGAGTTCCTTGATGCGCTCCTTGTCTTCTTTGGTCGATTTCTTGACGCTGGTGCCGACCAGTTCGAGCCCTGCCTCCTGCAGCGCGGCGACGACCGACCAGGACTTCACGCCGCCGGTGATCAGCAGCACCTTCTTGCCGGCCAGGCGTTGCTTGTAGGGTTCGATGCCGGCCCAGGCACGAGCTTCTTCCCGGGCGATCAGGGCCTCGGTGCGCTCCATCAGCTCGGCCGGTGCGCCGCGCTCGATCAGGAGCTGGGAAATTTCCCGCAGCGCGTCGCTAGTGTCCTCGATGCCGTAGAACGAGCCTTCGAAGAAGGGAATACCGTAGCGCTCCTCCATCTTGCGGGCAATGTTGATCATGGACTTGGAGCAGACCATCATCGCCGCCTTGGCGCGATGCGAAGACGCCACGTCGTGGTATTTGGCGTCTCCCGAGATGCAGCACAGGATGCGGATGCCCAGCTCGTCCAGCAGCGGCTTGACCTGCCAGAGTTCGCCGGACAGGTTGTACTCGCCGATGATGTTGATATCGTAGGGCGTGGTGTATTCGGGCTCCTCGGTGCCGATGACGTGGTCGAGAATCGCTTCTCCGGCCAGCTTGTTGCCGAGGTTCTTGGGGCCGACGAAGCCGGGCGAGTTGACCGGGATCACCGGCTTGCCGAATTTCTTGGAAGCCGCCTTGCAGACCGCGTCGATATCGTCGCCGATCATCGCAGGCACGCAGGTCTGATAGACAAATACTGCGGGCGGATCGTATTTCTCGATGATTTCCTTCACCGACTTGTACAGCCGCTTCTCGCCGCCGAACACCACGTCGGTTTCGTTGATGTCTGTGGTAAAACCGGTGCGCCAAAGATTGGAGCCGGACGATTTGGAGCCGCGGTTGTCCCAGGAATTGCCCTCGCAGGCGATGGGACCGTGCACCAGATGGGCCACGTCGGTGATCGGCTGCAGCGCGATCTTGGCGCCGTCGAAGGCACAACCCCCAGCGGCACCGCCCGGTTGGAGTTGTTTGGTGCAGCCCTTCTTGCGCTCCTTCTCGGACTTGCCCTGATTCTTGCCGCAACCGGGCTCGTTGAAAACGTCCTGAATCTTGCTCGATACGCTGCTCATACCCAACCTCCGCGACTACGCCTATCCAGTTCATGCAGACCCCGTGCCATAAGCGCACCCGATTGATATATCGGTATTTTTACCACGCTGAATTGCGCTTCGCCCTGTTACTTAATGAACAAACCGCTCGGCTAATGTAAGGAAGCGCACAATGCCGAAACTCATACTAACAGCCGCCTTAGAAGGAATTTCGAGAGGTGGCTAAGAGCGCTAACCGCAAACGGGAGGCGCAGAAGCAGACCGGCGTGGCAAGTCCAATGGCCCCGGTGCAGCAGTGGGATTGTTGGGTGAACCCCTCAAAGGGGCCATAAAATCGCGGGCCGCCTATAAACGTGACGGGTTGATTGAGTACCGCGATGGGCAGGACGCACCGTTCTCCGACACCACCAGCGGCGGAAAACAAACGTATAGCGGAAACGCCTCGCAGATACGGCGAGGCCTTTGGGTTTGCCGGCGGCATCTGCCTGCCGGCACCGATATCGGAGAACGCCCCCCGGCTCAGACTACGCCGGGCTCGCCGCTGAATTTGACCAGGATATCTTCGTCGCGAACGATGTACTGGCAACCCAGGCGATAGCGCGGCGGCTTGTCGTTGACGACCGCCTCTTCGATCTCGGCCTTGGAGAGCTTGCCGGCGGCCAGCAGCGTGGCGCGCTCCTTTTCGGTCAGATCCTGAGCCATGAATGGCTTACCGGACAGGGACACAACCTCCATCACACAGGAGCCGCAGTTGCCGTCTTCGCATTCGAACGGGAGCGGGATCTTGTTCTTCTGCGCGATCTTCAGCAGGGTATCGGTATCGCCGGCCACCGCATACACGGTGACGTCTTTCGCCAGCAACGGGGATGAAAAAGTCACGTTAGCCATGTTGTTGTCCTTGATTGACTAGTTTGAAAGAAAACCGAGCCGCTTAGGTAAATACGGAACTCGCCAAACAGTGTATCGGAAATAACCGTACTTTTCGTGACGTAATTGCGTGCTGCTGCACTGCCATTGCGCTGTCCTGCCGAACACTGGCCAGGACAAGGCGATGGCTTGCAAATTCACCTTTTCCGGCCTGCCGCGCTGATGAAGGGGGCACCAGCGCGGACAGGAGGAAAAGACCTACGTGCCGCGAATCAGCGAATGATGTCGAAGCTGTAGTCGGTTTTGGCGGGAATGTTGGTGTTGGCATCGATCGCGTCAAACATGCGATCGAGTATCCAGACCAGTACATTCAGGCCGCCTTGATAGCCCCACACCGGATAGCGGTGCTTGTGGTGGCGATCGAAGATCGGGAAGCCGATGCGGATCAGCGGGGTTCCGGTATCGCGCTCCAGATACTTGCCGTAAGTGTTGCCGATCAGGAAATCGACCGGATCGGTGAACAGCAGGGAGCGCATATGCCACAGATCCTTGCCCGGATAAACCTTGCAGTTCTTCCCGAACGGCGAGGAATCGAACAGCTCCTGCATCTTCTTTTCCCAAGCCTTGCCGCCGTTGGTGGCAAGGACATGGGTCGGTTCCGCACCCAGCTCCAGCAGGAATTCCGCCAGGCCGTAGCACAGGTCGGGATCGCCGTAGATGGCGAACTTCTGACCGTGGATATGGGCGGTGGAGTCGGCGATGGCGTCGACCAGACGGCCGCGCTCCTTCTCCAGCTCGGCCGGAATCGCTTTGCCGGTCAGACGCGAGATTTCCATCAGCAGCTTGTCGGTACCCTTCACGCCGATCGGGTGATTCAGGGCGACCACTTCCTGACCGTGTTCGGCAATGAACGGCAGAGTCTTCTCGGTGCAAAATTCCTGCATGGAGATGGTGGCCTTGGCGTTCAGCGAGTTGGCCGTCTGCTCCAGGGTGGTACCGCCGTCATACATACGGAACTCGCCGTCGGTCGGGGTATCCCACACATCGCTGTTGTCGCCGATGATGGTGTAATCGATGCCGAACAGACCAAAGATGCGCTTGATTTCGCGCAGATTGCCCACGGTGTAGCCGTCGAAACCGCCGAGGAAATTGATCGACTCGTTCGGCTTGCGCTCCAGGGCGGGCACGGTGCCGGCTTTGCCGTCCCAGAAGTGCTGCAGGATGCCCTTCATGACGTTGTCGTAGCCGGTGATGTGGCTGCCGACGAAGGCCGGAGTGTGGGCGAAAGGCACATCGTATTCCTCGGGGATGCTGCCTTTTTCCTTAGAGGTCTTGATGAACGCGTTCAAGTCGTCGCCGATCACTTCCGCCATGCAGGTGGTGGAAACCGCGATCATCTTCGGCTTGTACATGTTGTAGGTGTTGGCCAAGCCGTCGATCATGTTGTTCAGGCCGCCGAACACAGCCGCGTCTTCCGTCATCGACGAAGACACGCAGGAAGTCGGCTCCTTGAAGTGGCGGCTGAAGTGCGAACGGTAGTAAGCCACGCAACCCTGAGAGCCATGAACGAAGGGAATGGTGCCCTCGAAACCGACGGCGGCGAACACTGCGCCCAGCGGCTGGCAAGCCTTGGCGGGGTTGACCACCAGAGCTTCGCGGGCGAAGTTCTTTTCCTGGTATTCTGCGGTCTTGGCCCACTCCCGGACTTCCTCGACTTGGGCGTCGGGAGGCATAAATTCAAATTCTTTTCTCTTGTTCTCGAACAAGTTCGTGTATTCCGGCTCGCGGAACAGGTTGAAATGATCGAGAACCTTCTCTGCATTCTGACTCATGGCTTAACTCCTAAAAACGTCGGTTGGTAGGGTGCGCCCACCGGGCGCACCTTTGGAGCCTTGAACACGGTGCGCCAGGCGCACCCTACTGACCTTTCTACGGCTGCGGTTTAGGCAGCGCTCTTCCACGGGGCCTTGGTCAAACCCCAAACCGGGTTATTGATGGCCATATCCATGTCCCTGGCGAAAATGGCGAAGCCGTCATAACCGTGATAGGGGCCGGAATAGTCCCAGGAATGCATCTGACGGAACGGCACGCCCATTTTCTGGAACACGTACTTTTCCTTGATGCCGGAACCGACCAGATCGGGCTGCACCGCTTCGACGAATTTCTCGAATTCGAAGCCGGTGACGTCGTCATAGATCAGCGTGCCGTCTTTGACGTAGTGGGTGGTGCGCTGATAGTCGTCGTTGTGGCCGAACTCGTAGCCGGTGCCGACGATTTCCATGCCCAGATCCTCGTAAGCGCCGATGACGTGACGGGGACGCAGACCGCCCACGTACAACATCACTTTCTTGCCTTCCAGGCGCGGACGGTACTTGTCGATCACCGCCTGCATCAGAGGCTGGTACTTGGCGATGACGCGCTCGGCACCTTCCTTGATTTTGTCGTCGAAGAAATTGGCGATCGTACGCAGGGATTCGGCGATCTTGGTGGGGCCGAAGAAGTTGTATTCCACCCAAGGCACACCGTACTTCTCTTCCAAATGGCGCGAGATGTAGTTCATCGAACGGTAGCAGTGCAGCACGTTCAGTTTGGCCTTCGGAGTATTCTCCAGCTCGGCCAGCGAGCCGTCGCCGGACCACTGAGCGATCACGCGCAGCCCCATTTCTTCCAGCAGGATGCGGGAAGACCAGGCGTCGCCGCCGATGTTGTAGTCGCCGATGATGGCAACGTCATAAGGCGTAGTCTGGAACTCGGGATGCTTGTCGCCGGCCTTGTCGAAGATCCAGTCGCGGACGGCGTCGTTGGCAATGTGGTGGCCCAAGGACTGAGATACGCCGCGGAAACCTTCGCAACGCACGGGCACGATGGTGTGGCCGTTGTATTCCTTGTTCTTTTTCTTGGAGACGGCTTCGATGTCGTCGCCAATCAAGCCGATCGGGCATTCCGACTGAACGGTGATGCCGTGATTCAGCGGGAACAGTTCCTGGATCTCGTCGATGATCTTTTCCAGCTTCTTGTCGCCGCCGAAGACGATGTCCTTCTCCTGGAAATCGGAGGTGAACTGCATGGTGACGAAAGTATCGATGCCAGTGGTGCCGATGTAGTAGTTACGGCGCGACGCCCAGGAATACTGGCCGCAGCCGACCGGACCGTGGCTGATGTGGATCATGTCTTTGATCGGACCCCAAACCACACCCTTGGAACCTGCGTAAGCGCAGCCACGGATGGTCATGACGCCGGGGACCGACTTGATGTTGGACTTGACCCCGCAGTCAGGCTTGCCTTCTTCGAAGGTGCCAAGATGTTTGGCACGGCGCTTGGCCGTCTTGTCGGGGTAAACCTCAAGCACCTCTTTGATGAGATCCTTGTTTCTCTGCTTGACTTGCTCAACTGTGAGGCTCATTTTCAGCTCCTGATTGAGTTAGTGAAAAACGACCGGAAGGCCAAGAGGCGGTGTGCGGCCTTAAAAGCCCGCACACCGCTGTGCCGCCAGTCTCCTTACGCTGCCAGTTCGGCTGCAGACTTACCAACCTGCGACTCGTCGACCTGCTTCATGATGCCGTGTTCCATCAGCAGATCTTCCAGTTCGTCCATGGTGATCGGGGTCGGGATGGTGCCGTTGCCCTTGTTGGCATGAACTTTCTGAGCCAGCTCACGGTACTCGCCGGCCTGCTTGGAATCGGGCGCATACTCGAGCACGGTCATACGGCGCAGCTCAGCGTGCTGCACGATGTTGTCGCGCGGTACGAAGTGGATCAGCGTGGTGCCGAGCTTCTTGGCCAAAGACTCGGCCAGCTCGTATTCCTTGTCGGTCTGGCGCTCGTTGCAGACCAACCCGCCCAGGCGCACGCCGCCGGAATTGGCGTACTTCAGAATGCCCTTGGAGATGTTGTTGGCTGCGTACATAGCCATCATTTCGCCGGACATGACGATGTAGATTTCCTGCGCCTTGTTCTCGCGGATCGGCATGGCGAAACCGCCGCAGACCACGTCGCCGAGCACGTCGTAAGAGACGTAGTCAACGCCGTCGTAAGCGCCTTCTTCTTCCAGGAAGTTGATGGAGGTGATGACACCGCGGCCTGCACAGCCAACGCCCGGCTCCGGTCCGCCCGACTCGACGCAACGGATGTCGCGGTAGCCGACCTTCATGACATCGTCCAGCTCCAGATCCTCGACGCTGCCGGCATCGGCGGCCAGGGACAGGATGGTGTCCTGAGCTTTCGAGTGCAGAATCAAACGAGTGGAGTCGGCTTTCGGGTCGCAGCCGACGATCAGGATCTTCTGACCCATTTCAGCCAGAGCGGCCAGGGTGTTCTGGGAGGTGGTGGACTTGCCGATACCGCCCTTACCGTAGAAAGCGATTTGTCTCAAATCTGACATGGTATTTCTCCGAAATAGGATGATCGATGCTTCATGGCCAGCAGCACTCTGTCGGAACTTACTTCCGGCCTACCGCGAAGCGTGGCGCTTTCTTTTTCTTATTCTTGTCGCCACCACTTTTGCGGCAGTGAACACTGCACGCTTATCTCCGATGCAACCGCTGTGCCACGCCCGAAATAAAAATATAAGAACTTGAAATATATGGTGTTTAACCCCATGTAAACGCGCCCTACTGGCTTTGTCCGCATGTTCACAACACTACAAAACCGCACTGTTTGTAGGGAACGAAACAAGCTCATTTTTACGTTGGGCATTGCACCACCTAGGCTCAAACTATTGAAAAAACAAGCTCTCGGTTCTGCCGCACGAATCGTGCCCACGTCGGCACATCGATTGCTTATAACTAACTGAAGGTCTCCATACTCCATCGGGGCGTCGACGGTTCCGGTGGAGTTCTAAGGAGAACTGGCGCAACCGCCGACAGAACCGGCAACCTTTAATTGGAGAAGCCCATGCAGATAGGCGTCGATACCGAAAGAGCAGTAGACGACCGGCGTGTCTTCGTCGTCGACGACGATGAAATCACCAGTGCCGCGCTGCAGTTCATGCTGCACGATGAGATCGAAACCCATGAGCTAAGCAGCCTCGAGGCTGCCTATGCCAAGGCCGTTGACTGGAAGCCCGCGGTGCTGTTGCTGGGTCTGAGCATCATCAAAACCCGGGGCATCGGCGTGCTGGAAGAGATTCGCACTCGGCTGGAGGGCGTCAAGATCATCGTGGTGACCGAGACCGCGACCGATCCTTTAGCACAGCAATGCCTCAAGCAAGGTGCGAACTCCCTGCTGGCCAAGCCCCTGACCATAGAAAAGGCTCGCCAGAAGGTGGACATGCAACTTGGCCGCAAGGTCAACCTGGCCATCCCCGTCGTCGTCACCTGAACGGATTCGCCGGACCGAACTGCCGCACGGTTCTGGGCAGTTCGTTTTGTTTTGTGCGCCGTTTTAATGCAATAACGTCGATTTTTCGCAAACCAACATTTAGGAACGTCATGACCACCATTAGCGAAACCCCCTTCGCCTCCCTGGAAAACGAAAACCGGCTGTTGAGTCCGGTCTTCAAAGGCGCTACCGCTCAGCCGGGTGTCTTCGGCTTCCGCGGAATGATCGCCTTGAAGTTCGCCCAGCAATTGAGCGACGAGGCTCGCCCGCCTGAAATCAAATTCGATCAGGTGATGACCGTGGCGAAAGCCGGCGAATCCACGATTCCCTTCTTGGCGGGAGTCGCACTGTCTCTGGAATATCTGGATCTGCTGCTAGACGTCATGGGCGACAAGCTCTCCCCGACCGGCAAATATTTCTTCTTCGCCGGCAATCTGGACATTTCCAAGCGCTACCAGATCACCCACCGCGGAGTGACCTTCTGGGTCCTCCCGCTGGATGAAGCCACCGTCTACAACGAGCTACTGGAGCTGTTCCGCATCGAAAAGAACGATCTGAAGAAACTCGATACCGCCGGGAAACTGGTTGCCGTCGCCGAAGCGGCTGCAAGCTTCGACGAGAAGTTCGACGTGATCAGCTTCGAGGAAGGCCTGAAGGTCATGGGGCCGATCCGTATCCCGGAAAACCGTCCGGTCTAAGCCTTAGACGCGGGCGCTGCCAACTGGTGGTGCCCGCTACCTAATCCAGGAACAACCCTCAAGGAGCAGCCATGTTCACCAAAGCCTGTGATTCGAGCGAACTGAAGGAAGGCAAATACGAAGTGGTCGCGGTCAACCGCACCCTGATGCTGGTGGTGTGGCCGACCGGCGCACAGCCGCGCGCCTTTCAAGGCATGTGCCCCCATGCCCGCGAACCGCTGGCGGATGCCCGTTTCGACGGCAAGACCCTGACCTGCGCGCACCACGATTGGGAATTCGACAGCACCGGCGCCTGCATCAAAGGCAAGCATTGCACCCTGGCCGAATACCCGCTGAAGATCGAAAACGGCGAAGTCCTGATCGACACCGACGGGGTCGCCGCCAATTACTTGAACTAGACGAAAGC
Source organism: Methylococcus sp. (assembly GCA_028688525.1). Lineage (GTDB taxonomy): Bacteria > Pseudomonadota > Gammaproteobacteria > Methylococcales > Methylococcaceae > Methylococcus. The sequence continues at coordinate 5,172 of JAQTYA010000024.1, read as the reverse complement.
GGCCACGGCACGACTTTCGCGTATCGATCACAACCACCCCAAGGAGTAAACCATGACCTACCAAGTCATCAAATCGGCATTGAAATTGTGCAGCGGCGCACGCAAAGGCGGCGATCCCTGCAACGGCACGCTGTACACCTGCAAGGCGTGCGGCGCCAGCGGCTGCAAGCAATCGCGGGAAGGACTGTGCACCGACCAGGCTTTCGACGTGCTCGAACACTGCCTGAAATGCGGCGCAATCGGTCAGGCGGAGCCCGTCGCCGCCGGAGATTACACCCCGCACCAGTCCTGGGTCGCCTAAATCCGCCGTGGCGCTGATCCACTTTTACGAAAAACCCGGCTGCGCCAATAACGCGCGGCAGAAGCAGATGCTCCGGGAGGCCGGCCACGAATTGGTCGTGCACGACCTCCTGGAGACGCCTTGGCGCGCCGAAGAACTGCGCGCATTCTTCGGCGAACGCCCGGTGGCCGAATGGTTCAACCGGGCCGCCCCCCGAATCAAATCGGGCGAGATCGTCCCGGAAGACCAGGATGACGACACAGCTCTGGCACTTATGCTGGACGATCATTTACTGATCCGGCGCCCGCTCATGCGGGTGGGCGACCGACGTAGCGTTGGCTTCGATGCCGAGAAGGTCCATACCTGGATCGGCCTAAGTCCCAGCAACGAAACCCCGGATGCCGAAACCGACCTGGAAAGCTGCCGCCGGCCCCACCATTGTCCAAAACCTTAAGGATTCCACAGGCCGATGAATGACAGTGTCGAAGTCGATCTGCAGCGCATACGGGCCTATCACGAACGCACCAAGCACCGGCTGGAGCGCTACGCCGCAGGTCCGGAAACCTTGGACTGGAGCGCCCAGCCGGATCCTTTCCGGAGCTTTGCCGGAGCCGAACGCATCCCGTTACCTTTGCTGGCCGACGGACTGACCACCACTTTTTCCGACCTGCACCGGCAAGGCGCCATCTCACCCCAAGCGCTGTCGCTGGAACCCGTCGCACTGCTGCTGGAGTTGTCCCTAGCGCTTTCGGCCTGGAAGGAATACGGACCCGACCGCTGGTCGCTACGCTGCAATCCCTCCAGCGGCAATCTGCACCCCACCGAGGGCTATGTGGTCTGCCGGAATATCGAAGGGCTGGAGGACGGCATCTACCATTACCTCAGCCGCGAGCATGCGCTGGAACGGCGGGCCCGGCCTGTGGAAACGAATGCAATGGGCGGCTCGCCGCAGTTGCTCATCGGCCTCAGCTCCATTCACTGGCGGGAAGCCTGGAAGTACGGCGAGCGCGCCTTCCGCTACTGCCAGCTCGACACCGGCCACGCCATCGGCGCTCTGCGCTATGCCGCCGCCGCGCTGGGCTGGAGCCTGCGCCTGATGGACACCGCCGGGAGCGGCGACATCGCCAGCCTGCTGGGGCTGGACCGCACCGCCGATTTTTCCCGCGCGGAAGCCGAGGAAGCCGAACTGCTGCTGGAAGTGGCAGCCGCTTCGGGGACTGCCCCGGCCTTACCCTTATTCGGCGACCTGGACTGGATCGGCACGGCCAATGTGCTCGATCCGCACCCCATGTACCACTGGCCGGTGATCGATGAGGTGGCCGCAGCCAGCCGCTGCCCCGGTGGAGCACAGCCGGCCCGGCCCAACGCAGTTTACCCGCCCCGTTCCGGCATACCCGCCGTCACCGCCTCCACGCTGATCCGCCAGCGCCGAAGCGCTCAGCGCTTCGACCGGAACTTCGAATGGGAGGCGGACGGGTTCTATGCCCTGCTGGACGCGCTGCTCGCCCGCGACTCCGCGCCCTGGGACGTCTGGAATGCCGCGCCGGCCCTGCATCCCGTGCTGTTCGTCCACCGGGTCAAAGGCTTGCCCCCCGGTTTGTATGCCCTGCCGCGCAGCGCGTCCGCCGAAACGGAACTGCGCTCCGCGTTGCGGAAGGATTTCGCCTGGACCATACCCGAAGGCTGTCCCGGCCACCTGCCACTATTCCTGCTGGCGGAAGGCGGTTGCGTCGCCCAAGCCCGCACCATCAACTGCCATCAGGCGATCGCCGCCGATAGCGCCTTCGCCTTAGGCATGCTGGCGGAATTCGGGGACACACTGAACGCCGCGCCTTGGCGCTATCGCCGACTCTACTGGGAGGCGGGGCTGCTGGGACAAGTGCTCTATCTGGAAGCCGAAGCCCTCGGCCTGCGCGGCACCGGCATTGGCTGCTATTTCGACGACGCCTTCCACGAATTGCTGGGGCTGTCCGGCACGGCCTTCCAATCGCTGTACCACTTCACCGTCGGCAGTCCGCTGACCGATTCCCGGATCACCACCGAGGCGCCTTATGCCCGGCAGACCTGAACGCCGCCGGGACTTTCGGATGGTCCCGGCCGGCGTCGCACCGGCCGGGACCGTTGCCCGTCAATGGGCTTGAACTCCGCTGTGCACGTTGACGCCGGCCTTGGGTTGGACCCAAGCGAACTCGGCATCCGGCTTGGAGGCCACCAGTCCCTGCTCCTGCATCAGCTTGTCCGCCAGCATAGCCAAACAGCCTTCCAAGCTCTGGTTCGGATCGTTGTCCGCATCCTCGAACCGGTCCAGGGAGATTTCCGGGCCTTCCTCGTCGTCTTCCAGCATATAGATCAGAAAGATTTCCTCCTTGCCGGTGCGCCCGTGGACCGTCGCCCGGAATCTTTCGCCGCGATACCAAAATTCTCCAACCATGACTTTCCTCTCTCCTCAGCGTTTGTAATTTATTCCGGACATCCGTACCGGATGCCCGCCGCATAATTCTACTATAAATTGTATGGTTATTGGCTCCATAGCACGCTATCATGCGGATTTCGTGCACTTTTCTTTGGAGCGAAGACGCAGATGGCGAATCGAGACAGCAGCGATTTCGGACCTTTGTCCTTCTTCAAGGCTCAACACAAAGCCTTCGCCTCAACCCTAGAGCAAAGGCGGGGCCAAGCAGGCCTCATCGACGGCTTATTGGTGCAAGCCTGGGACAGTTTCGACCGTAACGTGGAAATCCAGGCGGAAGACATGCCCCCGCTGGCCTGCCATAAGGGCTGTGCCACCTGCTGCACGCTGAGGGTCACCGCCACGGCGCCGGAAGTGCTGATGATCGGCCGTTATGTGCGCTGGAGCGACGATAGATTCAAATCCATCGGTATAGACCTCCCCACGCGCATCGCCGAAGCCGACACAATAACCCGGGGCCTGGACGAAACCGAACGGGTAGCGCTGAGGCGGCGCTGCCCCTATATCGACGACGGCGTTTGCCTGATCTATCAGGTTCGGCCCCTTGCCTGCCGCGGCCACGCTTCCTACGACGTCCGCGCTTGTGTCGAAGCCGCCGCCGGCCGCACCGCCGAGATCCCGTATTCCGGCCCCCACCTAACTGTGCGCAGCCTGGTCCAGAACGCCATGCAGTCTTCGCTGCGCGACGCCGGCCTGGCCTTCGGACTGTACGAACTCAACCACGCCGTCTGCATCGCCTTGCAGAACGATACCTGCTGCGAGGAATGGCTGTCGGGCGCCGACGTCTTCGCCGCGGCGTCCGTCACCGAGCTGAGCACCGAAGAAATGGAACAGACCTACGACGCCATCCGCGCTTCATGAAACCCGTGGTGTTGCCGCTCAACTTGAACGTCCCGAACGACGGAAGTCCATCCTCGGATCGACGATCTTATCCCGGCCTGAGGATGTGGAAGCGTATCGGAGCATGCTGCAATCCTCATGGGCGGTTGACCGACGCCCGAACGCGGAATCGGTCGGACGGCGGGCGAACCCTATCAGAACATTTCGGCGTTGATCAAAAAATGCGCCACAATGCTCGCCATATAGCCCAGAACGATGGCCGGCGCCCATTTCAGATGTGTGACAAAGGTGTAGACGCCCTTGGCCTGCCCCATCAGCGCCACACCCGCCGCGGAACCGACCGACAGCAAGCTGCCGCCGACACCGGCAGTGAGCGTCACCAGCAGCCACTGGCCCGTGGACATCTCCGGATGCATGGAGAGGATCGCGAACATCACAGGAATGTTGTCGACCATTGCGGAAATGACGCCGACAAGCGTATTGGCCACGGTAGCCCCGAGATCGCCGTACAGAAAATCGGACAAATGGTGGAGATAGCCGATGAAATTCAGACCTCCCACGCATAGGACCACTCCGTAGAAGAACAGCAAGGTGTCCCACTCCATGCGGGCGAGATGGTGGAAGACGTCGAATCGGAAGGTGCTTTCCGGCTCTTCTACTGTCACGGCCTCGCTCGCCATCGGATCAATGCCGACTTCCGGTTCGTCGCTATGGGTCACGTGGAGGAAATAGCCGAACAGCTGCAGGTAGGTCAGTCCGGCCATCATGCCGACCGCAGCCGGCAACTGCAGCCCATTCTGAAAACCGACGGCGGTCAACACGGTCAGCAGGAACAGCAGCACGATCCGCTTGGCGCCGCGGCGCATGGTGATTTTGGCCACAAGCGGCGCAGGGCGCCCTTTCGGCACGGCGAAATGCATCAGCCCGGCCGGAATGACGAAATTCACCACCGACGGGACGAACAGCTTGAAGAAGGTCCAGAACTCGACAATGCCCTTCTGCCACACCATCAGAGTGGTGATGTCGCCGAACGGGCAGAAAGCGCCCCCGGCGTTGGCCGCCACGACCGTGTTGACGCAGGATAGGCCCACGAATTTCGGATTGTCCTTGCCCACAGCCATGACCACCGCGCACATCAGCATGGCCGTGGTCATGTTGTTGGAGACGGAGGAGATGAAGAAAGCCAGCGCACCGGTTACCCAGAACAGCTTGCGGTAACCGAAACCCCGGTTGACCAGCCAGGACCGCAGGCTGTCGAAAACCCGCCGTTCCTCCATGGCGTTGATATAGGCGATGGAAACGATCAGGAATAGCAGCAGTTCGCCGTAATCCAACACGTCGTGGCGGATGGCCGCCTCGGCCACGTCGGACAGGCCCTCCCCTTTGTAGACGACGGCGATGGCCACCCAGATCAGCGCCGCCGCCAGCATCATGGGCTTGGACTTGCGCAGCTCGAGCACCTCTTCGAGCACTACGAAGACATAGGCGATGCCGAACAGCGCCAATGCCAGGTAACCGACGAAATGGCCGCTCAGGTCCAGGGAACGGGACAGACCGGGCGCAGCCGATGCCGCCAGCGGCA
>JAQTYA010000140.1 GCA_028688525.1 Methylococcus sp. | reverse complement strand
CCACCAGTGGAAGGAACCCCAACCAATTCGGCCTCGAACTCATCCGCCTGCGCATGCCCTACGAGATTTTCGCCCAGCTCCAAGACCTCCAAGTCCCCGGCGAATACCTCATCGACGTCCAGCTCGGCCGCGGCGCCGGCGATAAAGCCCAGCTGCGCGTCACCGGCCTCCAGCCCGGCAACCTGCTCGACAAAGCCCGCCTCCACGAACTGTTCAAGCTCGACGGCAAAGCCGAAACGCCGGTAGCCGGTGCGGGTGCTGGCTCTGCCGCCTCGGCCAAACCCGTGCCCCCGGTCCAGGCCGGCCCCGAACCCGCCCCGGTGCGTGCCTAAGCCGGTGGCGTTCCAACCCTAACCCTTAACTCACGTTCTTAAACCCTAACCGACGAGGTCCCTATGGCCGTTTCCTCCGCGATCACCGACGCCTTGCTGAATGCCGTTCAAGACGGTGGCGCCATCGGTGCCGGCGTACTGGGCCTCGTCATTGCCGTGTCGATGTTCAAGCACATGCGCCGCACCGTGAACGCCGATGACGGCGTGGAAAAGGGACTTTTCATCGATGACCGCGACCCCGAACTTCTTGGCCTCGTCGAAGACTACGCCGACGCACGCAACGCCCAAGTGGGTCAGCACGAAAGCGACGGCACCTACGAGCATTACTACCGCAACCGCGAAGCCTTCGACGACATCCGCGAATTCATCGAAGGCGGCAACGGTCCTTTGGACGCTGAGGAAGACCACGCCGAAGCCTCCCCAGCGGCCTAACCCGATTTTCCGGGCAACCGGAATCACCCCGGCGCGCAAGCGTCATTTCAACCTGAAAGAGGTATCACCCATGAGCAACAAAGCCAAGCGTCAAGCCCTCGCCGCAGGGATCGCCCTGCCGGCCCTGACCGTCTTCAGCAGCGCCTCTCACGCTGCCGTCGATGCGGCCATCACGACGGCGATCAGCACCGCCACCACCGACGGCTCCGCCATCGGTGCCGCGGTCCTGGGCTTCATCATCGCCATTTCCGTGTTCAAGCACATGCGCCGGGCCACCTAACACCGGCCTGACGGTATTCGCCTAAGGGGCAGCGGGGCGCCACGCTGCTCCTTTTCACAAGGGAGGAGTTTTCCATGGGTTATCTCTACCAGAACCAGTGCTACCCCAGCGGCCAGCAGGTCGCCGACCTCATGGGTTCGGCGGGCTTTCAGGCCGGCGGGGTCTTCGCTCAAGCCGCTTTCACCGGCACCGGCTATGCCGGCAGCTGGCTCCACATCGTCAACGGCACGCTGCAAAGCGTCTTGATCGAAGTCCCTGCGGTGCTGTGCGATCCGCCCGGCCCGGTCGGCTCCGGCGCCAAGCCGATGACCCTGGACGAGACCGTCCAGGTGTCCTGGATGATCGTCGCGGTCTGGATCACGGTGTGGTCCATCAAATCGCTCAAGCGGGCGCTGTAATGGACCCGGCCTTGCTTGTCGATCTGCTGGTGGCCCTCTGCATCCTCGGTGCCGGATGGATACTCGTCTCGAACTGACCGCCTCGGTGCTGCTGCTGTTGCTGCTGATGTGGGCTAGCAAAGGCGTGCAGGCCGCGGATTATCCGGCGGCGGCCAATGTCGTCGGGACGAAGACCAACGAATTCCCGGCGGAGGTCTCTTGGCAGTGTGGTAGCACCACGGGTCTTAGCAAAGCCAATGCCGGCGAGGCTCTTTGTGCCACGCATGGCGGTGTCAAGATGTATGACGGTCCTTATAACTTATATGTGGTTTGTAACGACGGTCACCGGGATGGCTGCGGCGAAGTCTATACCTGTCCCGCCGGCTATGCGGTGGTCAATCCCGCCGGCATCCGTTTGTGCTATTCCGCCTCGCCCCCTTCGCCCTGTCCGTCCGGCTACCATAAATCCGGCACGGTCAGCGCCGACGGCTTGCCGATGTGCGCCGCGGACAACCCCTGTCCCTATGGCGGCACTTTCGATCCGCTGACCCCCAGCGGCCCGATGTGCGTGAGTCCGCCGGACTGTCCGGACGGTAAGGTCAACGACTATCAAACCGGCGCTTGCGGCTACCGCTGTCCGCCGGGGCAAAGCATCAACCCGCTGACGCTGCCGATGTCCTGCCAGCTCGATGATTGCCCGCCGGGCGAGGAGCATCCCAAAACCTGGAACGGCCAGGCGGCCAGCGGCTTATGCCAGCCCATCGACCCGACCGCGCCGACGCCGACGCCGCGCCCGCCCGATCCGGCGCCGACCTTTACCCCGGCCCCGACGCCGACGCCCTATCCGGTCTCGACGCCGCCGCCGACCCCGACGCCGGGGCCGGACCCGAGTTCGACCCCGGCCCCGACGCTGCCGCCCGAGCCCAACCCTTCGCCCGCCGCGACGCCGGCGCCGGACCCGCACGGCTGTGCCGCCGGCCAGTATTACAACCCGGCCTTGGGGTTCTGCGTGAGCGATCCCAACCCCTCGCCCTCGCCGGGCGCGAGTCCGGACCCGCATGGTTGTGTGGCGGGCCAGTATTACAACGAGGCCTTAGGGCTCTGCGTGACCGATCCCAACCCTTCGCCTTCGACGGGGCCGAACCCCTCGCCCGGTACCGACCCGAACGGTCCCGGCCCGTCGGGGAATCCCTCGCCTTCCGGCAATCCCTCGCCCTCCGGCACGCCGGCGCCGGGCTGTCCGGCGGGGCAGTATTACGACACCGCAATGCAGCAGTGCCGCAACGATCCGTCGGCCTCGCCCAACCCCTCGCCCAATCCCTCCGGCAGTCCGGGGCCGGGCTGTAGCGATGGCTCCGGCACCTTGGGCTGTTACGACGAAAAGACCTTCCTGGATGAACTGATGGACCGGCTGAAAAACCTGTTCGGCGAGGTGCCGGCGAAAACGCCGGTGGGCACTGAAACAAATGCGGGCCAGGGCCTGGCCCCGGTGGCCATCGGCGGCGGCGGCGGTTGTCCGGCGCCGATTGAAGTGGCTTTGCCCAGCTCGCTGCAAAGCACCGGCATCACGATTGCCTATGACGCGGCTTGCCAATACGCCAGCGGTATCCGCTGGATGGTCATTGCGGTGGCCTGGGTGCTGGCCGGCGGCATTCTGGTGGGTGCCCACCGCTTGGGCGGGGGGGACTGATGGGCGTGTTCGTCAACCTGGGCACTTGGCTGCTGGCCCTGCTGGAAACCGGCGCCGGCAAGGTGCTGGCGGCGTTAGGGGTGGGCTGGATCACCTATTCGGCCACCCAAACCGCTATCGATCAGGTCAAGGAGCAAGTCCAAGGCGCTTGGAACGGCTTGCCGGCGGCGGCGGCGGCGCTGGCTTCGATGGCGGGCTTCGATGTGGCTTTCGGGGTGCTCTTGGGCGCCTACGTCGCCCGCGCCACCCTGTCTGCGATGCCTAAGCTGGGCAAATTGACTTCCGGGAGCTGAACTTATGATTACCCTGATTACCGGCGTGCCGGGGACCGGCAAAACCGCCTTCTGCGTGAATGAGCTGATGCAGCTGGACGAATCGCGTCCGCTGTTCATCCATGCGATTCCGGAACTGAAGCTCAAGCATGAGAAGGTGTATTGCCGCTCCGATCTGTGCGAGCACTGCGTGGCGGACGGCGAAGGCGTGCCGGGCCGGATCGCGGACGGGGTGCTCTATGTCGAGGACTGGCATCTGTGGTTGCCCGAAGCCGGCATTCTGGTGGTGGACGAGTGCCAGCGGGTCTGGCGGCCGCGGGCGTCCGCGGCGGCGGTGCCGGCGGGGGTGGCCAAGCTGGAGACGCACCGCCACGGCGGGCGCGATATCTTCATTCTGTCGCAAGGTCCGCATCTGTTCGATGCCAATGTCCGCCGCCTGGTGGGCCGGCATATCCACATTACCTCCAGCTGGAAGGGCCGGCGCATTTACGAATGGCCGGAGTGTGCGGACAGCACCGCCAATACGGCCAAAGCCGCCGAACGGCCTTACCGGCTGCCGAAAAAGGTGTTCGAGCAATACCGCTCGGCGACGGTCCACACCCCGCAAAAGCACGCGCCGCCGTTCCTGGTCTATGTGTTCGGCGGGGTGGTCGTGCTGCTGGTGCTGCTGGTCTGGCGCGGTTACAGCGGCATCGTGGCCAAGACCCAAGCCCCCGAACCGCTCCAGGGCCAGCCGGCGAAATCGCCGCCGCCGAACGCTTACGCCAACAAGTCTGCGGTCAAGGTGGGCAATGCCTTGCCGGAGACCATCGATTTTAGGCCCCGCCAGGAAGGCAAGCCCGAAACCGCCGCGGCCTATGACGGCCTGTACCGGGTCAGCGCCGCGCCGATCATTATGGGCTGCATCGGCACGCCGGAGGATTGCCGCTGTTACACCGTCAAGGCCACCCGCGCCAAGGTCGATCAGGACTGGTGCCGGGCCTTCCTGCGCCGGGAGGTGTTCTATCCCTATGAGCCGGTGCCGTCCAATCCTCACCACCTGGCGGGCGATCCGCCGCCGCACGCCGGTACCGCCGGGGAGCGCAAATGAGTCCCCGCCGGCTGCCGTCTTTCGCCCGAGCCGTCTTTCGCCCGAGCCGCCGTGTGCCCTGCCGCCGCGCTGCCCTGCGCCCGTGGGCGCGGCGCGAGCGGGGAGCGCAGCGAGACGGACGCGCCACGCGCGACCGGGCGCATTCATCAGACGTCCTTGTAACACGTCTGATCTAGGGGGGTGACAAGTCGCAATAACGCCGCATTAGAGGGTGATAGGGATGTGTAAGAGAGTGATAGGGATGTGTAAGCGTAGATTTTTTGGGTTTTGAAAGTGGTTTTCGCTCTGGCTCTGTGGTTTGGGTTGTGTTCAAAAATTGAAAAGGGGAAATAACGATGGCTGACTTGAAAGTGTTTGACCGTTACTCGTATTCCAGCCTGTCCAAAGGCGTGGCTCAAGACCCGAAAGGCCGTATCTTCAAAAGTCCGAGGATGACTTTCGACCTGTCGCATATCCTGATCTGCGGCAGCTTCGTGGATACCGTGCGGCAGAACTACCACGGCCAGCTCAAGCCGGAGCTTTACCAGAAGATCAAAGAAGCTGCCGAAGGCTCGGGCGAGTTCCGGTTTTTGCCCGGCGAGCATCCTTGGGCGGCTCGCCGTATGGGCAAGGCTTGCGGCTACCGCTATGCCCTCCAGGACAACACTCGCGGCATCATTCTGCTGATCGGCAGTTACTACCAGGCCGAAGCGGATTTGCTGGAAGGCCGGCCTGCCCATCATCTGAAAATCGAGCTGTCACCGCATCTGTTGGCCGAAGCCAATGCGAAAGCGATCCAAACCACCTTGGACAGCTTCGCTGGCCAGCTCATGAGCACTCATGAGGCTTCAGGGGTGGCGGTCCATCTGGCGGTCGACGTGCAGCAGTGGTCGCCCGATCCGCAGTTCCAGAACCGTTTCGTGACCCGTGCCCGGATTACCCGCCGCTTCGATGGGATCTCGGACGCCGAATTCCACGGCTTGTCGGAAGTGGCGGTGACTTACGGCGATAAGGCTTCCGAAAGCATCACTTTCGGCAAGGCGGCTTCATTGCAAATGTGCCTGTACGACAAGTCCAAGCAGATTGTCCACGCCGATAAGGTGGACTTCATGCAGCACGAATGGAGCGAGTTTACCCAAGGCGAATTCGATCCCAGTCAGCCGGTGTGGCGGATCGAAGCAAGATTCCATCACTCGGTGGTCAACGAAATCGGCGAAGGCATGGGCAAGCCGCTCAAGCGCTGGCTCGATGTCGTCCCGCACTTAACCGACATGTGGCGCTATGCCCTGACCATCAACCGGGCCAAGGACGGCACTTATATCGATCCGGTGTGGCAGCTGCTCCGCGACGACCCCGAGTTCAAAGTCCCGGCCTCCGGCTACCGCATCACCCGTAAAAAAAAAGAGGACGTGTCCGCGGTGGCCCGCAACTTCGGCAATGTGCTCGGCAACCTCATTTCGCTCTATGCCCGTGAGGGCAGGAATGCCGATTACATCTTGATCCAGATCAGGCGGCTTTCCATCTACCCCAAGCTGCTGGAGCACTTGGCCAAGCCCGGCCAGAACAAAGACCAGATCGAGCAGGACTTGAAGGACTTCGTGCTGCAAGGGCTTTGGAAACGGCGAACTTTGGGGAAAGCCGCGTAGCGGTCAGCTATGGCAATCAAGAAAGTGCCGGACGGCTGGCAAGCCGATGTGCAGCCGGGCGGTAGAGGTCATAAGCGTTACCGTAAGACCTTTCGGCGTAAGGCCGATGCCGAGCGCTGGGAGAATGCCTTAAAAGCCAAAGTTGCGGCGGAACCCGAATTCAGCTTGCCGCAAAAGGACACCCGTAAGCTTTCCGACCTGGTCAAGCTCTGGTTTGATTTGCACGGCGTTAGCCTCAAGAGTGCCGCGGATACTTACCGGCGTCTGATCGCCTTATGTGAAGCTGTGGATGATCCTTTCGCCTCTCGTTTCAGCGCCCAGGTCTTCGCCGACTACCGCGCAAAGCGTCTGAAAGCAGCGATATCGGCATCAACCCTCAACCGCGAACGCTCCTACTTGGCCGGCGTCTTCGGCGAACTCAAGCGGCTCGGCCATTGGAAAGGCGAAAATCCCTTATCCCGAGTGCGTCCGATCAAGATCAGTCAGCCCGAGCTTACTTTTCTTACGGTCGAACAGATTCAGCAGCTCTTGGCGTCTTTGAAGGAGTCCAAGAATCCCGATGTCTATCTCGTTGCTGTCCTGGCATTGTCGACCGGGGCGCGGTGGTCAGAAGCTGAAGGACTCAAGCGGCAAAATGTTCGAGTTTCACCTGGCTTGGTCACGTTCTCGAACACCAAGAGCGGAAAGAATCGGTCGGTGCCTATCCGTGACGATCTGGCAAACTCCCTCGCGTCTCGGTTGGAGCAAGGAGGGTTTGAACGGTGCTATTACGCTTTCCGCTTTGCCATGATCCGCGCCGGCATTGAGCTACCGGAAGGGCAGCTTGCCCACGTGTTGCGGCATACCTTTGCCTCGTACTTTGTAATCAAAGGCGGCAACATCCTTACGCTTCAGCGTATCCTTGGGCATAGCAGCTTGATCGTAACCATGCGTTACGCTCACCTCGCGCCAGACCATTTGGAAGAAGCGCGTAAGTTGAACCCTTTAAGCTAGATAAGGTCTGATTTATTGCGACTTACCGTTTGCTGTGTCCTCTATCCAGATTTCGCCGGCCCTGTCGCTATTGCACGACATTTGAGTCGTTAATATACTCCAGCGCATCAAAAAAATTCGAAAGCTAAACCTGTCGAAAGGCAGGGGCAGAAAGTCACGGGTCCTCGCCGAAGAAGGGGCGGAAGGACAGCCGGATTACCGTAAATGACTTCGTTACAGTCATTTGGCGATTTCTGGTTTGGGTTAGGAGAGCCACCGAGACGATGCCTCTATCTCACAAGGAAGCAAAAAAACTGTCTTACGAGCAGCGAAGGGAGACGCTGCTTTCCACTGTTCTGAAAAAAATCATAGAAGCGAAGGCCGCAGACCGTCCTTTACTTTGGCTGGCTGTGATTATCGTTTTGGCCTTTCTTTTAAACGGCGTTGGGCTTTGTGGCGACGTTACCTCACCGAGCCATAAGTACGAACACAGCTCAGATAAGGATGTGTCCGCAAATTTAACCCTTTAATTGCGTTGACACTTGGTTGACATAGGCAATAAAAAAGGCCTAGGTCTTTGACCTAAGCCTTTGATTATATGGTGGGCCATGTAAGGATCGAACTTACGACAAACGGATTAAGAGTCCGCTGCTCTACCAGCTGAGCTAATGGCCCGTAAAACGGGGATGGGGTGACCGATGGGGCTCGAACCCACGACAACCGG
>JAQTYA010000139.1 GCA_028688525.1 Methylococcus sp. | reverse complement strand
CGGTAGAGCAGCTGATTTGTAATCAGCCGGTCGCGGGTTCGAATCCTGTCACCAGCTCCATAATTTCAATAGATTATCTATTAAGCGAATCTGTTACGTTTCTATGTAGACCCAATGTAGACACGCGGCTCCATGCCTAGAATGGTGTTCACCTCATTAGGGACCGGTTACATTCATAGCTCGACAAGCTCACCACGAACGTAACAGATGGAGTAGCGTAAAACCGTTCGCACTGCACTTGTCGAAGGCCGGGATTTCTCGAGGTGCCCTTAGCGCTAGCTCATAGCAATCGCAAAGATTGTCTGAACTTCAGCCTCAACAACCGTCCATGATCGCTGCTACCGGCCATTCATAGATGACAGCTTTTTCAGAGCCCAGAGAACGCGCCCGAAGGGGGCATTGGGTTCTCTGCAACTTTATCTGTCTCTGGCGGAATACCCTAAGCACGCAGCCTGGTTTTTCTTGATTTTTCGATATTTCGGGAAAAAGTAGAGCTTTGCTGGTATTTTGACTATTTTCGTGAAAAGCTCTAAATTATTTAATGCTGACTTTAAGCCTTAAGTAAACCAGGAAATCACGATGATAGATATTCAACCACAGCATTTAAATTTTGGAAAACTCTTGTCCGGAAGACTTTTCAGAATCCCCGAGTACCAAAGAGCCTATAGTTGGCAACATAAGCAGAGGCACGACTTATTCTCTGATATAAAGTCTGTCGCAATATCTAATAAAGATATTGGTCATTTTATGGCAACTATCGTCGGTCTACGAAGGGATAAAACGACGATCATCACAGATGAACATCAAATTATAGAAGTAGTAGACGGCCAACAGCGATTAACAACACTAATTATCTTACTGAATGCGATAGCTAGGCATCTTGATCCTTCCAATGCCGTAGAAGAACGTGTAAAACGCGAGCTCGAGGAATTGCTAGTTAAACCGGATGACGTTTCCTTGCTGCTTCTTCAGACTAACCACGACCACTCGCAATATTTCTCAGATTATCTGCGCAACGGCAATAAAGCCGATCCCAAAAATGCCAAGACGGTTGCTGATCGCGAGCTTCTCTCGGCCATCGTTGACTGTGAACACTTTGTGAGTTCTTGGATGGAATCCGGGAAGACACTAGCAGAATTAGTTACCCTGCTTAAGAACAAGTTGACATTCATATTTCACGAATTATCTGATGAAGGAACTGTGTACACCGTTTTTGAGGTGCTAAACAGTAGAGGCCTTGATGTATCGTGGTTTGATAGGTTGAAAAGCATGTTAATGGCGGTTATTTTTGAGTCGGAATCAGGCAATCAGAAGGAAATTATTACGGAAGTTCACGGGCTTTGGGCGCAGATTTACCGAACCATCGGTCTACGGATTGGGCTTAGCACTGAGGCTTTGAGGTTCGCCGCTACTTTAAAAGAAAGGCACGCACCGAGCCGCCCTGTAAGCGAGACCTACGCGGTTGAACTCCTGCGAGGATTAGCCGGAAACGCTCCAGCAAAGGTCTTAGAGATCACCAAGTGGCTGAAGTCTGTGACTGAAGCCGTAGATAAGTTGGCAACCGATCAGCGTCGCAACGCGGTAACGAAGATTAGCCAGGCGCGCCTGGTTGCTGCTGCTATCTATTTGAGAGACGACATCAGTGCTTCCGAGTTGGACCTCACGTTGCGATGCTGGGAAAACGTCACCTTTAGAATCTATGGCCTTTTCTGCAAGGATGCCAGAACGCGCGTAGGAGAATATATCCGGCTAGCTTGGGCGATCTTCAACGAACGGCTTGAGCCTGAAAATATTCGTATCCGCCTGAGAGAAATCGGTGCAGATTTTCCGATTGACAATGCGGTGAACGAGCTCAGTGACACGGATTGCTATACGGGACGACAGGAAGAGCTTAGATACCTATTATTTCGATATGAAGAGCATCTTGCCAAAGAAGCTGGACAAGAGTTTAACAACGAACAGTGGAATAAAATCTGGCTAGAATCAGCCTCTGATTCAATTGAACACATTCTCGCCCAGAGCCTTAACAACGAAAAACTTGTCCATCGCATTGGCAACCTCCTTATTTTACCTCCAAAACTGAATTCAAAACTTTACAACAAACGCCCAAACGACAAAATAGATGCATACACCAACACGGGACTTCTGGTTGCCAAAGAGGTAGTACCAGCGCTTCCACTTTGGAATGAGGCGGCGATTGTAACACGAGAAGAACGACTCATTGATTGGGCGAGAAACGAGTGGGCCGACTAAATGGACGATAAAATTCGCAATCTCACCTAGCTTACAGACATAACTTGGTGAGCCACGAACCGTTGGTATTTTGTTTGCTCAATAAACAAGTACAATGGAAGGCGGAACGCTAACGCTATTGGCTGGCTACTGCTGGCTTAGTACTAATAGTTCAAACCAACTCCAGAAAAGGGCAGTTCTGACTAAGTTGGCCGGCAAACACGAACGACTGTTAGGCCGAAGACCGGCCATCATTCAATCCGGAAAGTGAATGACAGGAATGGGGTCGCTTCCGTCTGGTCAAAAGGCCTCTACATGAGAAATAAAGATGGCAGGCTCATCTACCCGTACAGTTATTGACAGAACTCCAAGGAAGAGCGATCCGGCACCAGGCGGTAGGCTCTTTCTTCCGAGTCAGTTGAAGGGCTGACGGCGCGTGTCGCGTCCGCGGTCCTCGCTACGCTCGTCCCGCGCCCGCTCCCCGCGCCGTCTCCCTTTCCTTTCCCGGGATATTCAACGCAAACGTCCTGGCCGGTTCGCTCTCCTGGATTCTGCCGCTCTATCCGTTCGCTCCGGGCTTGCACTGTCCATTGATGAATCCGACTCGGTAAGACGATGTTATCGGCTTCCAGACCGAACACTTGCCAGCCTAGAGGTTCACCGTATTTCCCCGGCTTGTCGTTCCAGGCTTTGGCAAGCTTGAGGGGCTGATCCTTCCGTTTCGCCGTCGGTCCGCCCATGAGCTGGACGAAGGTTTTCCAGTCCCCATTGTCTGCGGCTTGATACGCTTGGTTCAGTAGACCGTCGGGGGCATCGGTGAGCCGTCGCAGTTCCCGCCACACCGTAACCGGGGGACCGCCGATTTGCTGGAACTGGCGAATGCCCCAGGTTGAGGCCCAGGCTTCTACCCGTGGAGCGGTCTGTTTGGCGTCCTGCCCGTTAAGGTCTTCTTCCAGTCCGTAGCCGTCGATGTTCTTGGATACATATTTGGCGATGTAGCCGGCGGCGCTGCCCTGATTCCAGTCGATGGGCACGGCCTTGAAGCGGTGGTGCTGGGCTCCGGGTTCATCGCCATCTTCCTTCAGAGCGTAGTCCCGCAAGATGGCCCGCACGGCTTCAACGTGTTGGGCATCCATGAACAGCAGCAGATGCCAATGAGGGGTGCCGTCATGCTGAGGCTCGCTGATCCGGAAGCCATAGACCCGAAGCGCTGAGCGGTGCAGCTTGGCCCTAATTTGGCTCCAAAGGCGGGTGAGGTAGCGCTGGCCTTCGCGAGGTGTGGTGTGGTCGTAACGCGGATTTTCTTCGCCGGTCTTGGACAACCGCGCGTGCATCCGGGAGGGACAGGTCAGCGTGTAGAACTCGGCGGCGTGGCCCAAGTCCTTGGCGATGGCTTCGAAGCCGGCGATACGGGTCATCAATTCCGCGCGGCGGATTCTGGGGTTCGAGACCCCCAGCTCGGCGAGTTCTTGTAGGTTGTATTCCTGGTCGAGTTCGTTGACGGCGACCAGGCTTTCCAGCAAGGCGCGGTTTCGGGTCTTCTGTTCCTGGCGGCGCTGGACGGTTTCATCGCTGGCGTAGATGCCGGCCTGTTTGTGCACCAGCCCGAGACTGATGGCGACTTGTTCCACGGTGCGGCCATGGAATTGGCGAAGGCTCCGCCGCCACCAAGCTTCATCTTTCAGGCGGGCAATGGCACCGTCTACCGTAAGCCGGTCGCCCGGTTCCGGCAAAGGAATGCCGTAGGGAGTGAGGTAATAGGTCAAGGCCGACCAGGCATTGACCCCTTGGGCGCCAGCGATCCGGCCACAGGCGACGGCACGAAGTTTCGCCAGATGGCACAAATCTTCGTCGCTGGAAGCCAGACGGATCGAGGTTTGATCGATGCGCTCCGAGGCATTCAGCAGGTGGAGGTTCCCGGCTTTGCGGCCTGCTTGCTCGTAGCGGGCTTTGGCTTGTTCAGCCAAGGGAATAGCGAAGCGGTCGGGAATCCGCCGGAAGATTTGACGACGCCAGCGCCGGTCCGATCCGCAGGGGCCATCATAACGCCAGCAGATTTGATCTGCCGCCGTCAGATCATAGGGCATCGGCGGCACCGGATGCCCTTCATAGAAGTGCGCCATAGCCCCACCCCCGGCTATTCGCTGGTGGAGCGTTTCAGGCGGGCGCTGATATAGGCGTCGATGTCGCCGCGCCGGTAGCGGACGGAGCGGCTACCGATTCGGATAAAGGGGATACGGGCACCGGCCCAGCGGTCCCGTTCCAGAAAAGCCATGCTCACCCCGAGCAGGTGAGCGGCTTCCCGAGTGGTCAGCAATTTGTCGTTCATGGTCTGCGCCTCCGTAGGTTGGAAATACGGGGCACAGGGTGGCGGGACGCTGCAGGCTAAAAAATTGGATTCTGGCCCATACCGGGGGTTAGATACCCTAGCTATCGCCAGAAAGGTAATTTAAATATTTGATTTTCGAGACGCACCAAATAGCAACAACCCGAGAAAATCGCCATTCAGTCATCAACCACCTATGCCAGACCACCATTTTCCAAATCGATCAGGTAGCGGGTGCGAGCTGGTCTACCCGGCCTTCGCTCCCCCTTTTTTGGGTCTACGTCGGCGATCCAACGCTTGACTGTTGCTTCATCCCTGCATTGGGCTCCGTTTCCGTACTGCTGCAAGTATTTACTCTCGGCCATGTGCGCCGGATGAATGCTCGGGTCAATGTCCCACAAGGTCTGGGCAATGGCTTGGCAACGGTTCTTGTCGATTTCCTCTTGAAAATGACGACCGACAGGCAACTTGGACCCTCGTTCTATAGAACCCCAGAATGCCGGCGGATCAATCCGGTCTTTATCACACCAATCCAAGAGTTCCGGGCGCATCACGTACAACTGATCTAGGAGTTTTTGGCGAAAATCCTTGCGCTTTTGACATCGCCGTAACCGAAAAAGTGTACGGTCGATAAAAAGCAATTCGATTGCGCTATCCCTGTCGGGATTGGCCAAGAGGGTCGAAGGGTGCCTCAGAGGTAGTCGCTCACGCCGAAAGGCCCAAATGATCTTGTCGATCTTATCAGTAACTCCTTCGGGCAGTTCGGACGGCTCCTGCTCTGGCGGCTCCAGCCCTTCCCAGCGAAAGGCCAACTCCCAAATAGTCCTGAATTCATTCCTGTTCAGCATCGCCCCTGCTTCCTTCTGCCTGGCAAAGATAATCCGTAATCGGCTGACGCAGCCGCTCCGGTCTTAGTGCCTTTCTTCGAGTTCGGCGAGCAATTCCGGGTGATGATCCAGTAAGCGAAACAGGTTCACCACCGCTGCAACGGGTTTGGCTTGACCGTGCTCGTAACGGGAAAAGGCGTTCTTACCGCCGCCGGTCAATTTGGCGGCAGCGGCTTGGGTCAGTTTCAGCTTTTTACGGATGCGGCTGAGTTCGGCGGCCTCCTCATCATCCACCTGGTCACGAAACGCCAGCCATGCCGATTCTTCAACTGTATCGAATTCGACAAAGCCCTCCCCGCAATGGTCACAGAATGCGCCGCGGGTTTCCGAACGGAAGGTGCGGCCCTTGTAATTCTGCGCTACGGTTTTGACTCCATCGCGCAAGGTGCCCGCTCCGCACAACGGGCAGGGCTGTTCATGCCATCGACTTGTCATTTCAAAGCTCTTTAAACGAAACCACAAAATAGTCTCCAACCTGCTGAAACTTGATATAGAGCGCTCTTCCTTCCCATTCGCCGTGATACACGTCTTGCCAGACGCGATGATCGGCGTGGGTCGTCATGCTCTTGTAGAAGTTCCTGCGGGTCAGCCGTTGGATCACGGCCAAGGCATCCACCTGGGCCAGGCCCGCCGCACGAATTCCGCTTCTGGCCGAGACGGTGAGATTCATGTCCTGAATCGAAATCATCTGCGCTTGAATGCCGGCCAGCGGGTAGTGAGGCGTGCGCTTTTCCATAGGCAAATTGTCCCCTTTAAGGGTAATTTCTGCAAGACTGGACCGAGTTCCCCCATCCTCGCAGGCAGGCTTGTTTGAGGAAATCGGAGATTCTTTTCATGGGTTCGCGTAGCCGCTCCACGTCCGAGACGATATAGCCCGCAGTCACGTCGTTGTGCATCTTGTGATTGACCAAGCGCTTCAAGGCATACGCCGAAATGTCGAGGCTTTCCGCCACGGTGATATAGGTGCGCCGCAGGTCGTGGAGGGTGAAGTCCACGCCGGAGGCTTCCCGGACTTTCTTGATTTGCCGTTTGGGTTCGATCAAGAAGCCGGTTTTGCCAGGTCCGGGAAACACATACTCGCTTTGCCGTGCGGCCAGCCGGTCGGTCAGGATGGCATCGAGGAAATCGGTTATCGGCAGGGTCAGCGGCTCCCGGTTCTTGGTGTCGGTCACGGTCAAGGTCCGATGCTGCAGATCAACCGCCTCCCAGGTCAGGCTAGCGGCTTCTTGCTTCCTCAAACCCGTGAACAGAATGAACATCAGATAATCGGCGATCAGGGCGGACGAGGCATGGAGCTGATCGTCTTTAAGCGACTTAACCGCCTTATACCAGTCGGCCAACTGGTGGGGCTTGATGACGCTTTGCCGGCGCTCGACGCGATACCAAGCGCGGGTCTGGTTCAACCGGATCACAGGGTTTTCCCGCAACAGGGCTTGCCCCTTGCTGTCTTCGTATTGGGCAATGGAGAAATTGAACAACGCGCGCAGGAAGCGCATGGCCAGATTAGCGTAGGCTTCGCCGTGGTCTTTCCCAAGCTTTAGGTGGCGCTTGGCCACCATGTCCTTGGTGATGGCGGCAATGGGTTTTTTCTGCCAGTCGGGGAACGCCACCGTCATCACGCGCTGATAATCGTAGAGCGTGCGGGGCTTGAGTGCTTTCCTGGCGTTGAGGAATGCGGCAAAGGCATCGGTCAACGTAGTAGCTTGCAAAGCGGCTTTTTGCTTGTCGGCGATGGGATTAGCCCCGGAGGCGATCTTACCCAGCAGCTTATGCGCCTCCTTGCGGGCTTGCTCCACGGTCAATTCGGGATAGCGTCCCAGGGTCAGCCGCTTGACCTGGCCTTCGATGCGTTTTTCGACGATGAAGGCTTTCGCCCCGTTCGCGGTGATCCGGACGGCGAAGCCTTTCAGCTCTGCGTCCCGAAAGAAGACTTGCCCCGCTTCGGGCGGTTGCATTCGATCCACCAGGGTCTTGGTGATCTTGGCGACTTGTGCGGCAGGTGTAGACATGATCCCCTCCGTGCAGGCCAGCGCTTCTATGTAGACACAATGTAGACACAATGTAGACGCTAGGCTTCAAACAACGGAAAGGAGTGTAAGGCAGGAAACAAGACGGAAGCAAGGAAATACAAGGCTTCAGTGGACTTCCTCAAACAGCCTCAAACACCTTAAAATCGCATGAATTAGAATTTGTAATCAGCCGGTCGCGTGAACTGCCCCGTGTTTTCCGGAGGCTCCAACATTTGAGAGTATGGAGCTATGAAGACGACAACAAATTTTTCACCGGAGATTAGGGAGCGGGCGGTTCGCATGGTGCGTGAGCATCAAGGCGAGCATGAATCGCAATGGGCGGCGATCTGTTCCATCGCCGCCAAGATCGGCTGCA
>JAQTYA010000138.1 GCA_028688525.1 Methylococcus sp. | reverse complement strand
CCGATCTCTCCCATCAAGCCGACAGCCAAGGGAATGGACAGCGGGAGCAACACCAGGAGCATGGTGCGGCGGATGGCGCTACGGACAGCCACATCCATGCAGCGGCCGTATTGGGGGGCGGCCATCGAACCGAATCCGCCAACGGCGCCGAGCTGGCGGTTTGCCTCCTTCGCTAACAGCGCAGCGGCGCAGCCCACGGCCACCAGTGCCAGCGCTCCGAACAAATAAGGCAGCAAGCCGCCGACGAACAGGCTGATCAGCACGACTGGACTGGACAAATCGATGGCCAACGGCACCCCGAACGACCTGGAGTACTCCGCGAACAGCGCCAGCACCGCGAGTCCGCCAGCGCCGATGGCATAGCCTTGAACCACGGCGCGCGTGGTATGTCCCGCCGCATCCAGAGACGCCGTAGATTGACGCACCTCCTCAGGCAGATCGGCCATTTCTGCTATGCCGTGGGCGGCTGTTGCGACGACACTGTAGCCGTCGATCGCAACCATGAGACTGCCCAGGGAGGACATGGCCACGGCGGCCAGACCTACCGCGAACAAGCCCGTACTGGCATGGCCAGCAAAACCGCCGCCGAGATAATAGGGGCCGGCGAATGCCGCACACAGGACGATGATCGGCAATGCCGTCGACTTCAATCCGGCCGCCAGACCGGCGATGACATTGGTCGCATGGCCGTCACGGGAGGCGGCGGCAATGCGCCGGACTGCGCTGAAGCTCTTGGAAGTGAGATATTCCGCCGCAGCGATGTTGCTCCCGGCCAGCACTAATCCGACGCAAGCCACGGCAAATAAGCTCAACACGCTGAAAGCGGGCTGTACGCCAGGCAGGCCCACGAACCATTCCGATGCGTAGTAAAGGCCGACGCCCGCCAGGATCACCGTAACGATCACGCTGCGGTACAAGGCACCCATCACGTAGCGGCTCTTGCCCAAACGCACGAAACAGATGCCGGCCAAAGAGGCTACCAGCGCCAGCGACGCGATCAGCAACGGAAACTCGATCCACGGACTATCCGCGCCGAATGCTCCTTTCGCCAGCAGCATAGCCGCGACCAGGGCCAGGGTGTAGGTTTCGTACAAATCGGCCGCCATGCCTGCCGCGTGCCCGATATTGGCTCCGACGTAGTCCGCGACAGTAGCGGCATTATTCGGGTCGCTGCGTCTGACGACGGTATCCGCACCCTCCACCATACCGGCACCCACTGCAGCGGCCTGTCCGCATACACCGCCAGTCACCCGCGCAAACACACTCATCAGCGACCCTCCCAGAGCCAGCCCCAGTAAGGCGCCCGGCACGGCATCCAGGGAGGCCACGGCCGAGGTCAGCGCGTAGTAACCGGCGACGGTCGACAAGGCCAAACCGCCAACCAGGAGTCCGGTCACCGTCCCGCTACGGAACGCCGTCGACAATGCCGCCCCTAGTCCGTTACGGGCAGCCTCGGCAGTCCGCGCATTGGCGCCTACCGCGGTCACCATCCCAACGTAACCGGCCAATGCGGAAGCGACGACGCCGACGATGAAGCCGTTGGCTGTCCATGTTCCTAGTTGGGTCAACACCAGCGCCAGCACGCTAGCGACGATCGCCACGGTCGCGTATTGACGCTTCAGGAAAGCTCTAGTCCCTTCCCGAATCGCCTTCATCACGACCTGTATTTCGGGCGATCCAACGCTCTTGCGCGCCATACCACCGGCGCTGACCAGTGCGAACAGAATACCCGCTGCCCCGCTGGCAAGCGCTGCCAGCTCTATGTTGCTCACATTCATGCAATACGCTCCTGTCGTTTCTAGGTTTGCCGAGCGATCCGCCGCAGCCGCCGCTGATGCGAATACGGCGCCCTATTCGGCCAATCGGCTCATTTAACGGGTTAACAGCCGCGGCAGGGTTACCGCGAGCCGGTTCGAATGGGTGCGTCCATGCGTCGCAGATCTCCTTGTGTGAATGGGGTTTTAACGGCTTTTGTACCGCAATACCTGACCCGCCGGAAAAAACTCCGCCGCCACGGGCAATATAGGCTTCATTTCTCAGGTAGCAGAGTATCGCAGATATCTTAGAAAACATGCCGCGACAAATTGTCCTGCGGCATTTTGACATATTCTCCTTATGGATACGCCCATGGCAGGATCACCGACCACCTTTGCTACTCGAACTCATATGTACTCACAAGAATTTATTCTTTGCGCCTTATTGGGAATTAATCCCAATGGAACCCCTGCGCCTTTCCATAAAACGCCTTATAGGATTTATGTTGACGAGGTAACTGACAGCCATGGATAACTCCACTGAAATACTTGGCCTTTATCCCACCTGGTACCAGCCTGCGCTGGGCAGCGGCTGGGTTCTCGGCATCGTCGCCGTCATCCATGTGCTAGCCTCCCATACCTCGGTAGGTGCGGCGCTGGTGTCGACCTGGCTGGCCACCGTGGCGGTCCGGCGGAATCGCCCAGAACTGCTGGAATACGTCAGGAAATACGGAGTCTTCCTCCTAGTGTTCTCCTACGTGCTCGGCTCGATCACGGGGCCCGGCATCTGGTTCTCGGCCACGGTCGCCAGTCCGCGCGGGCTGTCGGCTCTGATCCACAGCTATGTGTGGTGGTGGGCCACCGAATGGGTGTTCTTCGTCATCGAAGTGGTAGGCATCTATCTGCTGGTGTATCTGGCCGGCAAGGTGGACGGGCGCAGCTATTTGAAAATCGCCTGGATTTTCGGCCTCGCCTCCTGGGCCACGATGCTGGTCATCGTCGGCATCTTGTCGTTCATGATGTGGCCGGGGCAGGAGCGCTGGTTCTCTGAAGGAGGAACGCTCAACGGGTTCTTCGGCCCCTATACCTTCGCCCAGATCCTCAGCCGAACCTGCTTCATGCTCATGGCGGCCGCGCTAGCGGGGGGATTGATCGCCGCCTATATCCGTGACGGCGCGTTCCGGCTGGAAATGACCCGAAAGCTGGCTTGGGTGGGACTTTTCGGGGCCGTGCTGGGCGCAGTGTTTTTCCAGTGGGGCCTGACCACGCTGCCAGAGAGCGCTCAGCTCCTAATGAAGACGCGCCTACCGGGCTCTTTCGTACCCACTATGTGGGCGATCCTGGCGGTGATCGTGGCCTATTTCAGCACGCTTTTACTGCGCCCTTCGGCGCTCAAGGCACCTCTCGCCGCCGGCATGATGGTTGCGCTTCTGATTTTCGGCATCTGGCCGGAAGAGCGGGCGCGCGAATCCATGCGCAAACCCTTCGTAGCGGGTCAATTCGTCTATTCGAACCAGATCGTCGCCCGAGACGTCCCCGCGCTGGGGGTCAAGTCCGAGCTGCCCGTTTTGGAATCCCGGGGCATGCTAGCGGTACACCCCTTCATTCCTGAGCATCTGCGGCGCGTCGATGCGGGCAACGAGCTGGAGGCCGGCCACGCGCTGGCTATCGTGTACTGCTCGAATTGCCACGGCTTAGGCACTACCGGCACCCGTCCATTCGGCGAGATGTTCGCGGGCAACCGGGACGCCGAGGACATCGAACGGTTCATCAAAGGCGCCCTGGTCACAGGAAACATGGTGAACATGCCGCGCATCCCCTTGCGCGACGACGAAGCGCACGCGCTGGCTCTATTTATCGCCAGTCTTCCCTTATGGCACTCGATTACCCGCTGAGCGGAGAACATCATGGATATCGATACCCTTTATGCATTACGCAGCAGTTCCGGCTTACCCAGCCACCCTGCCGTCTTCCTGATTTTGCTGGTGCTCACCTGGGCACTCCATATGATTGCCGTCCACGTGATGCTAGGCAGCACGGCCCTGGCCCTCACCGGCGCGTTTGCCGCCAACGCGCACTGGCGCCGCCTGGGGAGCGCCATGCTGGACACGGCCAAGGTCGCAGTGTCCCTGGCCATCGTGATCGGCGTAGCGCCCCTGCTGTTCGTACAAGTCATCTACGACCCGTTCTGGTACGTATCCAACGTCCTGTCGGCGCGCTGGGCCATCGGCTTCATCGTCGTGCTGCTGGTCGCTTACTGGGCGATGTACCACCATTATTTCGTCGGCAAAGAAGGAAGCTCGGGCAGTAGCCGCTGGTCGCTAGCGCTCTCCCTGATCTTGCTGCTTGCCGCCGGATTCATCATGCACGTGCTGGCTAGCCAAGCCCTGAGACCCGAACTATGGATGGCCTGGTATGCGCCGGACGGACACCTAGAAACTTCTGGCGCGGGAATACACGAGTTCAATCTCGCACGATTCTCGTTTTTCATCGCATTGGCTGCTCCCGTCACCGGCGCCTGGCTGCTCGGTTACCGGCGCTATCTTGCACACCGAGAGGACGAAAATCCGGAGTACCTGGATTGGATCGCAGGCCTAGGACGGAAACTCATGACCGGCGGCGGATTCGTGGTTCTGATTTGCTACGCGATGTGGATGGCGACGCTGCAGGATACCGCGGGTAACTTTCCTTTATCGCTGTGGTCGTTCCTCGCTAATGGCGCGATCCTGTTGCTGATCCTGGCACCGGCGCTGTTCCGGTCGCCAAGCGGCAGCTATGGCGCGTTCGCTACCGCTGCCGGCGCGGTCCTGTTGGTGGCCGTTGCTCGCGAAGCGCTGCGCCACCGTATCCTGGGTGGGGCGCATGGTTACGAGTTGTCTACTTACACCATACATTTCGACTGGTACAGCAATGCATTGTTCTGCCTGACCTTCGTTGGCCTGGGCGGCTTCGCCATCGCCTATTCCATTGCGATCTCCTGGGAAGCCGGGAAAACCAAGGGACTCTATACCGCCTCGCCCCGAGTCGATCGCCTGGGGAAATTCGCCCTGGCCGCACTTTGCATCTGGATCGCCCAGTATTTCTTCTTCGGCTTTCTCGTCATGGCACAGTAGGAGCCTGATATGCAAAAAAAATTGCCCTGTACCTTCCTTAGCCTAGGCCTCGCCCTAACATTCGGCACCTGCCAGGCCGAAGCACTGACGGCTTCCGACTGGCAGCGGGAACTGAACCTCAAACCCGGAGGGGACACCGGTCAGGGGCGCATGATCTACGAACAGCGAGGATGTGCCGGCTGCCATGGCACGGACGCCCAGACGGACAATCCGCAATGGCCGGTGCTAGCTGGCCAGCGGCCGCTGTACGTCTACAAGATGCTTTTGGATTACCAAGCCGGGCGGCTCCAGAGCGCCGATGCGGCTATCATGGGCTCGCTAGCGCAGAGCCTGAACCGGGAGGAGATCGCCGACATCGCCGAGTGGGTGGGCTCGCTCCCACGGCCGGCCAGTCCGCAAGCGGCGGAGCCCGTCATACTCGGCGGCGACAGACAACGGCTCATTCCCCCCTGCTCGGCCTGCCACGGCGCTCAGGGGCAAGGCTGGGATCTCCAGCCTGCCCTGCTCGGCCAGCACCGGGACTATCTCGGCAAGGCTTTACGCAGGTTCAAAAGCGGCGAGCGCGACAATGACGTCAATGCCGGCATGAGCCAGTTTGCTAAGAAGTTATCCGACGAAGAAATCCGAGCATTAGCCGACTACTACGGTCGCTGAACCTCGGTCGCCAGGTTTGTCGAGGACAAAAAAAACGCTGCCTAGGCAGCGTTTTTTTTTGTAAAGCGACCGGTCAGAGCCAGTACACGAAGATAAACAGGCCGAGCCAAACCACGTCCACGAAGTGCCAATACCAGGCAGCAGCCTCGAAAGCGAAATGGTGTTCCGAGCTGAAGTGGCCGCGCACGCTGCGGAGCAACACCACCGTCAACATGATCGCTCCGATCGTGACATGCAGGCCGTGGAAGCCAGTCAGCATGAAAAATGTAGAACCGTAGATGCCCGAACCCAGGGTCAGCCCCATATCCGCATAGGCTTCGTGGTACTCGAAGCCCTGCAGGATGACGAACAAGAAGCCCAAAGCTACGGTGGCAATCAGACCCTTGATGAGCTGGCCGCGGTTATCGGCCAGCAAACCCCAATGTGCCCAGGTTACCGTGCCGCCGCTGGTAAGCAGAATCAACGTATTTAGCGCCGGGATGCCCCAGGCTGACATCGGCTCGAATTCGCCGCCGACTTTCCCCGGACCATTGGTCGGCCACACAGCATCGAACCCCTTCCAGAGGATCTCATTAGTCACGCCCAATTCGCCTTCGCCACCCAACCAGGGCAACGCATAGATACGGGCGTAGTACAGTGCGCCGAAAAAAGCCGAGAAGAAGAACACTTCCGAAGTGATGAACCAGATCATCCCCCAGCGAAAGGAATGATCGACCTGGTCGCTATACATCCCGGCAACGCTCTCATGAATCACTGTCCCGAACCAGCCAACCAGCATGGTCACGAGAATGCCGGCGCCGAGGATCATCATGGTCGGCCCGATCGCAGCGCCGTTCAGGTAGTTCGAAAAGCCCGCCAGCAAGCAAGTCAAACCGATGGAACCGACGATCGGCCAGGTCGCCTTGTGCGGAATGTAGTAGGAAGCTGCGCTAGTCGCCATGTAAGTCCCCTGATGAAATTCGAAAAAAGTACAGCTTTAATCTTTTTGAGTATCGGAAATATCGAAAAAGGTATACGACAGCGCCATTTCCTTGACGTCCTGGGGCAAGCCCGGATCGATCACGAAACGGACCGGCATTTCCCGGCGCTGGTGCGGTTCAAACTTCTGCTCCGAAAAGCAAAAACACTCGGTCTTTTTCAGGTGAGCCGTCGCGGTACCCGGCGTGATGCTAGGTATGGCCCGCCCCAGCATCGGCCTGTCCGTCAGGTTCTCGCCATAAAATTTCACGGTGTAATACTGTCCCGGGTGAATCTTCATCTTCGGCACTTCCGCGCTGAAGGCCAATGGCATCCGCTCGTTCAGCTCGGTGATGAATTCGATCGTGACCTCGCGCGAAGTATCCACCGTATAGGCCACTTCCTCCACCGCTTCGGTCCGGACCTTTCCATTCAGACCCGTAATTTCGCAAAACAGGCTATAAAAAGGCGCAAGAGCGAACCCGAATCCGAACATCGCCAAAGCGACGAAGGCGATGCTCCAAACCAGGCGCCGATGGCTCTTGGTACCGCTGTTCTGCTGGTTCACGACGGTGTGGTCGACGAAATCACTTTAACGATCGAAAAGACATACAGGCCGATCACGATGACGAGGATGACACCCGTCAGGATCAGATTTTTTTTACGTAAATCCATGTGCCTTGCCGGAGCGGGCCCGTCCGCAGGCAGGCCCGTTTTCGTACCGATTATTTGATATCAGGCGCAGTCGTCCAAGTATGGTACGGCGGCGGCGAAGGCAGGGTCCATTCCAGACCGTGCTCGCTGGCACCTTCCCACACCTCGTCGGTCGCCCTCTCGCCGCCGCGGATCGCCTTGATGACGACCCAGACGAAGATCAGCTGAGAGAAACCGAAGATGAACGCACCCACGCTAGACATCGCGTTGAATTCGGCGAACTGCACCGCGTAGTCCGGGATACGGCGGGGCATGCCGGCCAGTCCCAGGAAATGCTGCGGGAAGAACAGCACGTTGACCGAAACCGTCGACAGCCAGAAATGCAGCTTGCCGAGCTTCTCGTCGTACATGTGCCCGGTCCACTTCGGCAGCCAGTAGTAAGTTCCAGCCATCAGCGCAAACACGGCACCCGGTACCAGTACGTAGTGGAAGTGGGCGACGATGAAATAGGTGTCGTGATACTGGAGGTCGGCCGGCGAAATCGACATCATCAGGCCGGTGAAGCCTCCCATAGTGAACAAGACCACGAACGCAATGGCGAACAGCATCGGAGTTTCGAAGGTCATCGAGCCCTTCCACATGGTGGCGACCCAGTTGAATACCTTCACGCCGGTCGGCACCGCAATCAGCATGGTGGCAGAGGTGAAATAGAGTTCACCCGCCAGCGGCATACCCACGGTGTACTGGTGATGCGCCCACACGATGAAAGATAGGAAACCAATCG
>JAQTYA010000137.1 GCA_028688525.1 Methylococcus sp. | reverse complement strand
CGCGACCGTTTTTCCGCGGTGCCGTTCGAGGACCGGGGCGGCTATTTCCGGGGGCGTTATTACCAGGACATCGCCGTGGAACGGGTGCTGGCGGCGATCGCCGAGGGGCGCGAGCGCATCCTGCTGACCCTGGCGACCGGCACGGGCAAGACCTTCATCGCCTTCCAGATCGCCTGGAAACTGTTCCACAGCCGCTGGAACCTGACGGACTGGAAGACCGATGGCGATCCGTCGCGGCGGCCGCGCATCCTGTTCCTGGCCGACCGCAATATCCTGGCCGATCAAGCCTACAACGCTTTTTCCGCCTTTCCCGAAGATGCGCTGGTGCGCATCGAACCGGGCGATATCCGCAAGAAAGGCCGGGTGCCGAAGAACGGCAGCCTGTTCTTCACGATCTTCCAGACCTTCATGAGCGGGCAGCCCAAGGACGGCCACCCCTCACCGTACTTTGGCGAGTATCCGCCGGATTTCTTCGATTTCATCGTCATCGACGAATGCCACCGGGGCGGGGCCAACGACGAGAGCAACTGGCGCGGCATCCTCGATTACTTCGCCCCCGCGGTGCAGCTCGGCCTGACCGCGACGCCCAAGCGCCGGGACAATGCCGACACCTATGCCTACTTCGGCGAGCCGGTGTTTGTGTATTCGCTCAAGGACGGCATCAACGACGGTTTCCTGACGCCGTTCCGGGTCAAGCAGATCGCGACGACGCTGGACGAATATGTCTACACGCCCGACGACACCCTGGTCGAGGGCGAGATCGAGGCGGGCAGGCGCTATACCGAACCCGATTTCAACAAGATCATCGAGATCAAGGCGCGGGAAAGGAAACGGGTGGAGATTTTCCTGTCGCAACTCGACCCGCGCGAAAAAACCCTGGTGTTCTGCGCCAACCAGGAACATGCGCTGGCGGTGCGCGACCTCGTCAACCAGCTCAAGACGAATCCCGACCCAAACTATTGCCAACGGGTCACGGCCGACGACAGCGCGCTGGGCGAACAGCATTTGCGGGACTTCCAGGACAACGAGAAGTCCATCCCAACCATTTTGACGACTTCGCAGAAGCTCTCGACCGGCGTCGATGCCCGCAACGTGCGCAATATCGTGCTGATGCGGCCGGTGAACTCCATGATCGAGTTCAAGCAGATCATCGGGCGCGGCACTCGGCTCTACGACGGCAAGGATTACTTCACGATCTACGACTTCGTCCGGGCCCACCATCATTTCAGCGACCCGGAGTGGGACGGCGAGCCGGTCGAGCCCGAACTGTGCGAAAGGTGCAATCGCAGCCCCTGCGTGTGCGTCCGCGAGCCTCCGCCCGCCTGCCCAAACTGCGGCAAACGGCCCTGCGAATGCGAGAAGGAACCTTGCCCGAAATGTGGCCGGCGCCCTTGCGTATGCAAGAAGAAGGCGAAGATCAGACTCGCCGACGGCAAGGCGCGCAGCATCCAGCACATGATGGCGACCAGCTTCTGGCACCCCGACGGCACTCCGATGTCGGCGCAGCAGTTCATGGAGGCGCTGTTTGGCAATCTGCCCGAGTTCTTCGGCGATGAGGACGAACTCCGCGCCTTGTGGAGCGCGCCGGACACGCGCCGGAAGCTGCTGGAGGGGCTGGCCGAAAAAGGCTTCGGCAACGATCAATTGACCGAGATGCAGAAGATCATCGATGCGGAAAACAGCGATCTGTTCGACGTATTGGCCCACGTCGCCTATGCCAGCGCGCCTCTCACCCGCGAACAGCGCGCGGCGAGCGCCACGGCGATGTTCCACGGCCGCTATGGCGACAAGCAGCAGGCCTTCCTCGACTTCGTGCTGTCCCACTACGTCAGCAGCGGCGTGGAAGAGCTAGACCCAGCCAAGCTGACGCCATTGCTGCGCCTGAAGTACCGCGACTCGATCGCGGACGCCGTAGCCGATCTGGGCCGGCCGGAGGAAATCGGCCGAATGTTCGCCGGCTTCCAGAAATATCTCTATCAGCGCGCCGCAGCCGCGTCGGCGTGAACGCCCAACACCGTAATGGCCATCAGGAGACACCATGAGCAATCGCGTCGAAATCCTCTACTGCACTCAATGCCGCTGGCTGCTGCGCGCAGCCTGGATGGCGCAGGAGCTGCTAACGACCTTCGACCAAGAAATCGGCGAGCTTACGTTGAAGCCGGGTACGGGCGGCATCTTCGAGGTACGGGCCAACGACGAGCTGGTCTGGTCGCGGAAGGAGGAAGGCAGGTTTCCGGAAATCACCGAACTGAAGCAGCGCGTCCGCGACCGCATCGCCCCCGGCCGCAGCCTCGGCCATGCCGATAGGAAGGAAAACTAAAGGTGCATGACATGACGGCGCCGAAAGAACGGACCTATGACGAAGCGGAAATCCGCACTCGCCTGGCGGCGGAACTTCCGCACTGGTATTACGAAAACGGGCAAATCCGGCGCAAGTACAAGACCCACGGCTGGAAAAGCACTCTGATGGTGGTCAACACCGTCGGGCATCTGGCCGAGGCGGCCTGGCACCATCCGGACCTGTCCGTAAGCTATGCCTTCGTCATCGTGAAACTGGTCACCCATTCGGCCCACGGCGTCACCGACAAGGATTTCGCCTTGGCAAAGAAAATCGAAGAGGTGATCCAGTGGCAACCGGCGCAGGAAATCGGCGGAGCACTCGAAGGCACACCGGACGATCCCCGGTTCAAGCACTTGAAATATGACTGAATAAGTGCTCCTCGCCCCACCTCGCTCGCGCAAAACTTCCGGCCCGATTTCTTCGGGTCAGACCCAGACTCTCACAAAGGGACGCCCTTGTTTTTTATACACCGCCGATCAGGGGCAACCGAGCTATAACCCCTGCACCAGTCTCCGCGCCTCCTTGCGCATGCCGCTGCGCTGGAACAATAGCCGCCAGCGCTCCCCGCCGCATTGGCGCCAGAGCACGGTTGAGCGGATGCCGGCCAGCAGCAGTGCGCGAATGCGGTTGGCATTGGTGCTGTTGGTGAGATAGCCGGGCACTCCGTTCACCATCACGCGCGGCTGCAACTGACTGACCGTACGCTGGTAGAGGTCGGCCAGATTGGCGTATACGGTATCGTTCAACTCGCCGAAATACTCGGCCTGGGCGTGGACCTCTTCGAGACCGGCGCGGAGAGTTTCGAGCATCCGGGACTCGCTCACGAGCTTGCGCTCCAGCAGGATCAGCGACGCCGCGTAACGCGCCAGATCCGGATCGGACGGCTCGAAGCCGGCCAGTTGGCGGTCTAGAAGCTTCAGCCCGGTCTTGAGTTTTTCGACGCCGCCGTAAACGGCCGGCACATCGTCGGCATCGATCACGAACACGCTGCGGATAACGGCATCCATATCGCTGGAGTCGGCGTTGCCGCGCTGGGCGATCTGTTTGACGAGGTAAGTAGCCTGGGCGAGGCCGGCGAGAGCGATCACCTGGTTGGTAAGCGTCTTGATCATACGTACTGCATCTATATCTAGGGCTGAGATTTCGGACTTCAGGTCGTCTTGCGCCGGTTGTATTTGACGGCGTTGCCTTTCGCCAAGTGCACCGGGTACTTCTCGGCATTGCGCTGCATCTTATCCCGGATGGCGGTTTCCAGGCCGATCCCCAGCCGGTCGGCTAGGCGGATCAGATAGATGGCCACGTCCGCCACTTCCTCGGTCACAGCCTGCTTGAGCTCGGCATCTCCGTCCAGGTTAAGGGACTCGTCCGGCGTCAGCCACTGGAAATGCTCCATGAGCTCCGCACTTTCCACGGCCAGAGCCATGACCAAATTCTTGGGCGTATGAAACGGCTCCCAATGCCGCTCGGCGGCGAACTCACGCAACTGCTGCTGTATCTCGGCTAGGTCCATGACCGCCAACTCCCTTTCAATTCAATGTCTTTGCTTGATTCGATGCAACTCGTCAAAATAGCTGCCATCTGCCCCGCCCACAGCCATACCCGTCATGGCATTATGTGGGCTAACTTCAATGAATAAAGGCCCCGGAGCGTACCGACTATGGACCGAGTAATTGCCGACCTGCAAAAGACCATCCAGGCCCTGGAAACCCTCAGCACCAACCAGCCGGCGCTTGCGGAACAATGCGACGAGCTGCTGGACCCGCTGTACCAGCAGAAGATCGACTTGGTAGCTGCCTCGCTCAACGCCGAGTCCCCCGCGTACCAGCAGGCATTGCAAGCCATTTCGGCGGCAGCGGGTAAGATCGAAAAGGCCGTCAAGCATCCGGCGGCGCCGGATGATGCCTTCAAGGCAGTGGAAAGCGCGATCGCGCGGCTTTCGCGCCTGCTCGATCAGGCCGTACACAGCCTGTGACCAAACGGCACCAGGCTTGCCCGCCGATCCAGGCCGAGGCGTACGCCCGGCTGGAGCGGCGGATCGGCCGCTGCCATTTGAACCAGCGGCTGGGCATCGAGCACGATTTCGAAGCCCGTATCTTCGGCCAAGGCCGCACCTTCTTCCATCTCGAAAACTGGAACCGCCTGCATACCTGGCTGCGGCGCCTGTTAAAGCTGAGCCTCTTGTACCGGCCCGGCCAGCGCGCAGCCCGCCGCATCGAGATTCGCCGCAACGAATTCAAGCTGGAACACCTGCCGGAAGCCTTCGACGGCTATACCCTGCTGCATATCAGCGACCTGCATCTGGACATGGCGCCGGACCTGCCCGATGTGCTGATCGAAGCCATCGGACGAGCCGGACACTACGACGCCTGTGTACTGACCGGCGATTTCAGGGCCCGTACCTTCGGCCCCTACCAAAACGCCATCGACGCCTTCAACCGGGTGCGCCCCTATATCCGCAAACCGGTGTTCGCGACCTTGGGCAACCATGACACCATCCGCATGGCACCGGAGATCGAAGCGCTGGACGTACGCATGCTGCTCAACGAAGCCCACGAGATCAGCCGCGACAGCGCCTCCCTCTTTCTAGCTGGCGTCGACGACCCGCATTACTACTGGGCGGACAATATCGAAAAAGCCGCCGATCCGATTCCCGAAGGCGCCGTTTCCATCCTGCTGTCCCACTCGCCCGAGCTTTACCGTCATGCCGCCTACGCCGATTTCGACATCATGTTGAGCGGCCATACTCACGGCGGTCAGATCTGCCTGCCCGGCGGCCTTCCTCTGACCCTCAATGCCAACTGCCCGCGCGAATTCGGCCACGGCTATTGGCGCTATCACCGCATGCAGGGCTATACCTCGGCCGGCTCAGGCGTCTCCATCCTCGACGTTCGCCTGAATTGCCCTCCGGAAATCACCTTGCACCGCCTGAGCCGGGCCCCGGCTCAATAAGGCCGGTTGCGGATGTGGAGCCGGTAGAGAATACCCGAGACGCTGAGCTCCAGCAGGATGAAAAACACTTCGAACCAGACGATGTAATCCCAGCCCAGCCCAAAACGCTCGCGCACCACCAGCAACGGGAACAGCGACTCCGGCACTTGATCCAGCCCCAGCGCCATGCCGCTGGATGCGATGCCGAGCCGCCGCTTGAGGAACGAAGACAGCAGATCGCCGGCAAGCGAAGCGGCGCCGACCTGTACCCCCAGCGTCCAAGGCAAACCCAGCAGAGGCGCGGCTCCCGCCGCAGCAAGCATGCCGCAGCCCACTCCGCGCCAAGTCTTGCTCGGGCCGAACCAGAACCGTCCGTCCGGAAATCGGAAGCCGCCGTCCACCGGCCAGCCCATTCGATCTCCCAGGAATTTCTGCAGCAGAATGGGGGTGCCGTTCGCCATCATCAGCAGAACCAGCAACTGCGCGGTCAACTCCCCGGTTTCGGCGACCATGTCGTCATACCCCTAGATTCGCTACGATGCCGATCATACTTCAGATATCTACATGACGAACGCAGACGCCCCCCGTTGGGAACACTTCGAACACATGGCCGACATCGGCGTGCGCGGCATCGGCATCACGCCGGCCGCCGCCTTCGCCCAAGCCGCACTGGCACTGTCGGCGGTGGTCTGCGACCCGGCCTCGATCCGTACCGTCGACAGGGTAGACTTCGAGTGCCAAGCCCCGGAACTCGAACTGCTGCTCGTGGACTGGCTCAATGCCCTGATCTACGAAATGGCGGTGCGGAGGATGATCTTCGGGCGCTTCGATGTCAGCATAGACGGCGCCCGCCTGAAAGCCATCGCTTGGGGCGAAACGCTGGACCGGCAACGCCATCAGCCCGCCGTTGAAATCAAGGGCGCCACCTTCACCGCGCTCCAAGTCACCCTCGACGCCGAAGGCTTGTGGTCTGCCCAATGCGTGGTAGACGTGTAAGCAGGGAGAACGCTATGAACCTCGACCGTCTCGAACAGACCGACACCTACGCCTGGCGCCTGAATCCGGAAAACGGCATGCGCGTGCCCGCCATCCTTTACGGCGACGAGGCCCTGATCCGCGCGATGGACGACAAGGTACTGGAACAGACGGCCAACGTCGCCAAGCTCCCCGGCATCGTCCAGGCCAGCTACGCAATGCCTGACGCCCACTGGGGCTATGGCTTTCCCATCGGCGGCGTAGCGGCCTTCGACGCCGGTGCGGGCGGCGTGGTTTCCGCCGGCGGCGTTGGTTTCGACGTCTCCTGCGGCGTCCGTACCCTCCTCACCGGCCTCAAGCGCCCCGCCATCGAAGCGGCGAAACCTCAGCTGGCCGACGCCCTCTACGCCGACATCCCTGCCGGGCTCGGCAGCCACGGCAATATCCGGCTGGACGCCAAAAACCTCAACGCCATGCTGAAGGGCGGCGCGCAATGGGCGATCGAGCAAGGCTGGGGAGAGGCGCGCGACCTAGCCCGCGTCGAGGAGCACGGCCGCATGCAAGGAGCCCTGCCGGAAAATGTCTCGGCCCGCGCCAAGGAGCGCCAGCGCGAGGAAATGGGCACTCTAGGCTCCGGCAACCACTATCTGGAAGTCCAGGAAGTGGCTGAAATTTTCGACGCGGCGGCAGCTCAAGCCTTCGGCGTCAAGGAAGGCGAGATGGTCGTCAGCATCCATTGCGGCTCGCGCGGCCTGGGCCATCAGATCGGCACCGAATACCTCCGCCTGATGCAAGACGCAGCCAAACAATATGGTATCGCCCTACCCGACCGGGAACTGGCCTGCGCACCGATCGGATCGGAAGTCGGCCAGGACTACCTCGGCGCCATGCGCGCCGCCATCAACTGCGCCCTCGCCAACCGTCAGATACTCACTCACCTGACCCGGCAAGTGTTCGCCCGCGTACTGCCCGAAGCCCACCTGGAGCTGCTGTACGATGTCTCCCACAACACATGCAAGTTCGAGGAATACCTCGTAGACGGCAGGCGCCGCCGGCTCTACGTCCACCGCAAGGGCGCAACACGCGCTTTCGGCCCCGGCCATCCGGAGCTGCCGGCGGCATTCGCCGAAACCGGCCAGCCCGTCCTCATTGGCGGCTCCATGGGTACGGCATCCTACATCCTAGCCGGCACGTCGCGGAGCGAGGCGCTTTCCTTCGCCTCCGCCTGCCACGGCGCAGGGCGCAGCATGAGCCGCCACCAGGCCACCCGGACCTGGCAGGGCCGGCAAGTGATCGGCCAGCTTGCCGAGCGCGGCATCCTCATCCGCAGTCCATCCTACCGCGGTGTCGCCGAGGAAGCCCCCGGCGCCTACAAGGACGTCCACGCCGTGGTACAAGCTTCCGATAGGGCAGGACTGGCGAGGCTGGTCGCCCGACTGGAACCCGTTGTCTGCATCAAGGGCTGATCTACCGCTCTGCTGATTTCATGCCCAACGACATACTAAGCTTCTCGAAAGTAGAGTCACCTAATGATGTATTGGCATTTAGGCTGGCGAAAGAATGACTTCACCAGCTCGGGTAGTTTCTGAATGCGGCGCAACGCGCCGAGGGCTAATCGCTTCATATCGTCTTTGCTCTGCACGAGGCGCTTGGACACCCGGCGTTTCACCTGG
>JAQTYA010000023.1 GCA_028688525.1 Methylococcus sp. | reverse complement strand
CGCGCAATTCGAACACATAGGGAATCCGCTTGGCGCGGCTGACCACATACGCTGCGCAAGGCGTGAACAGCTGCGGCGACGTGGCCACCACGACGTCGACCTTCCGCACGAACGGAGCCGCCGCGACAGCAGCCAGCATATAGCTCTGGTAATCCAGGATGCGCCGGAAGAACCCTTCATTCGCAGTAATGTAGGTCCAGACCCTCAGCACATCGATGCCGTCCATGATTTCCTTCTGCCACAGCCGGTTGCGATAGCCGGGACACACCTCCCCCTTGGGAAAATTCGGGAAACCCGTGATGACCGTGACTTGGTGACCGGCTCGAACCCATTCCCGGCAATGTTCGAAAGTCCGGCTGGCCGGAGCGTTCACCTCCGGCGGAAAATTGTCTGTCAGAAAAAGAATATGCACGTTTCAATTCCCGTCGAAGCGAACCGAACAACGCCCCTGTTCCACCCCGATTTCCAGGCAACGGCTCACCTGAGACAAGCCGAATTCGGGGTGATAGGTGGACGACACCATCCGGCTGGGCGCCTCGCCAACCCACCAGATCAAGCTCCGCCCTTCCGGGATCGCCGCTCTTGAACTCACGGCGTCCACATCCAGTGTGGGGTGAAAGTGAAAATAGGCTCTGTCGTCTTCGTCACAGCAGCCGCGGGTAGCCGGGGTATGGGCTACTTTTCTCGCCACTTCATCAAGGATAGTCAATCCGGCGTGATCGAAACACCATTCGCGCCTATGGATGGGACGTCCCGGCAAGCGGCGATAACCGTCGTGCGCACACCGGATACGCAGCAGATCGTGCGTATCGTCGATTGCCAGCCCAAAGGTGTAGGCCCGCCGCGCCACACGGAAGCCCCCCCAAACCTCGGATGAGTCACAGTTGTCCACGGCAACGGTGTTGTGCGCCTTGGTTCCTCGTTGCCTCAGACGTTCAGGTCCGGTGCCGTAAACCGAGGTGCCGGAATTCACCAGTACACGCCGGCCGTACAACGACAATTCGAACGAAAGGGTATCGGCATGGGCATGGCCGGGCAGATAATCCGGTCCCACCGGAGCCACGTCCAGCAAAGCCACCATGGGACCGCGCTGCACCCGGATATAGCCGGAATCCGCGAGATGGGTCACCCCGTCGCCCGGTGGCGGCGCCTGCGGCAACCCCAGCCGATAAGCATAGGCCGTGAGCCGGCCCGGCGAGGGTGCGATGCCAATGGCCGAATCGTTAAAAAACGCGATCTCGCCGTCGGGATGGCACATCACCGCCAGCCAGAATCGCATGCGGCCGACGATCTCCGGGAAACCGGCGACCAGCCCCCGCCACGGCTCCGGCAAAGCGGCAGGAAAGGCGTGCGATACATTGATCAGATCCAGCACGTCCTCCAGGGCCAGGGCGTGGTACATAGGGCTGCGCTCGAACTGTCCGCCATCGGCCAGAATCTGCTCCGGCAGTTCCCGCGCCAGGATCTTCAGCCCCTGCACCAGCCAGGATTCAGCTTCCGGACCTTCGAAAAAGCAGCCGGCGAACGCCAGCGCCTTGGCGTTGGCGAACAAATGGTTCCCCAGCAGATGCCATTCCAGCCGCCTCATCAGCCATCGCGCCTGGAGAGCCAGACTGGCCAAGGCGGCATCGGTGAGGGCGTTACCCGCCAACTCCCATTTGATCCAGTTCACGATGCGCAGCGAAGTGGGATATGGCTCCCAGCCGGTTCCCCGTGGAGGTGGATTCTCCTCCACCCAACGATCGATCAAAGCACGGTGCCAATCGCATCGCTCGGAAGCCCCTTCCGCATTGAGATCGTCGAAATAATGCAGGTTGTACAGCCAGAGCTTGTCGCGAGCAGGGTCATTCCAAGCAGCCGATCCCGCGATGTCGCCCGTCTCGTTCAAAAACTGGCAATGCGCCGGCCCGAGCAGGCTCGGTTGCCGCGAACAAGGCGCAACCCAAGGGCCCGACAAAGGCCGACGCCGCGGTATTGCTCCCTGCTCCAAGTTGGGCGGGAACAGCCGAAACCGGATGCGTCCCAGAATCTGCTCCGGCCGCAGATAACGGAGGGTATGGAAGTAGCGGGCAGCCTTGCCGCAGAGGGTCATCTCACCCTCCCAGTTCGAACCGCTCGACGCGCAAACCTTCAATCGGATTGAAGTGTCTGGTATTTCCTGTCAAAACTGTCAACCCATGTTCCGTGGCTATAGCGGCTATGATGGCATCTCCGACTCGCTGGCTGCCAAATGCTCGATGATCAAAGTGGACATGGGCAACGCCTATCGAACGGATTCGGCAATCTCAACGGTCACGCGGCTGACTTCGAGCAGCTCTTCCAGGGGAATGGGCGATGCCAGTCCTTCTCGCACCGCCTGCACGAACGCGGCCGCGCAAGCCTTCTGGCCCTTGTCCTGCCGCCACAAATTCAGCTTCGAGAATCCCGGCCAGCCGAAACCGGTGAGCTTGCGGAAGTTGTCGAGTTGCAGAATGCGGCCGCCGCAAAACACCTCCAAGCGCTCCTTGGGAAAGGACTTGTGGCCGTTGGCCAGATAATGCACGGTGCCGGCCGAACCGTCGGCAAAGTGCAGGGTCAGACTCACGGAATCCCGCGAAGGACATTCCATAGCCATCGCGGAATACTCGACGATCGGCGCACCGGCCAGGAAGCGCAGCAGATCGATGAAATGGCAGCCTTCCCCGATGATA
Organism: Methylococcus sp.; assembly: GCA_028688525.1. GTDB lineage: Bacteria > Pseudomonadota > Gammaproteobacteria > Methylococcales > Methylococcaceae > Methylococcus. The sequence continues at coordinate 33,782 of JAQTYA010000023.1, read as the reverse complement.
CGGCCTCCGCCGACCGCACGGTCCTGAGTCCAGTGTTCGGCGGGAATCGCGCCGGCATTGACGGTCATGACGAAACTCTTCGGCGCGGAAGCCGAATCCAGCAACGCCTTCATTTTCACCACCTGAGGCGCAAACCGGCGGTTGAACCCCACCATCACTTTCTGGTCAGGGCGAGATGCCGTAGCCGCCTCGAGTTCGGCAAGTTCATCCGACCTCAAGCACAACGGCTTTTCCACGAACACGTGCTTGCCCGCTTCCAGCGCCCGGCGGACCAGATTCGCATGGGTATCGTGGCGGGTCGCAATCACCACCGCATCGACTTCCGGATTGTCGAATACCATCGCCAGATCGGTCGTTGCCGTTTCGAACCCGAACTTGCGGCCTGCATGCACGCTGCTGACTCCGCCGCTCGAAGCCACCGTACGCAACCGTGCACCCGCCGCCTTGAACGCAGGAATCAGCACCGCTGTCCCGTAATTGCCCGAACCGACAAAGGCGACCGATGCCTTTGCTCCCGTCCCCTCCTGAGAAAGCGGGTGAGGGCCAAGCGACACCACAGCCCGGCGCAATTCCACCTCCGGCTTCTCCTGCCCTGCCGGATACTCCAGCACGATCCCCAACGACGGATCGGAACCACCGACCAAGGCATAGGCCGCCTCCGCTTCAGCGATCGGAAACCGATGCGAAATCAGAGGCTTCACATCCAGCCGCCCATCCGCCAGCATGTCCAGCACCGCCTCGAAATTGCGCTGCTCGGTCCAGCGCACGAAGCCGACCGGATAGTCCTGCCCTTTTTCCTCGTAATTCGGGTCGTAACGGCCCGGACCGTAAGAGCAGGACACCTGGAAACTCAGTTCCTTCTCGAAGAAATCCGCCCGCGACAGCTCCAGACCTGTCACCCCCACCAGCACGATGCGCCCCCGCTTGCGGCACATCTGCGCGGCCTGATGTACCGGCTCGCTGCTCTTGGTCGCCGCCGTGAGGATTACCGCATCGACCCCGCGGCCACGGGAAAACACCTGCGCAACCGCGACGGGATCCTGACCTGCGGCCAGATCCACCACCTCGGCGCCGAACTGCCGAGCCAGATCCAGCTTGGCCAGGTCGAAATCGATGCCCAGCACCCGGCAGCCGTGAGCACGGAGCAACTGCACGGTGATCAACCCGATCAAACCGAGACCGGTGACCACCACCGCCTCGCCCAAGGTCGGCTGCGCCAGCCGGATGCCCTGCAACGCGATCGCCCCTATCACCGTGAATGCCGCTTCTTCATCGGAAACGCCATCCGGCACCTTGGCGCACAGGTTCACAGGCACCGTGACCACTTCAGCATGCTTCCCGTTCGACGCAACACGGTCTCCGGCCGCAAACCCGGTCACGCCCGTCCCGGGCTCCAGGACCATGCCGACATTGCAATATCCCATCGCCAGCGGCTGATCCAGCTTATTCCGCACGGCTTCCAGTGTCGGCGCCAGACCGTCCGCTTTCACCTTATCCAGCACCTGCCGTACCTTGTCCGGCTGCTGACGCGCTTTGTCGAGCAAGTTGGCCTTGCCGAAATCGACCAGCATACGCTCGGTGCCCGACGACACCAAACTCCGGGCGCTACGGATCAATATCTCTCCGGACCTCACTGCCGGACAGGGCACCTCCGCTACCTCAGTTACGCCGGTTTTCAGGGATTGAAGAATTTGTTTCACAGGCAGATTCCTTTATTGCCATATTTCTTTATAAGCATGCAATGACGATCTGCTAACTCAACTTTAATTTCGAATCAATTTAGCCAACTTACCAGTCATCAGGCGGGTTTGATTGCTTCAACGTAGAGACTTTCTTCCTCCCTTTCTCGTAGATTAAGTTGTTCCGGATCAGAAATCAGCGTTTCTCCTGCAACCAATGCGGCCGGATTGGCAAAACCATGATTTCGCAAGGCGTTACACAAAGAACTATGATCATACATCCAGTGGTGATGCCGAGGTCCAACAATAAGTAATTTCAACCTGTCAGCTACTCGTCGCGGTTTAGATATGGACATATGAAGGGACCCTACAAACTCATCGGCATCTTGACCCTCATTATATGCGCTTATCTTTTTTCCCAGATCTGGAACAGCTAATCGAATAATTCCTCCCGGAGCCAAAACTCGGAAAGCTTCCTGTAAAAAGCTACTGGCTTCAACTCTATCAAGATGCTCAAGCATATGAGATGAATATAATATATCCACGCTACCGTCTTTGACGGGGATGTTAATCGTAGCATTTGCGTAGTTTACGCCAGAACTTCTGGCAAATTTTATATATTCAAACTGTGATTTATCAATCAACCCCAGGAATAACAAAACACTAGATAAAAATGCCAGATATCGCGCCAATCTCAAACTAAATGAATTATCAAAATTTACCCAATTTGGTGTTGGTGACATTCCACATCCGATATTAATCCTCATTGATTGTTACTCGCTCTTCAAGGTTAAATAATGGGCACCGGCCGTTAAGAAAACATTGCCACACAATATAATTATGAGGTTATTTATGTAGTGCAGATTGTAATTCACGCACGTTGACATTGACATTGCCAGCTTTACGCTTATTAAGTCGGCCCGATTTGAGCGTACAGGCCACCGTACGCCGGCGGCAGCTTGTGGTGGATTCAGCGTACGAATAAATAGGGCCGTAGTAGCAAGCTCGATCTATCCTGGCAGAGCGGAGTTGAAGCCAGCATTTTCGCTTCAACTCCGCTCAGGACTAGCCACTCAGCGAACATTAATCGCTCGGGGCTCACAACCTAATCCCCTCTTTCTTCGCTATCGAATAGATAGGAATGTCGAAATTGGAATCCCGCCGCCTCACAATCAAATCAATTTTTTCATCTTCAAAATAAGCCGACGTTTGAAGATCCCCAAGCAAAGCTATTTTTTGTTCGATAATAGCATCGGGCTGTTTCAATGAAGTTTCGATGAAAAAGTCATAATCGCCACCCTTTTTGCTATCATCAACTCGTGACCCGAACAGCCATATATCGGAATCTTCACCGAAGTGGCAGTGAACCAGCTTCTTGACAGTCTCGATTTGATGCGGTGTTATACGCATGAATTAAATCCTCTGCGATTTATCAAGGAAGAGATTATTCGCATCCGTTTCGACCCTCAAGTCGATATCCCCTCCTCTCAACTTGTCGTCTGCGCGCGACCCAAAAAGCCATACTTTGTGGGGAACGCCAAGCACGCGGTCTATCGTGCTCTTGGTGGTTCGAATCTAATCGTCCGTCAGTCTCATCATGCCTCCTCAGCATCGCGGCGGAGCCGCTCCTACAACCACATCGCACCCCAAGAGGATAATTCACCCAAACGCTTCACAAGCCCCGCCCACAACGAATTCGTGACAATGTACCGGGCAACCGCGCGAATATCTTCCTCTTTCCTTACCGCCTGCTCATGGAACCCGGGCTGCCAGAAACGTTGCCCCTTGCACCACAGCAAACCGTTCACAATCCGGGCAGAGGGCTGCTTGAACCTCCCCACCACCGCGGATAAACTTGCACGGTGACGCCAAGCTTCTCCTTAACCGCCCCGGCAAACGGCGTCCACCACAGCCGCCATCTACCAACACGCAGGCAGGAGCTCGCTCCCAGGAAAATTCTAGGTAGTTGTCATCTCGACCAAGCAGATCAGCTCCGCCCTTTAGGCATTCGAAGGAATTGTTTCATGACATTTCTTCAAGTTCGTCACGAATTAGGAAATTTTCAACCGAATTTTCCCCGCTTGTGTCCGCACTGGCGCCTCAACGACTTCCAGCTTCCATTCGATATCCAAATCGTCTAGGTCAAACCCCTGTCTGAGGGTAGTTCGATCCACGGCGGCATCACGCGGCGTTACCATCAAGGTCACGAAGCCGGGCGCGTCTTCGCGCAGCTGCAAATGCTTTACTAAATCGAATGCGGCGTGATGACGCCCGAATACGATCGCAGTCAGTGAATGCCGCTTGCCGTGACGATCGAGGACAAAGTCACCTACCCGCCCGTCGGTGATTCGGAATGCTAACGAACCGCCCTGTTGCGATACCGGCTCGATTAGGTCGCCTGTGTCATAGCGGATAAATGGGTGCGCCCGGTTATGCAGCGAGGTACAGACCAACCGGTATTCACCACCATGCGAGGTGGGTACCGCCTCAGCATAGCCATAGGTAGGTAGCGACTCGTACATACCTTTTGATGTTTCACGCGCCAGCACCGCCATCTCACTGTGACCGTACCAGCTGACAATATTGGACGTCAGCACCTCATCAATCACCGTACGATAGACCGGCGCAGGATATTCCGAGCCAAGCAGCGCGCCGAAAAGCTGTGTGCGGAAAACGGCCAGTGCCGCAGCCGACTTCGCCGCATAGGCATGAGCAAACTCCGCTATCAAGCTCGGATATCCATGTAGCCAGCGAATCACTACCGCGCGCGGTAGTGCCGCCACCACCCTAACCACCTCCGCCATCGGGGCGTTAGCATTGACGACTAACTCGTTATGCACGGCGTTGTAACGCAACGTCTGGCGCGCATCGAAATGCTTGCCACGAAACGTTAACTTCAAATGTTGCGGCCTGTAGCCGCGAGCCTTCCACAAATGGTGCATGTGTGCCCACTCGCGCGCAAAGGCTTGGCCATCTAAAAGGAACTCCAGCGGTTGTCCCGAGGTACCGCCGGTATTTATCTTCACCCCCTTCGCGCCACGCGCATTGCGGGCCTCCTGCGAACATAACTGAAGGTCGCCCTTGGTCACCAAGGGCACCCGCGCCCAGTCATCCCAGGACCTCAGATCGGAAGGGGAAAAACCGTTATCGGAATAAAACTCGCTATAGAAAGGGACTTCATCGACGGCAAACTGCAGCAACCGGCGAAGGTCAGACAAACGCCGCGCATCAAGTATTACCGGATCCGTACGTTCTGCCTGAGCAATTGCCCTAACAGATTGAACATAAGCGCGACCAAGACGGAGCGAATATGGCAGATAAACAAGCGGCCTCATTAAGCCCTCAGGAGCCGATTCGACCATCTCCTTGAGTTTCAGCCGGAGACTCATGAACGGCTCTGAAATGCACCCGGATGTGGTTGTCCCAGCATGGGCGACGTTAGTTCAATATCTCGGCCTGTCGCACGCATCTCCCTCAGCTTATCTTCTATCATACGTCTCACCCAAACTCGCAGTCGCGCCCAAGCCACCCCTTCATACCCAGTCCGCCACGGCTGGACGCGGATTAGATTGGCCATAAATTGAATTTGATAGCGAAGCGGGAAACTCATAAAATTTTTCTTAAACCACATCCGCCGCTCCAAAGGAGTTCCCAGAATTTTCGGATTTACCGCAAATAAATCATTTCTATATCGAGCCAATGCCTCCAAAGACGTATATCGGTTCTGTTTATCCACCCAATGATGTAAGTCGGGGCTATCGCGATGTTCAAGCACACCTTCAACATGAACTATGATGCCGTCGACCAATGGGTGCTCATTTACCGACACATCAGTAAAACGGCATGAGCCTGTTTTCCAAATCCGCACCAGCTTTTGACTAATAGGGAGAGATTTACCCATAAACCATAGACGGCGTTCAAATGAAAGACCGGTTTGATCACCCTTGGCAACCCTATCAACAATTGACGCCTTGAGCTGATCTGTCAAACGCTCGTCGGGATCCAACTTCATCGTCCACGGAGCTGTAATCGGCAGCTCCCGCAATGCGAAATTCCACTGATCCCCAAACCCTCGGAAACGCCGTTGCACCACATGCACCCCATGACGCAACGCAATATCGACCGTATCGTCCTGGCTGTAGCTATCGACCAGAAAGACCTCCTGCGCCCAGCCTTTTAGGTTCTCCAGCACTGCCTCCAAGTTGTAGCCTTCATTGAGGGAAATCATCACCACGGCGACAGGAGCAGCGCCTGGCTGCCAGTTCTGGACAATATGATCAACCGGCATAAGCCATCATTCCCCGGATACCCCAGCGCGCTTGCGAGCAATGCATATGGCCTCATCGCCATAGCCCAGCTGTCCCTGCAACCAACGTAAAGGCCATAGCCCCCCTCCCGCCAAAACCATCGCGAGCCGATAGCCCTGCTCTACAAGAATTGATCGGTGTCCTGCTCTACCGTTCGTCGATAAAGAGGCCGGCCTAGTGATCGCTCCTTGCGCACGGTTTACGCCAAGCACGGTACGCAGCAGCGCAAGAAACCAACCAGAGAAGGAATCTTTTGTGATGATCGTATCCAGCGAAAATCCCGCTGACTCTGCCGTCCTTGTCAGCGTTTGCCGATCAAAATAGGTCAAATGATAGGGCTCATAGCTCGTCCACCCGTAGAAACGAGCCTCCCAACAGCCGATATTGGGTACAGCGACATGGACAATCCCGCCCGGAGCCAGGAGGCGAAATACGTTTTGCATAAACTCAACCGGGCGTTGTACATGTTCCAGCACATGGTTCATGACCACAGCATCGAAGCGCCCTTCGGCCTCCAGAGATTCCAGCAACCCGCAATGCATGGGCACGCCGATCTGCTGTTGCACCTGCCGACAGATAGGCGCGGAGAGATCACAGCCCATCACTTCATAACCACAGTTCTTCGCTGCGCCCAGGAAGCTACCGCTACCGACACCAATCTCCAACAGTCTTTTTCCGGATAAAGCCTGTGCCGCCAGCCGCGATAGAGTCTTGCGATTATTCCATGCCTCGAACCACCGAACCCAGAAAGAGGATTTGCGCTGTTCATAACTCTCACCAAACCATTCTTCTTCCATCCGTTCGTTGACTTGCGACTGCCAGATTGCAGGTGAAAGCACTAAGCTGCATGAGTTGCAGATCAATAGGCCCAATCTGTCCTGCCGGAAATCACTCTCCTCGCAGAGTGGGCAACGGTTCACTCGATTTTCCATCTGACTCCTGCTTGCTCAATCCTCAATGACCCACTCCGGGCATTTTCCGCCTTGTGTTACCCAACGGTAGGTTTGCACCATGCGCTGTCCAACGTACTGCCACGAGTACTCCCGCTCAACCCACTCTCTACCTCGATGGCCCATTTCATCCAATGTATCGTTTGAACAGGCCAATGCACTTTCCAGACAAGCTACCAGCGGATCCACGCCGATATCAATCCACCAACCCGCCTTCCTAGCACTCAATTCGGACCACGGCGCACCCTTGGAAACTATAGCCGGCGTACCTACGGCCAAGGTTTCCGCTACGGACATCCCGAAATTTTCCGAATACGTCGGCAACACGAAAAGGTCGGCATCCCGATACGCTCGCCACTTCTGCGCGCCATACAAGGCCCCGCTAAACTCGATGCGCTCCAGTTTCAATTCGCTGGCCAGATGCCGCATCTCAGCAAGGTGGCCTCGATTGTCTGGTCCTACGATCTTCAAGTGCCAGTCTGGAAAACAATCCTGAACCGCTCGCCAGGCGGGGAGCAGCATATCCAACCCCTTTTTGGGGTGAATGCGCCCCAAAAAGAGCAATGTCCGGTAATTTTTTTCTGCCTTCGGCAACAGTTCTGGAATGTCGATACCGTTGGGTATGATCGCCACCGGCTGGCGGAAACCCATGCGGCGTATGTCCTTGTATTCAGATTCTGCCGTAGCATGCAGGCACACCGCCGCGGAAACGGCCGGACGTTGCAACAGCGGCCAGAATATCTTCTTAATGGCAGAGCCACTTTGCATAGCCCATGCTGACAAGGTGCCACGCGGTGAAACCACCAGGGGTATGCCATGCCGGCGTGCCACCCGCCCCGGATAGACGTTTGCCATCATCCACAGGCTGTGGTTGTGGATGAGGTCAACTGAACCTGATTCTGCTTGCTCAGAAAGCCATCGGCTCATCGCCGGAGACCGCCCCAACCTGCGCGGCCCCACTCCCAGCGGAGAGGTTTGAAGAAAATGGGGCGGATTTGCCAAGGGCGCCCAATCCAGCGCGGCCAGAGCGACCTCCTGCCCGGTCTCGATCAAAGACTCGCACAAGCGAACCACGGAATAGGAAGGCCCGCTGGCCTCCTCGGCAATGGCGGGCACTATGTGGATGGCACGCATCAGTTATGTCCACTCCTACGGATCATAGGGCCTCCGCTATCAGGACAATACCGTTAGCACCCTTCATACGCCCTCCCCACCGCCTGCATCCACCCCTGCCAGCCAAGTCCATCGCTCAACCCCGCCTCCCGAAGCCAGCGTTGAATGGGGATCCCGAACCCGGTCTTGGGGCGAGAGATAATAGTATCCGGCAGCGGATTTTGTGGTGCTTTGGCCAGCAACGTCTTATTCGGGAAACACCTGAAATAAGGTAGCAGCGGCTGCATCTGATGCAATAAATGGGCATCCACCAACGGCGTACGCAACTCGACACTGTGATCCATGCTGGCCCAATCGCTGTCACGTAACAATTGGTTCCGCAGATAGGTCGCCGACTCGATCTGCGCCAGCGCCAGTGCGGCATCCGCCGCCAAGGGTCCGGCCATCCGAGCCACCCACCCTTCGGCTGAGAAATCCCGTAGGGCCTCAGCCGCCAGAGGCTCACCCAACCACTTCGCGAGGGTCTCCGGTGCCTGAACACTCCGCCGCAACCACCAGGCACCTCCAATCGTGCGCGCCCAAGCCGGCGCGTGACACCAGCGGGCATTCCCCGAACGCCGGGCCTGTAACCCGGCGACCACTCGGGACAGCGGCAATACCCCGGGCACTCGCGCGAACCGCCGCCAGCCTGACACCATCCGGGGCAGGCGTCGGAAACTCTCATAACCCAGAAACATCTCATCCCCACCGACCCCGGAAACCACCACTTTCAGCCCCAGCTCCGCCACCGCCTTACTGGCATACCAAGTGTTGATACCGTCGATGGTCGGCTGGTCCATCGCCGCCAGGATGCGCGGCAGATCGGCCAGAAACTCCTCGCGGCACACCCTACGGACATGGTGTTGAATACCGTAATGGCGGGCTAGCAGTGCCGCAACCGGCGCCTCGTCCTCATGTCGACCGGCAAACTCATCATAGGCGATCGTCACGCCTTGCAAATCTCGCGCACCGGCCTCCACCATCAGGCCGGCCAATGCCCCGGAATCGATACCGCCGGACAAGAACACGCCCACAGGCACGTCTGCCACCAGATGCCGCGCCACGGATTCACGCAGCGCCTCGCGCACCCGAACCGATATCTCCTCCGGTTTTAACGTCTCCACAGCAGAGGCATCAGTTGCGCGCCAGACCGCCCCGATATCCTGCCAACAGCGGCGTTCCGTCACGTTTCCCACACCGGTCCACAGGCAGTGCCCGGCCGGCACCGCCTCGATGGCCCGATACCAAGTACGCGGTTCCGGCACGCTACCCAGCATCCAGAAACCCGCCTGCCCAACCGCATCCGGATCGCGCGCAACCAAGCCCGTTGCAAGTAACGCCTTGACCTGGGACGCCAGCAGGACTCCGTCGTCTATTGTGGCCATATACAACGGCTTGATCCCATAAGGATCACGGGCGGCAAAGGCTCGCCCCCTCTGTCGATCCCAAATCACAAAGGCAAACATGCCGTGCAACAGGGGCAGCATGGCTTCCCCCTGTTCGGCGAACAGCGCGAGAAGCACCTCGGTATCCGAAGCGGTGCGGAATACCACGCCCCGCGCCTCCAACCCACGCCGCAAATCCCGGTAGTTGTAGATCTCACCATTGAAGACGATCACATAACGACCGCAGGCAGAATGCATAGGCTGCGCCGCACGGGGATCGAGATCGAGAATCGCGAGGCGCCGATGTCCTAGATAGACCCTATTCTCCCGCCATTCGCCTTCACTGTCGGGGCCGCGAGCGTGCAGACGGTCCAGCGCCGCGCGAGCGTCGGAGACTGGAAAATCGCCCCTGGTAAAAGCAGCCATGAGACCACACATGCCGATTACTCTCCTTCAAACGTTGCCGCAGGTGCAAAAAGAACGCCAAAACGATCGCACACTATCTCCGCAAAGAAGCGCGCGGTTCCTTCCACCGACAATGGTTGAACCAGAGCACGGTTGATGCTTGCATGCCGTTCAAACAAACCCGGCGCGTTGATATAGCGCTCAATGCGATCAACGAATGCCTCTCGATTAGGTGCACAAGAAAATCCATTCACGCCATCCTCAATGAGCTTCCCAGTCCCAAGCACCTGATTGCTGATCACGATACCCATGCCGGAAGCCATAGCTTCGAGAATGGTGAAATTACCATTACTGAAATGGGCCGGTAACAGAAGAACGTCACTACGGGCATAAACCTCATGTAGATGTGCCCAACTAGGAATGTCCGTAAGAAATTCGACCGATTCAGTCACGCCCAACTCTCTGACTTTGGTACGGCAGGTATCGCCCAATTCGCCTGTGCTATTCATGAGGAGCCGTGAGGCTGGGTAGCGCCGCTGAATTTCTGCAAAAATCTCCAGCCCCCCCAACGGATTATAGATTTCGGTCATCCGGTTGGCCAAAAGAAACGTATAAGCAGGCTTCGCTCTACGTAAAGGGTGCTCAAAATAAGCAATCAGGTCAGCGGCATATCGGCCAGCAACGACTTTGTCACCGAAGCCAAATACATCGCGAAACTGTGGCACGATATCCTCGGCGCTAGTCACGACCATATCGACATCACGATATAACCAGCGCAGCAATTTCCATACGAGATTGTTTGATCTCAAGTTGCCCGCCCTATCCCGGGAGCGCTCCGTAAAAACTATCGTTCTCTTTTGGTTCTGCCTTGCCCATCGGTAAGCAAGAAAATTGCTGGGTCTCGAGAATCCGCCCACCATCACGACATCCGGATCGAATTGCTCCAAGCGAGGTATCAAGCCAGGTGCATAATATCGATATTCCAGCGGCCCTGGTTTTGCAAAAAAAACATTGTCCAGGACCTCACAATGTGATCCAAGATCTATTCGCCAGAAGCTCCCCCGCGTCCGCTCGGGAGCCTCATAAAACAGGAACTTCGCATCGCAATAAGCTTGCAATTCGTTGCAAAACTTGATTTGTTGTGGCGTGGCAACGTCGCTGATGAAAACCAACTTAAACGCAGGTCGCACAAGTTTGTCCAAGCTAGTTTGCATTTCGGACGTCTTGCGATGTTCGTTCACTTTCGGACATTGCCTTATACACATCAAGATATCTGCTCGCCACAAATCTAGGTGAATACGCAGCCACGTTGCTAAGTCCACTCATTATTACACCGCTCCGATAATCGGCATCCTGAATCAACCGCAGGATACCGGCCCGAATAGAGAGAATATCGAGCGGATCAGCTAAGCAGGCTCCTTTACCTGCGGCAACGGACATTGGAGGGATATTTGCCGTAATCAGAGGGCGGGCCATCGCTTGGGCCTCGATTATAGGCAGCCCAAACCCTTCGCCAATCGACACGAATGCCACCAGATCCGCCGCGGCATATTGCTCAAATAATTCTTGCTGGCTGATGCCGACATGATGTTCGATAACTACACCCGTTTCGTGCTGCGCAGCAATAATCTCCGAATCCAGCTCGCCGATCAAAACCAAACTACAAGGAATGCCTCGCAGGGCACGGATCAATCTCGGTACGTTTTTGTATGGTCTCGTACCGACTTGCAGGATACGTGGACAAGTCGAATTAAAGGTCTTCGGTGTGGGCCGATAGATGGGATGGTGGCAATTATCAACGACAGTCACTCGTTCGACGGGATAACCAAGATGCTCGACGATATGATCGCGGGTGGCGGCGGACACCGCCGTGACCCGCCGCGCCATGCGCATGGGAAGAAGCAACCATAGCCATTTGTATAACCACCGTTTCCACCCTTGTAAACCATAAAGGTAGTTACCAATATCATGTACGGTTAGAAGTGTTTTCCATTTCGGCAACCCTAGCACCAGATAATTCACATCGCCGGTGACGTGGTAAATATCTGCCTGCATGCGCCTCAGCATCATCAGATCAATAAATAGTCGTGATCGTGGCCCAATCGCATATTCAACTATCGTTTCACCCTGGGCTCGAAGTACACCGGCTATTGTTTTAAACAGATTTTCTATGCTAAAGCCGCCCGCCCGTGGCTGGCGATAGACGAATACTATCTTCATCGGTTGTCAACTCAAACGAATCACCTAAAATCAGCCAGCACTCAAACACTTATGCCCATGCGGTTGAACTAAATCACTTTCTTCTGGCTTCTTAGCCTCAACATATACACTTGCATCGGCTCTTTCCACCAAGTCTAACGCACCTGAATCCGGTATCATTGTTTTACCGGGCGGCAGAATTTTGGCACCCTCGAAGCCACTATTCAGTAGCAACCTGCACAACGATTTTCCATCATACATCCAGCTATGATGACGAGAACCCATAAGAATATATTTCACTTTCTCCTGTAGCGATCTTTGATTATCTATACACGTGCCCATGGATTCAATGAAACGATCAGCATCCTGATGCTTGACATAGTTTTCTGCGAGGAGTTTCAAATCCGGGACAGACACTCTTATCATGCCACCTGGCATTAACACCCGCAAAGCCTCATCCAAAAAATTCCTAGCCCCTTTTCGATCAAGATGCTCAAGCATATGCGAGGAATAAATAATTTCAACCTCACCATTCTGAAATGGAAGTCGTTTTGCCGCATTTACTTGAATAATGCCATGAGCTCTAGCAAAGTTGACATAGCGGTATTGAGCGCTATCAAGCAACCCAATCCTGTGCATAAGCCTGGCCACCCACGATGGCAGCTTACTGAGAGTTAAACTAAGAGAATTATCGAGATTGACCCAGCCAACCGTAACAGTCATACCGCAACCCACATTAATTCTGACGCCCACGCTTCCCTCCCATTAAGGTTTACTGCTCGTCAACAACATCTTCGTCGAATTTCCAAGAAGCCCTTACCCCCGCCCAAATTGGCGATCAAATAGATTCACTCTTGTTTTTCATCTGATCGTTAATGAACTCCTGCTCCAAGTCCAACAATAGACGGCTACGCGCCTTGATCCGCTTTACCGGATTACCCGCGTAAATTCCAAAGGCTTCGCAATGCTTGTTGACCAGGCTTAGGGCGCCTATCGCCACACCTTCTTCGAGAATCACACCAGGCAAAATGACGCTGCCGCTGCCTACGATGACATGCCTGCCAAGGAACACATCTTCATGTGCCACGGCTTTGTAGCGATCGGGCACGGTCGGATTCGTGAGGGTTTTTCCCGAGTAGTCGTCGCTACTGGAGTAAATCGAAACACGAGATGATAATCCGCTGAAGTCGGACAGGGTAATTCGGCAGGCGCCTATCAATGTTGAGCCAACTGCGATATGCACAAAGCTACCGATTTTTATACCACCGATACCCGCGGCGAGCACACAAAAATCATCAATCCTGACATGGTTGCCGATGGCGATACCACGGGGATTATAGATGGATGCCTTATCGGAAATGAGGACGTCTTCCCCTAATTCTGAAAATCCTATTTCCTCAAGCGTCTCACGAGCTAGAAAAGCCATCAATTTGCCCTATTGATCACGGAAATCACGCGGTAGATATCATCGTCAGTCAAAGCCGGATAGATCGGCAGACAAATGACCCGCTCGGAAATATCAACTGCTACGGGCAAATTCGATCGCGCCGCCGATGGCAGTCCGCGGTACATCGGAAAATCCGATATCAACGGATAGAAATAGCGTCTCGTATAAATATTATGATCCTTGAGCCGTTGGTATAGCGCATCCCTGCTTAGGGGATAATCCGGCCCCACCAGGATCGGAAAGTAAGCGTGGTTGGCTATGTGCTGACCAATGGAACCGACGCATCGGATACCCGGTACGCCCTCAAGTTCGGCCCGGTAGATTTGATCGATGTCCCGGCGCCGCGCCAGGGCCTGATCGATGTGCTGGAGTTGCAACAAACCGAATGCCGCGTTGATTTCGCTCATTTTGCCGTTGATGCCGGGTGCCACGACCGTTACTTCATCGGCAAATCCGAAATTCTTCAGGTAATCGATACGCTGTTTGGTCTTTGCATCCGGGCAGACGATGGCTCCGCCCTCGAAGGTGTTGAAGACCTTGGTGGCATGGAAGCTGAGCACGGACAGATCGCCGTGCCGCATGACACTGCCACAATGGCACTGGACGCCAAAGGCATGCGCGGCATCGTAAATGACCCTAAGATTGTAAATATCGGCAATCCCCAGGATGGCTTCGACGTCGCAGGGGTTGCCATAAACATGGACCGGCAGGATGGCGGTGGTCTGAGGCGTAATAGCCGCTTCGATCTTCTGCGGATCGAGGTTGAGCGTCTCCCGGTCGATATCGACGAAAACGGGTTTGATGCCGTTCCATAATAGGGAATGGGCGGTGGCTACGAAGGAATACGGTGTCGTGATCACTTCGCCCGTAATACGCAAGGCTTGCAGGGCGGTCACCAGAGCCAGCGTGCCATTGGCGAACAGGGCGATATGGTCGACCCCGAGGTATTCGCAAAGCGCGGTCTCGAGTTGCTGGTGCAAGGGACCGCCATTGGTCAGGATTTTACGGTCCCAGATTTGCGCCAGATAGGGAATGAAATCCTCCAGCGGGGGCAGATAGGGCTGCGTGACGTAGATCGGTGGGTTGGACATGGGCATCATTCAGACTTGGCGGGAGTATAGGCGGAGCTTCGCGCCGGCTGCCGCCTGCGGCGCTGAAACAGCAGATGCGTAAGCAGGGTAAGGAGAAACCCTTGCCGGAGCAGGCCAATAATGATGCCGTCGACGGAATTTTCAGGCGAGGCAATCAGTGCCAGAAGGCCTAACATGACAACGGCGCCGGGCATACTTTGCCAGGGGGTCAGGCGAAACCACAGCACTCGCTGCAGCATGCCAAAGAAGTAGTATGCGATCACAACAGCTGGATAGCCTCCGGCGAAGTATAGATAGGCGAGCGTCCCCATAGCGGTGGACGAAAAATGGCCCATACCCATGACCACCTGGTTGTACCAGAGCCCGAAAGTACCTAGTGGCTTACTATCCCAGATGAAGCGCGGTACTAGGGCATGGATGGGCGCCAGAAAAATGTCTTCGAGAAACTCAGGGCTGCCGCTAGGCAGGGTCCTATGAGTATCGGCATATTCCAGGCCAAATGCTCCGATATAGGACAGATTTGCGCGGGCGGCGACAGAAACCAAGGTGGAATCGGGCCCATCGTGCTGAGGTACGGCAGAACTGTCGCCCATTGCGCTCTGCTGCATCAAGGATATAATGTCGCTCACCGAAGTCAGAGAGCCGCCACGCTCCTTGTGCGCGAACCGGAAGGGTTGGATAACCGCATAAGCGACGATGAGAGCCAGACAAGCCGTGAGAATCCAATTTATCGGAATCCTACCCTGGCGCAGATACTGGCAGACCCCAACAATGACGAACGGCATGACTACACTCGTCTTGAAGCCGCTCAATAGCCCAAAAAACAGCTCACTTACCATCGCGCCCCAGAACCATAACAGATCCCTGGCCCCCCCCCCCGGGGAGAAATATCCCAGTCCCGCCAGCAGCAGCGCCAGTTTACCCAAACCGCCCGCCAAAGCCAGGTATTGCATGAAGGCGCCGGCACCGGTTTCAGCCAAATGCTCAGCGCCGTAGTTACCGCCATACCCATAAAGCGCCAAGCGAATGGCGAATAGCCGGGCAGCCCCAGCGATTCCCATCAGCATGGGGATGGTCCATGCTCGGAGCAAGTCTAGGCGGGGCAAATAGGCCTGCTGAAACCTCGCGACGGACCGCGGGGAAGTCAAGCGCGAGGCGAGTGGCGACCAGTAGCCGAGATACAGCATTATGGCACCTAACAAGGCCAGGTATTGATGCGCCACCATCGCTGGAAAGACATCAGGGACCAGCCCGGCGAACGCAATGGTCTCGGGTGGTAGGAAAAAAAGCACATTCGTAATCCCATAGCCCATGGTAAAGGTTTGGAAAGTGCACTGGAACACGGGGTTCAGCAGCCAAAGCTGGGGGTGCAGGCGGCGAATACTCATCACCTGCAACCACAAGAAATACAGCAAGAGCAGGGTCAACACCGCGTAACTCTGGCGGGTGCCGAGCCCATCGAGCGCCTGCATCAGGGCCACCAGGAGACCGCCGATGCCAAACAGCACGGCCTGAGGCACGATGGCCGGGTTATGCCGAAGCGCCATGATCCACCTTATTGTGGATAGTGGGTGCCGGATAGCCCTGCGCCGGGCCGCCGAGCGTGGCCCGCAATAATTCCAGCCGGTGCCTGTAGGTATGTTCGGCGCGCCTGCGGCACTGGCCCGCACTGGCGATCGCGTGCCTCCCGGTCTCGCCGGGCAGCCAATAATCGTCTATTTGTCGATGTCCTCGCGAAAGCACTAATCTCATCCGTGTCCTAATGTCTTCTAATTGCTTTCCCCAGCCCGAATGTCCACAAAAGCTCCGCGCAAAATACCCTCGCACCACTGCTCGCCTCATCTTCAGCTAGCCACTTGGTGTCCACAGGAACGACCTAATGCTGTCGCTTGACTGACATTCATCGTTGTAAACAGCCAGCACTTCACGGATATTTTGGATTCCAAACGGCGGCACTGTGAGTACCACCGCCGATTTGTCCACCAGCCGAGTATCGGGCCCATGTGCCTTATCCTTGTTAGCGATAAATTTATCGTCTAAAGCGGGAAAATGTTCAGTTATTATCACATAGCGATAATGGTATAGCTTGTTAAGAACCAGTGAGATCTCGGTGTTCGATAAATGCTGGAGCACCTGCCTAAGAAGGCAAAGGTCTCCTGGCGGAAGGTCGTCGGCAGTAATATCCAAACACTTGAAGGCAATCTTTTCAGAGGAATATCTCGCTTCGTTATATTTAACCAATTCGCGAACCACATCGATGCCGATGTACCTAGAAGTCTCGCGGGCAATTTCCTTGCCAATTCGAAAATCACCACATCCAAGGTCTACCACCGAGTTTACATTATTGTCTCGAATGAATTGACAAACAAACTTAACATATATATCGGCCGGCTTTCCAATGGAACCAGAACCCGAAACGAATTCCCCCCTAGCCCCGCCCCAACGATTATCTTCATAGATTTTGGAGAACGCATCCTGGATAGAAAGGGCCCCGTACTCTCGACGGAGTCGAGCTATTTTGAACCTCTTCACATGTACCATTGCGGACCGCGGAATCAGCCGCCTAACGATATTCTTGATCATCTGAACGATCCATTTTTAGGATGCTAAGGGCGCTGGATGGGTCCCATAAAGCGCCCCACTCAGCTGATTTTAGAGTAAACATGTTTTTTGAATCGTCTCTTCATCCTCTCATATCTTTCCGCTCCGAGTACTGTGGTCATCAATTTATATCTTAGCCTTAATGCACCACCATAAAACCCGGTTCTCAGCAAGAACATCAAAAAAAGAATTATCGCCAAAGCGACCCTTTTGATAAAAAATATATTCCTGTAATTATGGTTACTAACCAAAACCTCACTTAACGCGGTAATTCCGATCATTGTACCCGGAAACCATAGATTCGCCACATGCAGGTTTTGAGTTCTGACCATGGCACAGTTAGACGCCGAAGCCCCCCCAATTGACCGATATATATGCGTGTTTCCAGATGTCATGAACTTCCCGTTTACTGAAATACCAGCAAGGTAAAACCAATCAGCTCCCAAACAGTTACGCATTAAGTTCTTATCTGTTACCGACTTTCTATACAATCCATAGAATATCGTGTTGTCATAAACCCCCCAAAGATAAAATATAACCCTAAACACGGAGGAGCTGCTTAGGATATTAAATCGCCTCCCCTTTCCGATAACAGAGCCATCGGCGATAAACTTCGCAACTCCACCAGCAACAACAACGTCATTATTGCGAAGCAACAATCCCAAACATTCCGAAATGTAATTATTATCAATAAAATCATCATCTGCAAGCCACATGAAGAAATCGCCGTTAGACATCTCCAGGCACTTCTTGAAATTTTCATTGGGACCCAGGTTGACTTCATTCCGATGATATTTTATGCGGGCATGCTTTTTCTGCCATTGTTCACAGGCATCTTTCGTACCATCCGTTGAGCAATTATCGCTAATAATTATTTCAACATTTTTATAATCTTGAGCCAATGCGCTTTCCAATGCCCTGATAAGCGTTCCCCTCCTATTAAAGGTGGGAATACCAATCGTCACGAGCGGCATGACGGCACGATCATTAGAGGACTCTTTAAATTCTGTGCTTGCGAATGGCATAACAGGTCAACTTCCGCTCATTATTGAGCTTTTGGCTAATTCAGTTTGAGACAAAGTCTCTTCTTTTCGCGCCGACCATTAAATAAAATCGCAGCGCATGTAATCATCAATAGAGACAAAGCCAGCAAGGCCAGTATTTCTACTACCTGACAAATACTGCTTTCGAAGCCAAAAGGAATTTTTCGTGCAATTATGACCACCCATGAGCCTGCGATCAGTGGAAATATTACGTCGCAGAAGTACCAACGAAGTTTCTCGGTTGTCACAATCTTGCGATACATAAAATGGACACCTATCAAAAAATATCCAGCATTCAATATTACCCAGATCCAGGCAGCGCCAACCGGACCATAAACAGGGGCTATCCACAGAACAGCAGGCACAAGCAAAGCGACAGAGACTGTATTGACTTTAATGGTAAGTTCTGTCCAGCCATAAGCCAGTTGTGTCTGGTAAGGTATCCACATCATGGCATTAAGCATATTACCCAAGGCCAATATCTGTACTATGGGAGCTACCTTAGTGGCAATATCCACGTCGCCTGTCCATAGTCGCAATATAGTTTCCGCACAGGCAATAATAATTATTGCTGTACTTCCCACAACTACGGTAACTGCCTGCGCGCCTTTATGGTAAGTTGCGCTGAGAGCATACTGGTCACCACACGCAACAACTTCGCAAAGCCGAGGGGACCAGGCCTGTATGATTGGCCCCCCTAAAATATTAATTCCGCCCGCGACCACCACTGCCAGCGAATAATACCCAAATTCCTTTAACGTCAGTAACCTTGATAGAATCAATTTGTCAACCTGCATAAGCAGCAGGCTCAAAACGGTAATTCCCAAAATGCCTCCCGCATAACGCCAGATACTCATTAACGCGTCCAATGAAAACCGGCCTCTCCTTGACGCGCTTGGCAGCGCGTGATAGGTGATAAGCGCCAGTGATACTATGGTAAGGAGGGAAATTAACCCTTGCCATAAAAAAAAAGCGTATAACGTAGGACTGATCCATGCCAGGATGCTTACAGCCCCCCCGCCTCTTAAAGTTGCCATAAGACTCGTCAACATATTCAGCTGAGTCTGTCTTTGCAATCCGACCAGACTGCTCCGATAAATATTTTCAACAAAACGAAAACCAGTCACTACACCCATTATCGAGAATGCCTCAACGACTAATGACAATGGCATGGCTTCCACATGCAACCAGTTCTTAGCCAGCCACTCGGAAGATATCAATATACTAGATGCAATGAGTCCCGCCACTAGTAAGGCCATAGTTTCTACGGTTCTCAGCAAGTCTCGAATTGATTGCGAGCTATGCACCCCCCCTTTATAGCGCGCCATTTCCCGACTCACAGTCGGCGTCATACCCATGTCGAGTAATTGCAACCATGTCTGCAACAAAACAAAAACACCAATCAGACCATAAGCTTCCACCCCTAGATATTGAATATAGAGTGGGATGAAGACTAGATTCATTAGAGAAGTCCAGCCCTGGCCCAGGTAGTTGGCGATGACGTTTTTCTTTAGGGACATGGCGGCGTCTGGCGTGTTTGCAGCGTAGCGAGGATAGCGGACATTTCGCCAACCATCTCGAAGGCGATTTCCAGGGTTGCCGCCAATTCGTCTGGATTCAACGCGTATTCATGGGCAATTTGACTACGGACCTCCCGGATTTCCTGCCAGCGATCGGCGGAGGGCAAATAGCGGTAGCGTTCCAGCAGGTTGAGAATATCGAGCATGGGACGCGATTCCACTGGCTCGCGCGGTACGTCCAGCGCGAAGCGCCGGAAAAGATGCGCGCCCATCACATCCTGCAGTTTGGCAAAACGGTAGGCGAATTGGTCCAAGGCCGCGACCAGATCGGGATCGCGGGGCGTGAAATGGCGGGCTTGTAGCGGGCGGGGGCAGCGCGCCATAGCCTCACTCAGGGCGAGCATTGGAGGCTGCATTCGCTGAGCAACTCGTCCAGCGATCTCATACGGGCCGGCCTTGCGCCTTGGCGGCGTCTTGAACGGGTGCGGAATGGCTGCTTTCCACCAGCACGTCGATTTTCCGGTCGCCGAGGCGGCGGCGCAATTCCGCGCAGAAGCTGATCCGCCGTCGTACCGATTCGCTGACCGGCCAATCTCCGGGAATGAACAGGTCGATGTCGCCACCGCGCTTTTCATCGTCCAGACGCGAGCCAAACAGCCACGGCACCACTCCGAAGTGGCGCAAGCCCGCTTCGCGGATGACCGATTTCTGCCATTCCGTCAGGCGCATCGGTCGCTCAAACCCGTTTCAGGTAGCCGTCCGGAGCGACGGTAATCAACAGTTTGTTCTCGATCATCTAATAGCAGTCTCGTTTGACATGCACGCCGCGTAAATACAGGGTATCCGGCGAAAGATCGATTTCGTCGTCCCACACAACAACACCATTCACGACGTGCACACGCATGAACAAACCGTCATTTTTCAGCCCTGCAAAGGCTGGATAGTGCAGATACGGCCCCATGTCGAAACGCCGGATTTGGCCATCGGAAAATTCAGCTTCGATGATATAGCCGGGTTTTGCCTTGACTGAGATCACATCGGGAGTCACGAACGTCACCTTAACGCAAAGGGTCTATCTTGAAAGGCGTCTGCCCCGTGCTCGCCAAGTGCCAATCCGCCATCAGTTCATCCTGGTGCAGTTCGACCCACGCTTGCACGAGCTTCATCTGTCGCCCTGGAAGTTCTCCCTCCAACAACTCTCCATCCGGGATACGCAGCACCGCCTTGAAGTCATTGTAGCGAATATGAATATGGGGATGATGATGCTTATCCGTATCCAAAACATACATCGCTACCAATATTCCATAAAACATGCTGATTGTCGGCATCGCGGCCTACACAAGGTCGAATTCTGTTTGTCAGACCCGCCGCAAATACCCGTCCGGAGCGGCGGTAATCAGCAGCTTGTTTTCGACCATCTTGTCGATCTCGAAGCGAAGCGGGTTCCCGTCCCTAGCCTGACGTCCTTCCTCCCGCAAGCGGAGGAGATACTCCCAGACGGCAGTCTTGGGGTTGTCGCCGTTGGCCCAGGGCCGATCGGGGAACATTTCTTCAGGCATACCCACAACCTACTCGGCAAGAGGAACCGATTGGTCGTATAGCGTCTCAGGGGCGATGTCGACATCATCAGGCCACACCACGGTACCGTATTCAACACGAACTAGATTAAAGAGAGCAGGTGAAGCAATGCGGTTCCATGGCTTCATGGAAAGTAGCGGTCGAACGTCAAACTGGCGACGTTCCCCGTTTTGAAACTCAAGGTCTAATTTAAATCCAGGCTGAGGCTGGACGGAAATTACATCTAATAACATAAGCTACCTCACTGGAGGGGAGCAATTCGGAACGGCTTTTCGCCATTGACAGCCAACTCCCAATCAACATACAACTCTTCCTTATGAATCTCAATCCATGCCTGAACCATTTTGAGCTGCTTGGGCGGCAATTGCCCGTCAAGAATCGACCCGTCCTCAATCGACATCGCAGCTTCCACACCCTGATATCGCACATGAATGTGGGGCAGGTGATGACGAGCAATATCGCGAAAATACATCAATACCAAAATGCCGTAAAACATGCTGATGGTTGGCATACCGCGTTCTCTACTTCACCCGCCGCAAATATCCGTCCGGGGCGACCGTAATCAGCAGTTTGCTCTCGATCATCTTGTCGATTTCAAATCGAAGTGGCGCCCCGTCCGAGGCTTGGCGGCCTTCCTCCTGCAAACGGCGCAGATACTCCCACACGGCGGTTTTAGGGTTGTTACCCTTGCCCCAGGGTCGATCAGGGAACATTTCGTCAGGCAGGTCTTCGACGATGGTATCGAACACGATGCAATAGCTGTTCTGGCTGGTTAATGGCGCATAGGCTTCCAGTTCAGCCAGTACGTGCTCATGGGTATGGTTGGAATCCAGGCAGATCAGTATCCGCTCATAGCCTTGGACATATTCATGTACCTGGGCAATGGTTTCCTGGGCAATGGAAGAGCCCTGGATCATGTCGATGCGGTGTGACATCGGGTGAGCTTCGATGGCGGCGCGGTTGTGGGCGCGAATGTCGATGTCGATACCCAGCACACGGCGTCGTGTGGCTTGCGGGTCGAGCGGTTTACCTGCCTCGACCGCCTCGCAATAGTCCAAGAGGGCCAGCATGGAAGCGCTCATGATCAGCGATCCGCCATGGGCAATGCCGGTCTCGATGATCAAATCGGGTTTGACCTGCCAGATGAGCTCCTGCATCGCCACCATGTCTTGGGGGTATTGGATGATGGGGCGTCCTAACCACGAGAAGTTATACGAATAGCAGTAACGTGCCGAATCAATAACCCAGTCGACCGAGTTCCGCCGAAGCTGTAAATCCGAACTTAGACTCTTGATCTTGGCCGCAACCTGATCTTGATGATTCACGGTTAAATTCCTATTTCTTTTTTAAAGAAACCAGACGAACCGGCCCGAACTCCCCACAGAATGGTAGCTCAGCAGCAAGGCGGTGGTGGTCGTCGAAGTAATCAGGCTGTTTTCCGGACTCGATACAAATGCGCGAATAAATCACCCGACTTACCAAATAATAGGCACTACTAATGTTCACTTCCTCCTCCACATCGAAGAGCTCGCTCACATACTCAAGGAGCGCATCACGAACAAAGAAGAGGTTATGGTCGCGCACGGTGATCTCTGGCAACCCAAAGTCTCGCCGCACCCGGTTGAAGCTCTCATGGCCCTCCACAAAATTCTCCACCATCAGGTAACTTCCTCCGCTATTCAGTGCCGAGTGAATACTAGCAATGGCGCCTTTTTGCAGATGCCAGCTGGGTAGATTGATAAGACAACGCGTCGTGTAGATCAGGTTGAAACGCCCCGGCACTCCCTCACAAACGTCAGATTGCTCGAAACGTAAATTAGTACCTTGGTCGGCATGGACACAGCGCGCATTTTCAATCATCGAAGAAGAGTAATCAAAACCAATAAATTCAGTCATTGGAAAGCGCGTTGCCAGACGTGCGGTAGTTCTCCCGTCTCCACACCCCACATCAGCAATGCGGGCAGGCACAGCACATCCAATACGATCCGCCAACGCCCGATACTCTATCTCACGCAGATAGGCATCCTGAGTGGTTGACTGCACACTAGTGTCGGTCGTTGCCCGCTGATTCCAGTAACGTTTAATTTCGTCGAAGTTCATTTCAATTCCAATTTTCTACAGGCACGCCAAAATCCCGTCTATTACGCGATGTTGTTGCTCATCTGATATCTCGTGAAAACTCGGGAGATTGAAGGCGCGTCCGGGGATATCCCATGCATTACGGTTCGCTGATACCGGTTTGAAGGACGGTAGTGAACTCAGTGGCCAGAAGAAGACGCGTGCGTCTATATCAGCCTGTGCAAAGGTGACCTGCAACCGCTCACGGGTAACACCAGTGTCCGGCGTAAAGACCACATTAGGCATCCAGGCACTAATCACGGTACCCGAGCGCTCAGGATTCATAGTTACGCCTGGCAGCGCTGCTAAGCGGGCACGATAGTAATGGAAAATCTCCCGCTTGCGAGCAGTCAGCTCTTCGATCCGCTCCATCTGAGCACAGCCTATGGCGGCCTGAATATTCGACATCTTATATTTAAAGCCCACCATATCGGGCCAAAACTGCTTAGTCTGCCACCGCGCCCGGCCGTGATTGGAAAGGGTCAGCACGGTTTCATATAGATCATCATCGTTCGTGACGAACATGCCGCCCTCGCCGGTGGTGAGGGTTTTTGTCCCGTGGAAGGAAAACGTGCCGAATCTGCCCATGGAGCCTGCTCGCTTGCCATGGTAGATCGAGCCGATGGCCTCGGCGGCATCTTCAATAATGGGGATGCCATGGCGTTCGCCGATCCTCAGCAGTTCATCCATCTCGCACAGATTGCCGTAGAGATGCACGGCTATGATCGCCTTCGTATGGGGAGTGATGGCGGCTTCGGCCAATGCCGGGTCGATGCACCAAGAGTCGGGCAGAATGTCGACGAACACGGGCTTAGCCCCTAGGTAAGTAATGGGCGCTGCAGAGGCTATCCAGTTGGTATCTGCCAGAATGACTTCATCGCCTGGCCCGATACCTAACGCAGCAAGCCCCATGTGTAACGCACCGGTACAGCTTGAAGTGGCAATGGCATATTTAACGCCCAGATGCGCCTTGAAAGCTTCTTCAAAACGCGCGATGTATTCGTAGCACCGATCACCCCAACCATTGGTTGCGGCATCGGTGGCATAGGCTATTTCCAGCTCGGTGATCGAGGGTTTGGTGTAATGGATGCGGGAGTTCATTCGTCTACCAGATCAGGCATTGAACGGTGGGTTACGGCGCGCGGAACCATCAATGGTCTTCGCGGGCATGGCGCCACGCGCCTAACCCACCCTACATTTTTCGTAAGCGATTGCACCAACTTCAGATCGATGGTTTGAGCAAACAAGGTGCGATGAGTGCAAGCAAAGTGCACCGCCTTTTTTCTTGCAAGTTCCAGGACGCGGCAGGCGTTTTCCGCCTGTTCCGGCAAGTAACTGAAGCTCATAGCAAGACCCCCGTGCGTCGGGCAATCTCAAAGATGGGCGCTTCAGCCGTGCGGGCATCTTTCAGCAGAATATCCATCTTGCGGTCGCCCATAGCCATGATCAAGGCGCCATGCAGGCGGCAGAGCGCTTCGGCCCGGTTGGGCAGCACCGCTTCGGTTTCAATCAGCAGGTCGATGTCGCCACCGCTTAGCGTATCGTCGACGCGCGAACCGAAGAGCCGTACCCGGTTCGGCACGCCTAGCACGCGGTTCACCGTGTTTTGGATAGTTTGCGCTTGGGCGGAGGTCAGTCGCATATGAACCGCCGTTTCAGACGTGACGGCAATGTATTCAGTCGACCGATCCCAACACGGCTTCCAGACTATCGGCTTCCAAGAGGCGATCCGCCCAGATTTCGCACTGTTCGGTGCTGGCCTGGGCCAAACGGACCTCCGCCCATGCCGGCAGGGGGCCGAAGCGGCGGGTCAGTTGCCGGCGCAACAGCGCGATTTCGCCTTGGGTTCGGCCTTGGTGAATACCTTCCTGAATACCTTCCTGAATTCCTTCCTGAATTCCTTCCTGAATTCCTTCCTGACGCCCTTCCTGATGCCCTTCCTGACGGCCTTGCTGACGCCCTTGCTGACGTCCTTGCTCAAGGCCTTCTCGCTTCCACTTTTCTGTCCATTCGACGACGCGTTCGGCTAGCATGGTATCGATCTCCTGTAATTCGGTTGCTTCGGGGATGCTTTCACCGGGCACGAGCCGTTTGAGTACCACCCGGTTGATCCAGACGACCAGGGCCCGCCGGAGGCTATCATAACGGGGTTCCCTCAGCCGTTGGGTCAGCCGGCCGATGATGTGCCGCATGGCTTCGGGTTCCGGACTGGATTCCAGCCGGATGATTTCGGCCAGCGAGTTGTCCGCTCGGGCCAATTCAGGCTCGCTCACCCGTCCCTCGTCCAGCAGGAAGTAGCGCTGACTGGGACGCCAGACACTGAGCCCCGCCGGCTCGATCAATTCGGCCACTTCGCAGGCGGCCCGCCAGGGGCTTTCGCCGTTGTAAACCACGACGGGAAAGATCGGGGGCAGCTTGTTCGGCGCCACGATCTGGCCGCTTTTCACCAAGTCCTGATACAGCAATCCCGTATACACCAGGATGCGCAGCGCCATCCAGGGATCGCTGCGGCTTTGAAACTCGATGAGCAGGTAGACATACAGCCATTCGCCCTTGAACCTCACCCGCCAGATGATGTCGTCTTCCCGCTCGCGCAGGTCGTCGGTGACGTAGCTGCCGCCCACCTTTTCCAGGCTGCTGTAGTCGATCTGGGCCACCCAGTCTTCATGCACGAATCCGCGCAGCAGGTCTTCCACGATTTGGGCGTGGGAGAATATGTGCTTGTAGGACCCGTCATGCGCGGTCATGCCGCTTCACCCCGGATATCTCAATTCAGGTACGGCGGTGACAAAACGCCCGCCCCATTGCTGAACGAGGGGTTGCTGTACCCTCACCTCGTCGGCGATGTTCCAAGGCAGGATCAACACCCAATCCGGCTTGAGCTCGGCCAAGGCTGACGGCGCCAGGATGGGAATATGCGAGCCGGGGAGAAACTTGCCTTGCTTGGACGGTGCGGCATCGCAAACGTAGGGCAGCAGATCGGGTTTGACGCCGGCATAGTTCAGCAAGGTGTTGCCCTTGGCGGCGGCACCGTAGGCGGCGACCCGCTTTCCAGCGCGCTTCTGCTCGATGAGAAACCCCAGCAAATCATCCTTGACCCGGTCGGCTTGAGCTTGGAATTCAGTATACGTAACACGTTCACGCAATCCCCACCGATCTTCTTCGGCAATCAGGGCCGCAACCGCTTCGCTGTCGCGACGGGAGTCGGCAGCGTGGCAGCCATAGACCCTAAGGCTACCGCCGTGAGTATCCAGTTCTTCCACATCCCAAACGCGCAGACCCGCTTCGGCGAAGATACGACTTACCGTATATAGCGACAGGTAGGAGAAATGTTCATGGTAGACGGTGTCGAACTGGCTGTGTTCGATGAGCCGCATAAGATGGGGAAATTCCAAGGTAACCGTGCCGCCCGGCTTGAGCATGGCCTTGAGCCCTGCGGTAAAGTCGTTGATGTCGGGCACATGGGCATAGACGTTGTTGCCCAGAATCAGGTCGGCTTGTCGGCCTTCCGCCGCGAGCCGCTCTCCTAGTTTCTTCCCGAAGAATTCTCTCAACACCGGGATGCCGAGCGCTTCGGCCGCTTCCGCGGTGCTAGCGGTAGGTTCGATGCCTAGGCAGGGAATGCCGGTGGCGACGAAATTTTTCAGCAGGTAGCCGTCGTTGGAGGCGACTTCAACCACGAAACTGGACGGACCAAGCTCCAGCCGCTTGCTGATCGTATTCACGTAGCGCGCCGCGTGGTCCTGCCAGCTCTGCGAGACGGAGGAGAAGTAAGCGTAGTCGGAACAGAACAGGGCATCGGCCTTGGCGTAGTCCTCGGTCTGCACCAGCCAGCAGTGCTCACAGACGTATAGCTTGAGCGGGAAATACAGTTCCGGGGCTTTGAGATCGGCAGCGTTCAGATAGGCGTTGGAGGGCGGGGCGAAACCCAGATCGAGAAAGATATGCTCCAGCGGGGCATGGCAATGGCGGCAATTCATAGTGCTATACCTGCAAAATCCTCGCCGATCATCCCGTGGCAACGGTCGCGATCAGACATGTCGGCAACTGGCAGTGGCCAAGCGATAGCTAGCCGTTCATCTAGGGGATTTAGCCCAGCTTGGGCCTGAGGTTGGTACGCCGCCGTATGCAAATAAATCAGCTCGCAATCGTCAGTGAGGGTTTGAAAGCCATGAGCGAAACCTTCCGGAATGAGTAAAGAACGGTGGTTGTCGGCGCTGAGGCGCTCGGCGTGCCAGTGCAGCATGGTTGGTGAGCCCTGGCGTAAGTCGACGGCGACATCAAAAATTTCGCCGCGCAGGCAGGTAACCACCTTCATCTCTGCGTGAGGCTGATGTTGAAAATGCATGCCTCGAACAGTACCGGCCTTTGCCGTATAGGTATGGTTGATTTGGACGATCGAACGGCCTTGCAACAGTTCCTCCAGCTCTTCGCTGCAAAACAAGCGCTCCAGGTACCCGCGGTGGTCACCGATGGGATGGCGCTGGATGAGCGCAAGGCCGGCAAGTGGGGTGTCGAGGCGAGTGAAGCGAGTCATCATACTGGTATGAGTGCTGGTCTTAGGCAGTGGTATAGGCGGCAAGGTCGTCTTCGCAAAGCCGGCGGGCCGCCTCGCCTTCGTTTTGGCGGCGATACCAATGCATCGTGCGGGAGACAGCATGGGCCAAATCCCAACGCGGCTCAACTCCGAGCAGGTTCCTCGCCTTGGCAATTTCCAATGCCAGCCAGCCTGCTTCGTGCGGTCCATCCGTCCCTTCTCCCCAGGCTACCTCCCCCGCCCCGTATGCAGTTTGTGCATAGGTTACGACTTGCCTGACGGTCGCGGCCTCGTGGGTATGGGGACCAAAATTGTATGCTCCAGCTAATTTGGGCTCATTCCAAAGCCGCTCGGCTAGGCGTAGATAGGCCGACAACGGCTCCAGGACGTGTTGCCAGGGACGTATTGCATCGGGACGGCGGATGGGCAGAGTCTGTTGGGTACTCCAAGCCCGCACGGCATCAGGAATAAGACGATCCTCCGACCAGTCTCCGCCTCCGATGACGTTGCCAGCGCGGGCCGAGGCGACTGCGATTCCCTGAACCGTCAGAAAAGCATCCCTATAACTAGTAATGACGACCTCGCTCGCGGCCTTACTCGCGCTATAGGGATCATGGCCTCCGAGGACATCCTCTTCACGATAGGGCCAGAACCATTCATTGTTTCGATAGACCTTGTCGGTCGTGATCATCACCGCGACCCGAACGCTCGTGGACTGTCGTATTGCCTCAAGGACGTGCGCCGTGCCCATCACATTGATGGAGAACGTACCCAACGGATTCCGGTAGCTCTCTCTCACCAGTGGCTGGGCTGCCAAATGGAATACAATATCCGGCCGGGCATTCCGCAACGCGCCGACCAATTTGGAGTAATCTCCAATATCGGCGATATGACTGACCATACCGTCCGCTACCTGCGCGGATTCGAATAAGTTAGGGGTAGTGGACGGAGCCAGAGCGTATCCCGTTACTTCTGCACCAAGCTGTTGCAGCCAAAGCGAGAGCCAACTGCCTTTGAAACCGGTGTTACCGGTGAGAAAAACTCGTTTTCCGGTCCAAAAAGCCGAACTCACTTCCATACCTTCCAAGGCGCTTGGCCGCTGGTCCACAGTTCTTCCAAAGAATTTTTGTCGCGGAGCGTGTCCATGGGTTGCCAGAATCCCCCGTGTTCGAAGGCCATTAAGTCCCCCTTTCCCGCCATATGCTGCAGAGGGCCATCTTCCCAGCTCGTCGAATCGCCTTCAATTGCATCGAATATGGACGGCTCCAGAACGAAATATCCTCCGTTAATCCACGCGCCGTCACCATCAGGCTTCTCCTGAAAATTGAGCACCTGATTAGCTTGGATATTAAGCGATCCGTAGCGACCTGGTGGCTGAATTGCTGTGACCGTGGCTGGGCGTCCATGGCTACGATGAAAGGCTATCAATTTATCTATGGGGACGTCGCTGACACCATCCCCGTAGGTAAAACAGAATGTGTCGTCGCCGACATAGGAACGAACTCGCTTTAGACGCCCACCAGTCATTGTATCCGGCCCCGTATCAACCAACGTAACACGCCACGGCTCCACGTATTTTTGATGAACCTCCATCTGATTGCGCGCCATATCAAACGTCACATCGGACATGTGCAGAAAATAATTGGCGAAATACTCTTTGATGATATAGCCCTTGTATCCTAAGCAAATGACGAAATCGTTAATCCCGTAGTGCGAATAGATTTTGAGGATATGCCAAAGAATCGGCCGACCGCCGATTTCGATCATGGGCTTGGGTTTGAGGTGTGATTCTTCACTGATCCGGGTGCCGAATCCGCCGGCAAGGATCACAGCTTTCATGCTCATACGGTTTTACCGAATACACGCGAATAGCGGGTTTTAAGCCGATTATAGATACTCTCCGGCGCCACTCTATTGTCATACATTGCATTGAGTGTTTCCGCTACCTGACCGGGCTCGTCTTCGTACTGGTGCGCGATGATATTTCTAATTTTGCGCAATTTCAGCCCTACGTTCTTATCCTCCAGCCAGCCCCGTTGCTCCAGTCTTTTGAGGAGGTCGATATAGGGTTTACTTTTTGGGTTGGGCTCCTGTAGAAACTCCAAAAACAAGACAAATAGTTTTTCACCGATAGCGTCTTGCAGTTTAGCGAAGCGGAACAGGAACTGGTCGATATGTTCGATGTCCTCTTCGGTAAGCCGCGAGTAGGCCGCTGCGCTTAGCAGCAAATGCTTGTCGCACCCTCCAATGAGCTTGTCGATCTTGTGGCTGATCACAAAACCATCCCTTTTGCCGTCGCTTCCCGCTCTATTACACGGGAGCTGTCCTGGGCAAAGACCACATCTATTTTTTGTTCGCCGATTTTTTGCTCTAGGGCGAGCTGGAAACGGATTTTGTGCGCCAAGTCCTGACCCACTCCGTCTTTGATGTACAAATCGATGTCGCCGCCTTTTTTGCTGTCATCAGTACGGCTGCCGAACAGGATCACTTCCACGCCGGCACCGAAAACCTCTTGAGCGGTCTGCTTGATGGCATGGATTTCCGTTTGGCTGAGGCGCATAGGGTCGGAGATTAACGATAGGGCAGCGTATGCTTGTCGAAAACCATGCCTCCGGATGGTGCCCGCCGCGATGGCACAGGCTCCCGGCAGCTTGTTCCACGATTGAGCTTATAGCTTAGTCTGCTGGAGCTAGAAGACAAAGGGGCCGGAAAAATTCTGCCTGCAGCTAAGGATACATCCCGCCCCACACCGCCGGATTCATGGTCCAATTGAGCCGCAGTTCGGCAGCTTCGACCTGCCAGTCGACCTGCGTCTTTTCGGCAGCGAGTTGCCGGAGGCGATTTTGGGCGGCTTGATCGCCGACATAGACACAGTCGCAATGATCGGCGTCGGCGTAGAGATAAGTCAGCTTCTTGTCCACCTGGTGCGACACCAGCTGACGCTGAGGGATCGCCTTGAGGTTGGTCTGCTGTTGCGGCGTTTGAGCGTAAAAAATCTGGAACCCGGATGCGGCAAGCAATTGTTCTATGGTTTCCACCTTTTCTTCCGACCCGGCACAGCCAGCCAGGATCAGAAACGTCGGCAATAACATTCGAGATAGCCGGAATCTCACACAGTACTCCTTTAAGTCCATAGCTCGGCCAGGGAAAACGTCACGGCGTCGAACGGCGCCAGACAGATCGGGTCGTCGTCCCTGAAGGTGCCGAGCAGCAGCCAGGAGCCGCCGCGCAGTTCCAAGCCTTCCAGGGTACGCGCCAGCGGATCGACCAACCAGGCATGAGCGACGCCGCGGTGTGCGTACAAAGGTAGCTTGATAGCGCGGTCTTTTTTCGCCGTGCCGGGCAAGAGAATTTCACAGACCCAGTCGGGCACCACTTCGAAACGGTGATCCTCCGGTAACGCAGGCATGCGCTCGCGGCGCCAGCCGGCAAGATCCGGCACTACAACCTCGGCGTCTCGAACGAAATGCAGCTCGGGCTCGGGCAGTATCCACCAGCCGCCGGGGCCGCCTCGGCCTTTTCCGAAAGGCCCTCCCAGCTCGAGAGTCAGTCCAGCTTCGGCCAGACTGTGCGGTCCCGTAGGCCGCGGCTGGGTGTAAAGCTCGCCGCCGATGATTTCGCCGATCAGATTGTCGGGCAGGGCCAAGAGCGATTCATACGGGTTCACGGATAGAAATACTTGGGCAAGGGCCACGGCTATTTCCCTCTAGGCGACGAACGCCATTCAGTGTGCCCTTTGCGCACAGCCCGCGCAATCCGCTTATCCGGACCTGCCGTACGCACGTTGCAAAAGCCCCGCAACAGAGGTTCATAGCAACCCGCCACCTCGTCAGCACCACCAGCATTGGACCGATGACCCGTCGAAACAGATCGACATAACAATACCTTGGCGTATATTCCAAATTTGGCACGAAAGTCGCTCAATCTGAACAACGCTGCCATTCGAGGATCGATCATGACGTTGTTTTTGGCCTATGCCTCGGTGGCGCTGGCTCTACTGTCCGGCCTGCTGGCGCTGGCGGGCGAATATAGGGGAAGCTTGGGCGTCGTTGCCTCCTTCTTCCCTCGAGCTCTGCAGCCGGCAAAGACGGGACTTGCCCCGCACCGCCTTCCGCATGCCTGGCGGCGCCTGGTCTTCATTCTGCTGACGGCTTCGGGAGGATTGGCGGTCATCGCCGGGGCCGCCCAACTTTATGCCGGTACGGTAGTCGTCGATCAACTGCCGTTCGGGCTGCCCTGGCTGCGTTGGCACGTGCGCTTCGATACCGTGTCAGCCTTCTTTTTCCTCGTCCTAGGCCTGGGAGTCATCGCTGCCGGAATCTACGGCTCCGGCTACACCCGCCAGTTCGCGGGCCAGTATTCCTTCGGCGCATTGGGAGGGTTTACCGGCCTGTTCGTCGCCGGCATGGAAGGCGTGTTGCTGGCGGACGACGCGTATTTCTTCGTCATCGCCTGGGAGGCCATGACGGTTTCGAGCTATTTCCTCGTGGTCTACCAGCACGAGCATGCCTCGCACCGCAAGGCGGCCTTCCTCTATCTGCTGATGGGCGAGGTCGGGGCCATCGCGATCATCCTGGCGTTCGGCGTACTGGCCGCGGTGTCGCACAGCTTCGCCTTCGACGCTTGGCGCGAAACGCATGTGGCGCCGATGTGGGGCACCATCGCCTTCCTGCTGGCGCTCACCGGCTTCGGCATGAAAGCGGGGCTTGTGCCGCTCCACGCCTGGCTGCCGGAAGCCCATCCGGCCGCACCGGCGCATATCTCCGGACTGATGAGCGGCGTGATGCTGAAGATGGCAGTCTATGGGCTGCTGCGCTTCGCCTTCGACCTGCTGGGCGACGTGCAATGGTATTGGGGCGTGATCACGCTGCTGCTGGGCACCGGTTCAGCGGTGCTGGGCATCCTCTACGCCGTGGTCCAGAACGACCTGAAAAGGCTGCTCGCCTATTCTTCGATCGAGAACCTAGGCATTGTGTTTATCGGCATCGGCCTGTCCATGATTTTTATCGGCAAGGGCCATGTGCAGCTCGGGCTGATCGGCCTGGTCGCCGCCCTGTATCACGTCCTCAACCACTCGCTGTTCAAGAACCTGCTGTTCCTGGTCGCCGGATCGGTGGTCCACCAGACCCACCGGCACGAACTGGAACGCTTGGGCGGTTTGATCAAGCGCATGCCGGTCACCGCGGCGCTGTTCCTGCTGGGCTGCGTAGCCATCGCCGGACTGCCGCCGCTGAACGGCTTCGTATCGGAATGGCTGACCTTCCAGGCGGCCTTGCAGGCGGCTTCGGTCATCGACAACGGCATCGTGCGGGCCATGATCTCGGTGGCCGCTGCGGTACTGGCGTTTACCGCCGCCGTAGCCGGGGCCTGTTTCGTCAAACTCTACGGCATCGCCTTCCTCGGCCAGCCGCGCGGACGCCATGCCGCCCATGCGCGCGAGGTGTCCCACCGCGGCATGCTGTGGGCGCCAGGCCTGCTGGCCGGCCTGTGCCTGCTGCTGGGCGTTCTGCCGACCTGGGTGCTGGATGCCATGCGCCCCGTCACCCGCCAGTTGCTCGGCGACACGCTGAACAGCGCCTCCGCCCAAGGCTGGCTGTGGCTGACACCGGGCGGCATCAGTACTGCGTCCTATTCGGCCCCGCTGGTGCTTCTGGCCATGGCGGCGGCCTGGTGGGCGCTGCGCAGGCTGGAGCACGGCAAGCAGAGTATCGCCATCCGCCGCGCGCCGGCCTGGGACTGTGGCTTCGGGGGCTTGAGCCCGCGCATGCAA
>JAQTYA010000136.1 GCA_028688525.1 Methylococcus sp. | reverse complement strand
TCCATTCAGGCTTGGGTGGCAGGTCAAATCCAGACCCCGCATAATCAGCCCTGCGCGGGGCATGTGCTAAAGGAGAACATCACATGCCTTACAAACGAAAAGATAGTCCCATTTGGTGGGCGTCGTATGTCGACTCAGGCGGACGCCGAATTAGGCGCCCGACTGGGACTGAAGACCGAAAAGAAGCTGTTGCCATCGAAGCAAAGTGGAAGCTCGAGGTTCACCGGCAAAAGCACTGGGAAGAACAGCCGGCACGGACCTTCGGGGAATTGATGCTTGCCTACCTTGACGGGCCAAGCCAGGAAAAACGGAGTAGGGCGCGCGATGAGTACTCGGTTAAGCGGCTCTTTCCGATTTTCCAAGGACGTGAGCTCGGTAGTCTTACTGCCGCTGACGTGAGAGGTTACATCGTTAAACGGCAAGGTGACGGTGTAGCGGCTGCTACGATTAATAAGGAAATTGGTTTATTTCGGGCTGCTTTGAATTGGGCCAGGCGAGAGCTGGAGTGGAATGTCCCTAACCCGTTTATCGGTCGAAAGCTGAAGGAACCGGAAGGCCGGATTCGGTGGATTACTCGCGACGAAGCAGCGTGTTTGATTGAAACCGCAAGGAATGAACCGAAGGCGGTACATCTGGCGGATTTCCTCCGGCTTGGGCTTCATACCGGAATGCGGAAAGGCGAAATGCTCGGTCTAGAATGGAGCCGGGTAGACCTGGGGGCGAACCTGGTCTACCTCGGTGCGACTAACCAGAAGAATGGAAAGCTTGGAAGCGTGCCGTTTAACAGTGAGGCTCGTGAGGCAATTTTATCACGCGCTCGTTTTCGGGCTTCCTATTGTCCGGGATCGCCTTGGGTATTCTCGCATGATGACGGGGCACGGATCGGGTCGATTCGGACGGCATTCGCGGGCGCTTGCAAGAGGGCGGGGATACATGACTTTCACCCTCATGACTTGCGTCATACTTGTGCGGCTTGGTTGGTGCAGGGTGGGGTATCGATTCGGGAAGTCGCCG
Organism: Methylococcus sp.; assembly: GCA_028688525.1. GTDB lineage: Bacteria > Pseudomonadota > Gammaproteobacteria > Methylococcales > Methylococcaceae > Methylococcus. The sequence goes on along the minus strand of JAQTYA010000136.1, from coordinate 7,015 downwards.
AGCTTCTGCGGCATTCCGATATCAGGGTAACGATGCGGTATGCTCACCTCTCACCGGAAAACGTGAGAGCTGCTGTTAAGGTGCTAGAGGGGAATCGGTCACGATTTAGTCACGCTGTGACTTTGATCGATCTGGATAGTGCGGGGTAACTGCTTGATTTTACTGGTCGGGGTGAGAGGATTCGAACCTCCGGCCACTGCCTCCCGAAAGCAGTGCTCTACCAGGCTGAGCTACACCCCGAAATATTGCGATAGACTTCTAATCAGTAGCCGCGATTAACCGCAAACCGCGCTAGAGTGATCAATGCAGACTTATACTCGCTCTCGGGGAGGAATTTAAGCTGTTCTATGGCTTTGTTTGCCGCATCTCCGGCTCGCCGCTCAGTATACGAAATTGCGTCGGTAGACTCAATGACCGCGTACACTTTTTTGAAGTCGTCCCTCTCGCCATTTTCCACCGCGTGCCGCAGCATGGCGGCATCTTCTCCGGTGGATTGGGACAAGGCGTAGATTAACGGTAAGGTCGGTTTGCCCTCGGCGAGATCGTCTCCCAAATTCTTCCCCCACTCTTCCGGATTGGCCTTGTAGTCCAATACATCGTCTTTGAGCTGGAAAGCCATGCCTAGATAGGTGCCATAGTTTTTCAGGGATTCCTCGATTTCGGGCGGGGCGCCGACGAGTACAGCGGCAAGCTGGGCGGCTGCGCTGAACAGGATTGCAGTTTTGCGAGAAATGACGTCCAGATACTGCCGTTCATCGGTGGAGGGGTTGTTGCAATTGAGCAGCTGCAACACTTCTCCTTCGGCGATAGCGGTAGTGGTGTGCGAAATGATGTCCATCACTCGCATGTTCTGAACGCGCACCATGAGTTCGAAGGAGCGGGAATACAGGTAATCGCCGACTAGCACGCTGGCCGAGTTGCCCCACAATGCATTCGCTGAATCCTGGCCCCGACGCAGCGATGACTCGTCGACGACATCGTCGTGCAGCAGTGTTGCTGTGTGGATGAATTCGATGACCGTTGCCAGAGTGATGTGATGCTCGCCGGCATATCCCAGGGCTTTAGCGGAGAGCAGATGCAGCATCGGCCGCAGACGCTTGCCGCCGCTTCCGACGATGTATTGCCCGATTTGGTTGATCAGCACGACATCGGAGTGCAGTTCGCGCAGAATCAAGCTGTCGACCGCGGCAGTTTCGACGTCGACGAGGCTCCGAATCCCGGCGAAAATCTCGCGGGCGTTGCTGAGATCGGCGGGGGCTGGGGGCGAAATGGCTTGATCATTCATGGAGTTGTTATCGTCGCGCCCGCAAAACAAAAAACCCATCCATGGTAGATGTCGGCCCCTTAGGTGTCAAGGCAAGGCCCGTCTGCGAAACGATGCGGCGAGTGCTCATCAGCCGACCCGTATTCGTGGATTGAGTGTGGCTTGCTCGATGCATTCGCTAAGAACGTCGGACAACATTGCTATGCCTCGATCGATTTTTTCCGGTGTCGCATGGCTGAAATTTAGCCTTAAAGACGGGTAGCGCAGATCGGGGACGGGGAAGAAGGGTTCGCCCGGCATGAAGGCGACGTCGTGGTTCAGCGCTGTTTTCAATAAGGCCAGTGTGTCGATGTCCCGAGTCAATCGGAGCCAGAAAAACAAGCCACCGGCAGGTGCCCGCCATTCGGCAATGCCTTCGAAGCGCAGTTGAAGTGCGGCCTGCATGGTATTTCGCCGTTCCGCGTAGACGTGGTTCATATGTGCCAGGTGGTGTTCGAAGGTGTCCGAAGCGATGAACCGAGCGAGCCAGTTCTGGCCTATCCGGCTGGTATGGAGGTCGCTAGATTGCTTGAGGCGGACGAACCACGGGAACAGCGCCGGCGAAGATGCCAAATAGCCGACTCTCAAACCCGGAGCAGTGATCTTGGAAAAGCTGCCGAGGTAGACCCAGGGCGCGCGCTCCAGATAGGCGCAAACCGGGGTGCGCTCACAGGGGGCGTATACCAAATCCCGATACGGATCGTCTTCCACTAGCGGAGTTTCGGTTTCATCCAGTACTGCCGCTACGGCGCGTCGCACTTCGTCGCTGTAGCAGCATCCCGAGGGATTCTGAAAGCTGGGGATGAGGTAGACGAACGCGGGCCGGTGGCAAACGATAGCTGCTTTAAGCTCGTCAGGATCGATGCCGTTGGAGTACAGGGGCAGGCCGTAAAATTCCGAGCCATAGACCCGGAAGCACTGTAGTGCCGCCAAATAAGTCGGCGACTCTAGCAACACTGGGGTGCCTTCGTCGATGAACAGTTTGCCCACCAGATCGATACCTTGCTGAGAGCCGCTGGTCACCAGCACGTGCTCTGCCGTGCTCGCGAGCCCTAGGGTAGAAAGTCCCCGTGCGATCAGTTCCCGCAGGGTCGTTTCTCCCTCGCTGGGGCCGTACTGCCGGGACTCGGTAGCGCATTCTGCAAAATTCAGGCTCGGCATCAGCTCTTCCGCAGGCAGGCCGCCCGCGAAGGAAATTACACCGGGGCGCTGGGTGATCTGTAGGATGTCGCGAATGAGAGAGCTGGTCAGGCGTTCGGTGCGGCGGGAAAGTGTCAATTTCATGGCAAGTTGGATGTGTTTGCTGAGCCGGTACGGATATTTAGCGGTCTCCGCAGTGCGTGGGCTGCGGCAGCGGTGTCTCGGCGCAGAGGAAAGGGGCATTCTTCTGCCGAGCAGACGACCGTATTGACTATACAACATCCGTGTCAACAATCGCGGGATTCTACGCATTTGGGACGGCCTTTTAAGGTGCGGCGCTGAGGTTTAGATCGCTGCAATTGCGCTATTGTTGAGGGAGCGGACGGGGTGCCGCCGGACATGCGAACAAAACATGGCCTTGACCGAGGAATTTGGTTAGTATTACGGCCCGATTGCGAAAGATAAGGCTTACCCTATATAGAGCTGCACCTTTCGTTAGCGCCGCGTTGTAGCCCGGCAGTGCCGGTGGGTCGATGGTCGGGGGGATGCGTCAATAGTCGCTCAGGCTCCAGGCTCTTCAATTACAACGATAACTACGAAACCTGAGGAGATTCAGTCGATATGAAGATTCAGAACACCCTGTCCAAAATTGCCACTTTGCTGGTTGCCGGTTCCTTGAGCTTCGGCGTCATCGCCGCTGAAGACGCTCATGGAGTGAAATTGGCGACCGAAGAGGCGCTGAAAGCGTCCCAGCAGGCATTGGAGCAGGCCAAAGCCGGCCAGAAGGAGGCGGCAATCGCGAGCTCCAAGCTCTATCGCCAGAAGGCTAAGGAAATCACCGGCCACGGCGCCGGCATTTCGCTGCAGAAGGCTATGGGTTCCGCCAAGAACGCAGCTACCGATCTGGAAGCCGGTGATACTGCGGCAGCTATCGAGAAGCTGACCGACGTTGTGACCCGTATGACGGAAATCAACAACGAGACGAAGTAATTCGCTTCGTTTTCGGTCCGCCGATCGGCAGACCGCAACGGGGGCGGGGCGCGGTGCGCTCCGCCCTTTTTGTTTGCGTGCGTTATCGGTTGGTTCTCAGCGGTTGTGTTGAATGCCGGTGTCAGGGATGTAGTCGGGCGTGCTCGGCTCAGGGTTCGATTCCATGTGGCTGCGGAAGCCGGCGAATACCGGCCAAGTCACAGCCTCCATTCCGCTCGCGGCGATCAGGCCGACTCCGGCCGCGGTGCGTTCGACCCAGGTCGGTCGGGTTTTCATTTGAAAGTCCTTTTTCAGTGTCTCTTCATCGTCGGTCATTAAGGCATAAGCCAGCCGCATGTTGTGAAAAGCCTGGGGCTGGTCCGGGGCGTCGGGTGTCGCAGGCACCGCGCTACAGCCAGCGAGGATTAGGGAAAGAAGTGGGGGCGCTAAGGTCGGCTTGTGCATGGGCGTCAACTTCAGAATATCGCTCTCGTTTCGGAGGCTAGCATAGATTGCTTTGCCGGGGATGCGGGATCGTTGATTTCGCAAACACTGTATTCGCTAGCTATGGCTGGATCGGGATACGCTATGAGTTTCCCAAGGCCAATAAATTCCGCTGAATTCCCATGCCTATGCCTTTCCCTGCCAAAGGGCTCTATGTGATCACTCCAGACAGGCTGAGCGGCAACGCGTTGTGCCGTGCAGTAGAACAGGCGGTTTTCGGTGGTGCGGCGGTTGTGCAATACCGGCCCAAATCGGGGCCGCAGAAGGCTCATTTCGCCGATGGACGGCATTTGCTCGATCTGTGCAGGGCTGCAGGGCGTCCGCTCATTGTGAACGACGACCCCCGGTTGGCTGCGGACATAGGTGCCGATGGCGTGCACCTCGGCCGGGACGATGGTGCCGTGGCGTCGGCGAGAAGTGTGCTCGGCAGCGGCGCGATTATCGGGGTTTCCTGCTACGACTCGTTGGAGCGGGCATTACGGGCGGAAGCCGAGGGTGCGGATTATGTGGCTTTCGGGGCGATCTTTCCGTCGGCTACCAAGCCTGCTGCGCCACCCGCTCAGCTTCAGACTCTGCGCGAGGCTAAGGTTCGCTTGACGGTGCCGGTAGTCGCTATCGGGGGAATCGACGCCAGCAATGCATCCGAGGCCGTCAAGGCCGGCGCAGATATCGTCGCCGTAATCGAAGCCGTATTCGGTGCCGCGGATGTGGCGCAGGCTGCTTTGGCTTTGCGGCGCGCTTTGTTGCCCTGATCATGGGCGTCAGCTCGCGTAACACTCCAGTAAGAAACAAAGCTTTGTGATCCAGCCATTGTTCTTAGGCCGGAACGGCGGCATCATACCCGGTTAACGCTTTAATCAACCCAAGGGTCGAGAATCGCCATGATCGCAAGCCATCTATCCCCGAATTTCCAGTCCGCGGCCCACTCGGATACCGATCCGGAAGAAACTAGGGAGTGGCTGGAAGCGCTTGCGGCTGTCATCGAGGCTGAAGGCGTCGAGCGGGCGCATTTCCTGATCGAAAAATTGGTCGACAAGGCCCGCCGTTCCGGCGCCAATTTGCCGTATACGGCCAATACCGCCTACATCAATACCATTCCGTCCCATGCCGAAACGCGCAGCCCCGGCGACGCGGGCATCGAGCACCGCATCCGCTGCTTTCTGCGCTGGAACGCCATGGCCATGGTGGTACAGGCGAACCAGAAATCCACTGAGTACGGCGGTCACATTTCCAGCTTTGCCTCCTCGGCCACGCTTTACGATGTGGGATTCAACCATTTCTTCCATGCGCCGGACCGGGATCACGGCGGCGATTTGGTGTTTCTACAAGGCCATTCCGCACCGGGCATCTACGCCCGCGCCTACCTGGAAGGGAGGCTCACCGACGAGCAACTGAGCCGGTTCCGCGCCGAAGTCGGCGGCGGCGGCCTGTCGTCCTATCCGCATCCGTGGCTCATGCCGGATTTCTGGCAGTTCCCGACCGTATCCATGGGGCTGGGACCGCTGATGGCGATCTACCAGGCGCGGTTCATGAAATACCTAGCCGACCGCAAGATTCTGCTGAATACCGAAGGCCGCAAGGTCTGGTGTTTCTGCGGCGACGGCGAGATGGACGAGCCGGAGTCCATGGGGGCGATCGGCCTGGCCGGGCGGGAAAAGCTCGATAACCTGATTTTCGTGGTCAACTGCAATCTACAGCGTCTGGACGGACCTGTGCGCGGCGACGGCAAGATCATTCAGGAGCTGGAGGCCGGATTCCGCGGCGCAGGCTGGAACGTCATCAAGGTGATCTGGGGTTCGCAATGGGATGCCTTGCTGGCCCGCGATACCAAGGGGCTGCTGCAGCAGCGCATGGAGGAGGTCGTCGACGGCGAATACCAGACCTACAAGTCCAAGGACGGTGCCTATGTCCGCAAGCATTTTTTCGGCAAGTATCCCGAGCTGCTGGAAATGGTCGCCAATATGTCCGACGACGACATCTGGCGCCTGAACCGCGGCGGCCACGACCCGCATAAGATCTATGCCGCCTACGCTGCCGCGATGGCGCATAAAGGCCAGCCGACAGTAATTTTGGCCAAGACCGTCAAGGGCTACGGCATGGGCCGGGCCGGCGAGGGGCAGATGGGGGCGCACCAGCAGAAAAAGCTGGACGCGGATGCACTCAAGGCCTTCCGCGACCGCTTCGACATTCCCGTCCCGGACGACAAGGTGCATGAGGCGCCGTTCTACAAGCCGGCCGACGACAGTCCGGAAATGATTTATCTGCAGGAGCGCCGTAAAACCTTGGGCGGCTATCTGCCCCAACGCCGCCGCGAAGCTCCCCATCTACAAGTCCCTGAGCTCGGCATCTTCGACACGATGCTGAAGAGTTCGGAAGACCGCGAGATGTCCACCACCATGGCTTTCGTCCGGCTGCTTTCGTCTTTGCTGCGCGATAAGGCGCTGGGCCGCTACATCGTGCCCATCGTTCCCGATGAAGCGCGCACTTTCGGTATGGAAGGGCTGTTCCGGCAATACGGCATCTATTCCTCGGTTGGTCAGCTGTACGAACCGCAGGACGCCGATACCGTGATGTTCTACCGCGAGGACAAATCCGGCCAAATCCTGGAAGAAGGGATCTGCGAAGCGGGTGGCATGTGCGACTGGATCGCCGCCGGCACGGCGTTCAGCAATCACAACGTGCAGATGATCCCGTTTTACATCTACTACTCTATGTTCGGTTTCCAGCGCGTCGGCGACTTGATGTGGGCGGCGGGTGACATGCAGGCCCGCGGTTTCCTCATGGGCGGCACGGCGGGACGCACCACTCTGGCCGGCGAAGGCCTGCAGCACCAGGATGGCCACAGCCACCTGATCATGGGGGCGATCCCCAACTGCATCACCTACGACCCGACCTTCGCCTACGAGTTGGCGATCATCGTGCACGACGGCCTGCATCGGATGTACCAGGAAGGCGAGAACGTCTTCTACTACATCACGGTGATGAACGAGAATTACAGCCAACCCGCCCTGCCGGAGGGCTCGGAGGACGGCATCGTCAAGGGCCTGTACAAGTTCCGCGATGCCGGCAAGAACGAGGCCGTACAGCTGATCGGCAGCG
>JAQTYA010000135.1 GCA_028688525.1 Methylococcus sp. | reverse complement strand
CTCCGTCCGCGTCAATCTGCCAGCGGATCGACGCGTTCTATGCCGGGCTTGATGTAGACAGAATGAGTCCGCAGAAGCGCGCGCTCGTGTTCCAAACCATGAGCGTCAATTCGGAGCATATCGCCAGTTGCGCTCCCCACAGTCTGACGGTTCTGGGCAGGTTGCTGGATCATAAAGATACTGCCGCAGGCGTGGCGGCCGCGCTTTACCTGGTGGGCGCGGATGAAGACCGTGAGGCTGAGGTCTCCGATTTTCAGAGGGTGAATGCTATGCGTTCCGTGCGGCAGACTGCGCTGACCGAGCTTCGCACGGGGAGTCAGGCACTGAAGTCCGCTAATGGCATGCCATCCGGCACTGTAAAGGCTATTGAGAGCGAGCTTGGCTTTTGGCAGGCGCGCAGCTATGAAGATGCCGACGACGCTGTGTTAGCTAGCGCGAGCGACCAGGCTTCCCTCGGCCAACTGACAGCCTTGCTCAAGAAAGCTCGGGAAACTGGGGACGGCGCTTTGGCTTCTGCAGCGGCTTCGGCTCTGGGAACCTACGAGCCGGCTGATCAGCCGCCGCAAGCGGCTATCGAGGAACTGGGCCTGGCGATTGCCGACCCGAATTTCAAGGATGTCAGAGTGGAACTGGGATATGCTCTGGAACGGCTCACCGGCACGATGATGAAACTGGATATGCTCTGGTAGGGCGTAGTTCTTAGCATGTGTCTAGGCCCTGGGCCGGCTGGGTTGCTATAACGCAAAGACAAAAAAGCGGAAAGAATGATCTCTATGCCGTGGTGCCGGCTGCGGCGTCCAAAGTCGGGAGGAACCCTGACGGGTCCCTCCCGATTCCTCAAAAGCTCGACAAGCCGACGAAGTTGTAGCCTGCGTCCACATAAAGGATTTCGCCAGTAATACCAGAGGCCAGGTCCGAGCAGAGGAAGGCGGCGGCGTTGCCGACTTCTTCAATGGTAACGTTCTTGCGCAAAGGCGAAGCCTGTTCGGCTTTCGCCAGCATTTCCCTGAAGTTGGCGATACCGGAGGCGGCCAGCGTCCGGATGGCGCCGGCGGATACGGCATTGACCCGGGTACCTTCCGGCCCCAGCGAGTAGGCCAGGTAGCGGACGTTGGCCTCCAGGCTGGCCTTGGCGATGCCCATTACGTTGTAGTTGGGAACGGCACGCTCGGCGCCCAGATAGGACAGGGTGAGGAGAGAGCCGTTGCGTCCGGCCATCATTCCGCGGCTGGCTTTGGCTAGGGCGGCGAAGCTGTAAGAGCTGACGTCGTGGGCGATGCGGAAGTTTTCGCGGGTCACCGAGTCGACGTAGGAGCCTTCCAGGGCTTCGCGCGGAGCGAAGGCCACCGAGTGGACGATGCAGTCGAGTCCGTCCCAATGCTTACCTAGATCGGAGAAAAGCTGGTCGATTTCGGCGTCGCTGGCGACGTCGCAGGGCAGGACGATGGAGGAGCCGCATTCTGCGGCCAGTTTTTCCACGCGCTCCTTGAGTTTCTCGTTCTGGTAGGTGAACGCGATTTCCGCGCCTTGCGCTTTCATCGCCTCGGCGATGCCCCAGGCGATCGAACGGTTGCTGGCGACGCCGACGATGAGTACGCGCTTGTTTTGCATGAAACCCATGGGGATGCTCCTTCGGGATGGGGTCTTTGGAAAGGCGCAGAGTATCGCCAAGGGCTAAGGGGCTGTCCAGCGCTATCGCGTCCGAAGTGTTCGCGTATAATTGCCCACCTTTTTCATGGGCTCGGACTGTGAGTATCGGATCGAACCAACTCGGGCTTTACCTGACGCTGTTTGCGGCCTTGGGGCTGGCGGGCTGCGAGGGGCCGCTCAACAGCCCGTATCCGGCGGCCGATGCCGAGCGCAACATCCTGTATTCCTCGTTTTCCGAACGCCCCAAGCATCTCGATCCGGCACGCGCCTACAGCTCCGACGAAAGCCTCATCATCGGCCAGATCTACGAGCCGCTGCTGCAATACCACTACCTCAAGCGCCCTTATGTCCTGGAGCCGGCGACCGCCGAGGCCCTGCCGGAGATCCGTTACCTCGACGCCAGCGGCAAGGTGTTGCCGGCCGGCGCGCCGGATTCGGCCATCGCCTACAGCGAGTACGACTTCCGCTTGAAGCCGGGGATCCGGTTCCAGCCGCATGCGGCTTTCGCCCGCGGCGCCGCAGATGAGTACCTCTATCACCACCTGAACCCTGAGCAGCTCGCTGGCATCCGGACCCTGGCGGATTTCCACGAAACCGGCACGCGCGAACTCACGGCGGAGGACTATGCCTACCAGATCAAGCGCCTGCTGCATCCGGCATTGCATTCGCCGATCGCCGAGCTGATGAAGGAGCACATCGTCGGGTTCAAGTCGCTTGGCGATACCCTGGAGCGGGATTATTTCGCTGCGCCGAAGGGGCAATTCTTCGACCTACGGCCCTATGCACTGGAAGGGGTACAGGTCCCTGACAGCCATCGCCTGGTCATCCGTCTGAACGGCAAGTATCCGCAGTTCCGCTTCTGGCTGGCAATGACCTTTTTCGCTCCGATGCCCTGGGAGGCCGACGCCTTCTATGCCCAGCCAGGCCTGATCGAGAAGAACATTACCCCGGACTGGTACCCGGTGGGCTCGGGGCCCTATATTCTAGCGGAGAACAACCCGAACCGCCGGATGGTGCTGGAGCGCAATCCGTTCTTTCACGAGGACCGCTATCCGGTCGAGGGCGATCCCGAGGATGATCCGAACGGCCTGCTGGCCGACGCGGGCAAGCTACTGCCCCTGGTAGACCGGGTAGTGATGAACCTCGAGAAGGAAACGATCCCTTATTGGAACAAGTTCCTGCAGGGCTATTACGATTATTCCGGCATCGCTTCGGACAACTTCGACCAGGCAGTGCAGTTCGGCAGTTCGGGCAGCCCGGAGCTGACGCCGGAGATGCTAGCGCAGGGCATACGGCTGGAAACTTCCGTGGCGGCCTCCGACTATTACCTAGGGTTCAACCTGCGCGACCCCGTCATCGGGGGGTTGGACGAGGCCCATTGCAAACTGCGCCAGGCGCTCAGCATCGCCATGGACTACGAGGAATTCATCTCGATTTTCATGAACGGCCGGGGCGTAGCGGCGCAGGGGGTGCTGCCGCCGGGTATCTATGGTTACCGGGAGGGTCAGCAGGGAATCAACCCTTATGTCTACGATTGGGTGGACGGCGCCCCGCAGAGGAAGAGCATCGAGACCGCCCGCCGTCTGCTCGCCGAGGCCGGGTATCCCAACGGCGTCGACGCCGCGACCGGCAAGTCCTTGGTGCTTTATCTCGACCTTTCGACCCACGGCGCGGACGATAAGCCGCTGCTGGCCTGGTACCGCAAGCAGTTGGAGAAGCTCGGCGTGCAGCTGGTTTTTCGCGCCACCGATTACAACCAGTTTCAGCAGAAGATGGCTGCGGGAAATGCCCAGATCTACCAATGGGGCTGGAATGCCGATTACCCCGATCCGGAGAACTTCTTCTTCCTGCTGTACGGGCGCAACGCCAAGGTGCCGAACGGCGGCGAAAATGCCTCGAACTACGTCAGCGAAGAATTCGACCGGCTGTTCGAGCGGATGCGCAATCTGGACGACGGCCCGGAGCGCATGGCGTTGATCGAGGCATTACAGGAGAGGATTCGGCATGATGCGCCCTGGATCTTTGGGCTGCATCCCAAGAGTTTCTCGCTGCATCATGCCTGGTACGGCAATCTCAAGCCCAATCTGATGGCCAACAACAAGCTCAAGTACATGAAGATCGACGCCCGGCAACGGGCGGCGCGCCGCGCCGAGTGGAACCGGCCGGTGTGGTGGCCGGTGCTGGCGGGTTTCGCGCTGCTGTTCGCGGCGGTCGTTCCGGCTTACCGGCACTACCGGCAGCGGCAGAGGGCTGCCGCGCTATGACGGCCTATCTGATCCGGCGCGCGTTGTACGCGCTGCCCTTGTTGCTCGGGGTGAACGTCCTCACCTTCGTGTTGTTCTTCGTGGTCAACAGCCCCGACGACATGGCCCGCATGCACTTAGGACAAAAGCACGTGACCCAAGAGGCGATAGCTAAATGGAAGCACGAGCGCGGCTACGACCTGCCGCAGCTCTGGAACGGCGAGGCCGAAGGCGTCGGCAAACTCACCGAAACCATCTTCTACCAGAAATCGGTGGGGCTGTTCCTGTTCCGCTTCGGCCGCTCCGACAGCGGGCGCGACATCGGCGCGGACATCGCCCAGCGGGCTTGGCCGTCGCTGGCCTTCGCCGTACCCGCCCTGATCTTCGGGCTCCTGGTCCACATCATTCTGGCGGTGGGGCTGGTGTTCTTCCGCCTGACTTACCTGGAATTCTGGGGCGTCGCGGCCTGCGTGGCGCTGCTGTCGATCTCGTCTCTGTTCTACATCATCGGCGGCCAGTACCTTTTGGGGAAGCTCTTGCTGCTGGTGCCGATTTCCGGCTATGACGGCGGCTGGAATGCCGTCAAATTCCTGATCCTGCCTGTACTCATCAGCGTGGTGGCGGGCATCGGTCCCGGCGTGCGCTGGTACCGGACGCTGTTCTTGGAAGAGGTCGAGCGCGATTACGTCCGCACCGCCCGTGCCAAGGGGCTCTCTGAAACCCGGGTGCTGTTCACCCATGTGCTACGGAATGCGCTGATCCCGATCCTCACCGGCGTCGTGGTCATTCTGCCCGCGCTGTTCATCGGCAGCCTGATCACCGAATCGTTCTTCGCCATTCCGGGCCTGGGCAGCTACACCATCGACGCCATCGGCCAGCAGGATTTCGCCATCGTCCGCGCCATGGTGTTTCTGGGCTCGGCGCTGTATATCCTGGGGCTGGTGCTGACCGACATCTCCTACACTCTGGCCGATCCGCGCGTGCGCCTCAACTGATGCTGACCCTGTTCTGGACCGATGCCTTATTCCTGCTGTTGCTCGCCATGCTTGGCGCGCTGATCTGGCAGACCCGCAGCCACGAGCATCTGCGCCGGCCCTGGCGCAAGGTCGCCCGCAGCCGCAGCGCGATGATCTCGGCGGTGATCCTGATCGCCTATCTGCTGATCGCCGTACTCGATTCGATCCATTTCCTGCCGCGGGACGGGGAGGGCGGAGCCCAGTTCAAGACTGAGCCGGCCAGCGTGCTGGACTGGTGTCTGATGCCGCTGCGGACCCGGGTGGAGAAGACTTACTCGGCGCCGCTGGCGACGCAAGGCTATGCCCGGGAAACTCTGCGCGAGGCCGACGGTGGCACCCGCTGGGATTATCCGCGTCTCAAGCATGGCGGCGCCCATCTCAAAGATCCCGAGCGGGCTTGGTTGGGCGACGTGCTACGGACCGGATTCAAGGGCGCGGCTGGCGGTTTCGGCTTGGGCGCTATGTTCGGCTTAGGTGCCGTGGCGCTGATCGCCCGTATGCGGGGTTTGCCGTTCTCCTTGGTCGGCGGCGAGGTGCTGTCGGGCCAGAGCGAGATTCCCTGGCGCGCCATGTTGGGCACCGTGATTGCGCTGTGCGTCGTCGGCGGGGTGCTGGGCGAGCTGGCGCTCAAATACCACGTGTTCGGTACCGACAAGGTGGGCGAGGACGTGCTCTACCAAGCACTCAAGAGCATCCGCACCGGCATCCTGATCGGTACGCTGACCACCTTCGTGACCCTGCCACTGTCGCTGCTGCTCGGTATCCTCGCCGGCTATTTCCGCGGCTGGGTGGACGATGTGATCCAGTATGTCTATACCACCCTGAATTCGATTCCCGGCGTATTGCTGATCGCGGCGGTGATCCTGCTCACCCAGGTCTACATGGCCAAGCACGAGGAAGAATTCGCCAGCCTCGCCTTGCGCGCCGATTTGCGTTTGTTGTTCCTGTGCTTGATCCTCGGAATTACGAGCTGGACCGGATTGTGCCGATTGCTGCGCGCCGAAACCCTCAAGCTGCGCGAGATGGAATACGTCCAGGCCGCGCAGGCGCTGGGCGTCCGGCAAGGAACGATCCTGCTGCGCCACATCCTGCCCAACGTGTTCCACATCGTGCTGATCTCGGTGGCGCTCGACTTCAGTTCGCTGGTGCTGGCTGAGGCCGTGTTGTCCTACGTCAACATCGGCGTCGACCCGACCACCGATTCCTGGGGCAATATGATCAACAGCGCCCGTCTGGAAATGGCCCGCGAGCCGCCGGTGTGGTGGTCGCTCACCGCCGCTTTCGCCTTCATGTTCGCCCTGGTGCTGGCGGCCAATCTGTTCGCCGATGCGGTGCGCGACGCCTTCGATCCGCGCCGCGCCGACTAAAGGAGTCCTGGTGTTTCGAACTCTGATCCATACTGCCCTGCTGGCCGACGAAGCAGCGGCAAGCCTCCTGGCTGCCATTCCCGGCAGGCTAGAACTGCGGCAGACCCACTGGCTGCTGCTTCACGAGCGGCCCGCCGACCGCAACGCCGTCGAGGCGCTGCGGACATCGCTCCGGTTGGACATCAATCCGCTGCCGCAAGGCTTCGACGGCGCAGCCGTAGGCTTGCTGGTGACCGATATGGATTCCACCCTGATCGCCATCGAGTGCATCGACGAAATCGCCGACCGCGCCGGCCAGCGCCAGGCGGTGGCGGCGATCACCGAAGCCGCGATGAACGGCGAACTGGACTTCGCCCAGGCCCTGCAGCGCCGGGTCGCCCTGCTTAAAGGGCTGCCAGTCCCGGTGCTGGAGGCGGTTTACGACGAGAAGGTGGCGCTGAATCCGGGGGCGGAGGCGCTGGTCGCCGCGTGCCGCCAGCGCGGTATCCGCATCGCCCTGGTGTCGGGCGGATTCGATTTCTTCGTCGACCGGCTGAAGGACAGGCTCGGGCTGGACTTCGCACTGGCCAACCGGCTGGAATCGCACGGCGGCTTTCTGACCGGGTGCATCGCAGGGCCGATCTGCGGCGGGGCGGAGAAGGCCGGTTTTCTCCTCAACCTCTGCGGGCGGCTGGGGCTCGCCCCGGAAACGTGCATCGGCCTGGGCGATGGCGCCAACGACGCCAAACTGCTCGGCACAGCGGGGTTGGGCGTCGGCTACCGCCCCAAGCCAGCCTTGCGGGCTGTCGCCGATGCGGTGATCGAATACGCCGATCTGGCCGCTGTGGCCGATTTTCTGGAAGACACGCGATGAGCGGCCCGCTGCTGCAGGTCGAGAACCTCAAGGCAGGCTTCGTCCAGGGGGGGCTGATGAGCAAGGCCGTCGGCGGCGTGTCCTTCGCCATCAACCGCGGCGAAACCTTCGCCCTGGTCGGCGAATCCGGTTCCGGCAAGTCGGTGACCGCGCTCTCGGTGCTGCGCCTGCTGCCGCAGAACGGCAGGATCATCGACGGCAAGGTCAGCCTCAGAGGCCGCAACCTGTTCGCCCTGCCGGAGATGATGATGAGTTCGGTGCGCGGGCGCCGCATCGGCATCATCTTCCAGGACCCGCAGAGCTCGCTCAATCCGGTCATGAGCATCGGCCAGCAGGTCGGCGAAGTGCTTCGGCTACACAAACAGCTCAACGGCGGCGCCTTGAAAGCCAGGGTGATCGAGCTGCTAGGCCTGGTCGGCTTGCCCCGTCCCGAACAGCATTTCGCCGAATATCCGCACCAGCTTTCCGGCGGCATGCGCCAGCGCGTGATGATCGCCATCGCTTTGGCGGGCGAGCCGGACCTCCTGATCGCCGACGAACCGACCACGGCCCTGGACGTCACGGTACAGGCGCAGATCCTCGAACTGCTCAAGCGCCTACAGCGGGAAACCGGCATGGCGCTGTGGCTCATCACCCACGACCTCGGCATCGTGCACGACATGGCCGACCGCATCGCAGTGATGCGCAACGGCTTGATCGTCGAAGAGGCCAGCCGGGACGATTTCTTCAAACAGCCCCAGCATCCCTACAGCCGCCAGTTGCTCGAAGCGTTGCCCAGGCTGAGCCATTGCATCGGGCGCGAACCGGTGGCGGACGGCCGCCCGCTGCTCGAAGTCAGCGATTTCAAGGTGCACTATCCCGTCCGCAAGGGCTTGTTCCAGCGCGTGGTCGACCATGTGCGGGCGGTAGACGGCGTGTCCTTCAGTCTCCAGCCGGGCGAAAC
>JAQTYA010000022.1 GCA_028688525.1 Methylococcus sp. | reverse complement strand
TAAGCCGCGTGCGTATGCCCAGAAGCCAGGCGGGCCAAACGTTCGAGATAACCGTCGAGCTGCTCTAACGCTTTGGGCTCCACGGGATTCAGGGTTCCAGGTCGATCAAGGCAACGAGGCGCGCCGCGACGATCTCGCCCATCTGCACCAGGAATAAATTCCCCATGTCCGGACGGAACCGCTCTCCGTCCCTGCTGCCTATCGCCAGCAATCCTTTGAGTCCGGCATGGCAAAGCGGCACCAGGGCGCAGGACGCGGCATCAGGCGCATCTAAACCGAACAGAAATTCGAGCAGGAGTTCCGGTGGCACACCGCACCGCGGCGCGCAGGAAGCCAGTAGCGGTTCGAGCAGGATGGCCACAGCCGGCTCCGGCATTGCGTGCAGATCGCCCACTGCCGGATGCGAAACGGAACGAAAAACCCGAACCGCGACAAAGTCCGCCTGGAATCCCTCATGCAGATTCCATTTCAAGCCGGCGAGCATGTCGTCTACCGATGCGGCGTCGAGCAAACTCAATGTCAGCCGATGAAAGCGGGCGAACAAGGCGTCGTTTTCCCGAGCCACTTTGAGAATATCGTTCAACTGCCCCTGCTGCTTGCGGCTCTGGCCCCGCAGAAGATCGATCTGGCGCGCGACCAGCGACACGGCCTCGCCGCAAGGGTGTGGCACCCTCATGGTTTCGAGCAGATCGAGCTGGTCCTGGAAAAAATCGGGATGTTTCCACAAATATTCCGCCACTTGGGCAGCCGTCAACTCTGGGGTCCCGGCGCGCCTGGCCTTGCCGAAATTCATGGCTCTATGCTCCCTTCGAATACCGTGACCGCCGGACCGCTCATATAGACCGGCGTCCCCCTCCCTCCCCAGCGGATATCCAGCGACCCGCCCGGCAGATCGATGCGCACGGGATCCTGCAGCACCCCTTGCAGCCTCCCGACCACGGCTGCGGCGCAAGCCCCGCTGCCGCAGGCCAGGGTTTCCCCGGTTCCGCGCTCGTAGACCCTGAGCCGCGCATGATGCGGCCCCAAAATCTGCATGAAGCCGATGTTGGCGCGCTCCGGAAACAGCTCATGGCGCTCTAGGGCCGATCCGACGCGCTCCACCGGTGCAGCATCGATATCCGGCACCACGATCACCGCATGCGGATTGCCCATAGACACGGCACCGAATGCCCAGTCGATGCCACCGGCCTGCACCACATAGCTGAGCCGCTCCTCCGCCGCCGCGAGCGGCACTTCGGCCGGCGCATGGCGCGGCACTCCCATCTCGACGCAAACTTTGCCGCCCGCCTCCAGCCGTAGCACCATCCGGCCCGATGCTGTCTCCACCCGGATCTCGTCGCGGTCGATGAGGCCCTTCTCCCGTACGAAACGGGCAAAACAGCGTGCGCCGTTGCCGCACTGCGCTACTTCGCCGCCGTCGGCGTTGAAAATCCGGTAGCGGAAATCCACCGCATCCGACGGCGGCGGCTCCACCAGCAGTATCTGGTCGCAGCCGACGCCGTAATGCCGGTCGGCCAAGCGCTGGAGGGCGGACGTATCGAGACTCACCGTCTGGCGGACAGCATCGATCACGACGAAGTCGTTGCCCAACCCGTGCATCTTGGTGAAACGCAGCATGGCAGGCACCTAAGGCAACAGGCGTTCGCCCGCAAACAACTGGGACACGGTTTCCCGCGCGCGGATCGGATACACCGTACCGCCGTCGACCAGTACCTCGGCTGGCCGCGGCCTGGAGTTGTAGTTCGAACTCATGCTGAAACCATAGGCCCCTGCGGAACGCACGGCAAGCAAATCGCCCGGGACCACAGCCAATTCACGGGATTTGCCTAGAAAATCGCCGGTTTCGCATACCGGCCCAACCACGTCGCAGCTCTGTACCGGCACATCATCGCTCGGAGCCACAGCGACGATGTCCTGCCAAGCGCCATACAGCGCTGGCCGCAGCAGGTCGTTCATCGCCGCGTCGACGATGGCGAAGCGCTTGACCCGGTTGGATTTGAGATATTCGACCCGCGTCAGCAGGATGCCGGCGTTGCCGACGATGGCCCGGCCCGGCTCGATCAGAATTTCGAAATCGTGGGCGCCGAGCCTGGCGAAAAGCTGCTCGGCGTACTCGGTGGGATGCGGCGGGTCCTCGTCGCGGTAACGGATGCCCAGCCCCCCGCCCAGGTCCAGATGATGGATCGCGATGCCTTCGCTGCGCAGCTGAGCCGCGAGCGCCAGCACCCGATCCAGGGCATCGATGAACGGCAGGGACGAGGTAAGCTGCGAGCCGATATGGCAGTCGATGCCAACGACCTCCAAGTTCGGCATTTGCGCTGCCCGGCGGTACTGGTGCAAGGCCTCGTCGATGTCGATGCCGAACTTGTTCTCGCGCAAGCCGGTCGAGATGTAGGGGTGGGTGCCGGCGTCGACGTCCGGATTCACCCGCAGCGACACCGGCGCCTTGACGCCCCGCTCCCCGGCCAGCCGATCGAGCCGGTCGAGCTCTTCGGCGACCTCCACGTTGAAGCAGCGGATGCCGACTTCAAGCGCACGAACCAGCTCGTCTTCGCGCTTACCTACCCCGGAGAACACCACCTTGGCGGGATCGCCGCCCGCCGCCAGCACCCGCTCCAGCTCGCCCACCGATACGATGTCGAAACCCGAACCCAGCCGCGCCAAGAGATTCAGAATCGCGAGATTGGAATTGGCTTTGACGGCATAGCAGACCAGATGCGGACACCCGGCCAAAGCCTGATCGAAGGCATGCCAGTGCCGCTCCAGCGTAGCGCGTGAATACACATAGCAGGGCGTGCCGTAGCCTTCGGCAATGGCGGAAAGCGGCACATCCTCGGCATGGAGGGTACCATCGCGGAAATTGAAATGATCCATCGAACTTTAAGACTTCTGCTTCTGAGCCGGCGCAGGCTCCCGGTCCGGCAGATAGAGCGGGCCCTTCTGCCCGCAGGCGCCCAACAGCAAGACCAACGCCACGGCCAACCAAAGTGCGGAAAGATTTTTTCTCATACCGGATAGATTGAAGGGAAAGCCGGGAACCGGCTTGAAAGACATCGGGTTGAACCGGCATTCTAAAGCAAACCCTGCTCACTGTAACGATGCCACCCTCATGCCGATCCCCAGCTTTCAGCGGGCCGTACTCGACTGGTTCGGGCGCTGCGGACGCCACGACCTGCCCTGGCAGCATCCCCGTACGCCGTACTGCGTCTGGATCTCCGAAGTCATGCTGCAACAGACTCAGGTAGCTACGGTCGTCGGCTATTTCGAACGATTCACTCGGCGCTTCCCCGATCTGCACGCTTTGGCCGAAGCGGAGATCGACGAGGTGCTGGCGCTGTGGTCAGGTCTGGGCTATTACAGCCGGGCCCGTAATCTCCACCGCGCCGCCCGCATCGTCGCCGAAAGCCACGCAGGCGAGTTGCCCGCCGATCTAGCTGCGCTGGCGGCGCTACCCGGCATCGGACGTTCGACGGCGGGCGCCATCCTCAGCCTAGGCTTCGACCGCCGGGCGGCAATCCTCGACGGCAATGTCCGGCGGGTACTGGCGCGCCACGGCGGCATTGAAGGCTGGCCGGGAGATTCCAAAGTGGAAAAGGAGCTGTGGCGGCTGAGCGAAACGCTGACGCCCGAGCAGCAAACCGCCGACTACAACCAAGCCATGATGGATTTGGGCGCCACGGTTTGCGTGCGCCGTTCGCCAGGCTGCAATGCCTGCCCGCTGGCGGGCACCTGCATCGCCCGGCTGCAGAACCGGGTGGGCGAGCTGCCGACGCCGCGCCGCGCCAAGCCTATCCCCATACGTTCGACCTTCATGCTGCTGCAGGTCGATCCGGAACGGGGCATCCGCCTGGAAAAACGCCCGCCTACGGGAATTTGGGCCGGCCTTTGGTCTTTTCCCGAATTCGACGAAATCGGTCGGCTCACGGCCTGGTGTGAGCTACACGGCGTCAACGCCCAGCGGCTTGAGCGGCTGGAAACGCGCCGTCATACTTTCAGCCATTTCCACCTGGACTACACGCCGGTGGTCGTCCGCGGCATAGCGCCCCAAAACAGAATCGAAGAATCGGCGCAAAGCCTCTGGCATGCGCTGGACCGCACAGCGAATTTAGGCGTACCGACGCCGGTCCGCAAACTGCTGGACGAACTCGAACAACTCACCTAAACCCGGAGAACACCATGACAAGACAAGTATTATGCTCAAAGCTCGGCGTCGACGCGGAAGGGCTGGACACCCCGCCATTTCCAGGCGCCCAAGGCCAGCGCATCTTCGAGCACGTATCCAAACAAGCCTGGCAAGACTGGCTGAAGCTGCAGACCATGCTGATCAACGAACACCGGCTGACTCCGTTCGAGGCCAGCGCCCGTAAGTTCCTGGAGCAAGAGCGCGAGAAATACCTGTTCGGCGAAGGGGCCGCCGTGCCCGAAGGCTACGTTCCGCCGAAATCGGCCTGAGCCGATGCAAGCTACGCCGAAACATTGAGCAAACCATTCACATTTCCCGCTCACCAACAACATCCGGCATCAACAGAGCGCTTGCGCGATTCCCCGCCATCAATGCGTGAAATCGCGCAGACTCTCGCTATCGGTCCAGTGCTTCACGAGAGGGCCGCTCCCCGCCATAGAAAAATTCGCAGCCCCATGAAGGGCGACAATCGCGTTAGTCACAAGCGCTAAGCAAGCAAGCCCCTTCCGAAAACCCGCCGCCTGACTCCCTGTTGGCACAGAACTCGCTTCGCCCGACATCCTGGCCGCGGCAATTTGTCGCGTATCGCCAGTTGATAACAAAAAAACATCGGGAGCCCATGATGACACCGCCCTCCAGCTATTTACGCACGCCGTCCACCAGATCCTTCACATTCTTCTTGCTCGCGCTCACCCTGGCTTTGCCCGGTCAGGTCTACAGCCAGGTCCACATCGCCAAGGCCGCCTGGTCCGCTGCGCACGGCCTACTGACCGTCAAAGGTCGCTGCCCGAGTTGCGCGGAAGGCGATGCCGTTTCGGTCTACGACTCCAGCGCCCGCCTGTTGGCATCCGGGACCGCAGATGCCAGCCGCAAGTTCGTATTCGCAGTGCAGGACAACCGTCCCGAACTATTGTGTTCGGTGCGGGTAGAAGCAGGTGGCGGCAGCGAAACCAAGACCGTCAAGGGCGCGCCGAACGGAAACTGCGCTAAGACGCCGCGCTGCCAAATCCTGTCTCCTGCCGACGGTACAGCCTTGGCCGCCCAACAGGATGTCCGATTCGAAGCTAAGGCCGTACTCAAGGACAAGAACGCCGGTCCCTTGAAATACGAATGGGATTTCGGCGGTGGCGCCATGGGGGAGGACGTGACCGGCGCCAGCCCGGTGACGACTTATCATCGGCCCGATGGCGAAACGGCTTCGGTCCGGTTCGCGCGCGACAACAGCCGCTACCGCGTACGTTTCAGCGCGACCGACACCCATAACCGGCGTTGCGAAGATGCGGTGGAAGTGATCGTCGGCACCCCACCCAGCGGCCTACCCGCCAAAGTGTCTGAACAGACATCCCCAACATTCGGCGGAGAACTGGATGGCGTCAAAGACGACCTGGTCGTACTGCCCTATGAGCAATGGACTATGCAAAGCGACCACGACATGCGGATGCTGCCCGATGCCTTTGTCTCCATGGCGCCCACCGTCCATAACTTGATGTCGATCGTTTATAAAAAGGACCGTAAGCCTCTGTTACTAAATTCGGACCAGGTGCAGCTGCAGTATTCGGCCGCCTCCAATCCGAGCGACCCAGCGGGGTCTGGCTCGATCAACTCCACCAGCCAGAACTGGCCCTTGAATTCCGATATTCACTTGGCTTCGCCGCTGAAGGCCGCCGTGATACAGAAAACCCAATTATGGGAGAAATACCTGGACCGCCCCTCCAGCGAAAAATCCCCGGAATCTTACATGACCAGCTTTTGGGCAGCTTTCGGCTCAACCTACCCGTTTCCCTTCTTTCCGGAACCCTCCCGACCGTTTCCGGACGAAGGCTATATCATCGGATCGGGCCAGGCCGACACCCTAACGGGTAGCTACATGCCGGGAATGAACGATCCTTACGTAAGCAATCAACCGCAGAAATTTAGTAACTTCGATGCCACGGCTAACGAGTTCCTGGCCAAATTGCTGCCTTATTCCGATGTGGACGACAGCGGACGGGTCAATCCATTTCCGCTGCTGCGCGTGCAAGCCACTCAGGGTAACAAAGTAGCGGCCGCCACCGATGCTGTCCTAAGCGTCAGCCGGGATTTCCAGTGCCGTAGCTGCCACGCCAAGGGCCGGATCGCCGCCAATCCAAATACACCCTTTACGCCACAGGCCTTCGCCTCCAGCGCCAACGGCAAATACAACGTAAGAACCAATGCTTACGGCATCGGCCCCATGGACAGGCCGCCGTTCTTCGACGCCGAGAGCGACAGCATCTGGGATCAGGAATACGCAGCGATGCAAAACTATTCTAGCTTGCATACGTTCTATAACGCCAATCTGCCCTTGACGACGGTGCTGCGCGGCCACATACGCGATGCCAACGGCAAGGTCAAAGTAGACGCCCCCATCCGCTGTATCGGGTGTCACGACTCCGCCATGGCCGCCGACCCCTCCAACTTTGACGAAGGCTGGTGGGCCATGGACGATTTCGACACTAACACCCCGGCTTATGACCCCATTTATTCCGTGGCCATGCACCGGTTCCATGGCGAGTTACAATGGAATGACGATAAATCCGATATCGTTCGCGATGCCAGCGGACGGTTCGTGCGCTGGAACTGGAAGAACCAGGGCAAAAACGTCAAAACCCTGTTCCCGGTTGTTGATGAACAGGGCAATGCGCTTCCCATGGAAGAAAACTGCCTGAAATGCCATGCCGGCCACCGCGAGCCGCAGTACCGCGATCGCATGTACACAGCGGGCCGGACCTGCTATGACTGCCATGGTGACATGCTTGCTGTCGGCGAAGCCTTCCCCAAGAACTACCCCGACAACAAGACCAAACTAGGCTCGACCAATCTCAACGATTACCGGATTGCATGGTTTGACCAACCGGACTGCGGCTCCTGCCACATCGGAGATGGCAATATCGGCAAAGACGGCGCGAACGGCTTTTTCAGCGCGGGCGTAATGAAACGCGCCTTCGATGACAGCGACCCGTCGGCGACCACGCGAGCCATTGACCGCAACCAGCCTAATGCGGCGCGCTTCACCGCGGCCCCCCTACAAAACTACCAGTCCTCGAAACCAACATACTTCATGAGCTACGATCCGGTTGCCGACACGATGCCGGACACTACTGTTCAAACCCTGATAGACGCGCCGGTTTTCCGCTATGGCAAGGATAGCCACGGCAATGTGCCCTGCGCTGCCTGCCACGGCGCGGCCCATGCGGTCTGGCCCAACCGTGACCCCAACGCTAATGACAACGTGACAGCGCTCCAGCTGCAGGGCCATACGGGCGCGATCCTGGAATGCAGCGTCTGCCACACTAAGGATGCTTTTGCCCAACTGGCGGACCTAGATGGGGGCACCCATAGTGGCATGCCTGCCGATTCCGGCGTACTGGGAGGACCGCATGGCATGCACCCGGTGAACGATCCCAACTGGTGGGCGCAGGCCGCAGCCGATACCACACCGATCTCTGACGGCAGCACCTACGGCGGCTGGCACGACAACGTAGCTCAGAAACCGGGCCGCTTCGGTGAAGACCAATGCGCCGCCTGCCACGGCTCTGACCACAAAGGCACGCGCTTATCGAAAACGCCGATAGATTTGGAGTTCACCGTCAAGAATGGCAAGAAGGCCAAGTGGAAGGCGGGCGAAGCCGTCGGCTGCGACCGCTGCCACAGCCTGGAACGGAGCTTCATCGGCGTATCCTCGGGTAGCAGCAAGCCTTTAACCAATCATGACCCCGTCATCAGCTCAGCCCCTATATCGACCGGAGTCCTGGGAGAAGAGTACGTCTATAGCGTGGAGGCCAGCGACCCGGACGGCGACCCGCTCACCTTCGCCCTGGATACGAGTTCCGTTCTAATGGGTATCGACCAGAAATCTGGGACTGTGAGCGGCAAATTGCCTACGTACATGTTCTCAGCTATCCAAAATCCGCCAATCCAGTTTTCTTATGGGGTAAAGGTCACCGATGGCAGAGGAGGTCGGGCGACACAGCTCGTTACCGTTACATTCAACTGCGTGGCCGGCCAAACTTGGACGTGGGATAACAGCAAGAAAAGTGGCTCCTGCAAAACAGTTTCCGCTGGTGTCACCATCACCTCCACACCCGGCACTGCCGGCCTCAATGCAGGGGAAACCTACACCTATCAGGTCACCGCTACCGATGCAGCCAATCTGGCACTGACTTACAGCCTGACCGGGCAACCAGCGGGAATGAGCATCGATGCCACGACCGGGCTGATCACCTGGATTACCGACGCCACGACCACTGGATCGTTTAACTTCCAGGTCACGGCCAGCAACGGCCAGAACAGCGTGAGCCAAGCGGTCACAGTCATGGTATGCGCGCTGCCGAGTCATTGGCACAGTGGCATGGGGCACTGCATGTAACAAGGCAGCAAAAAAAGAGCCGTTGCGCGGAGCGTAACGGCTCCTTCACTACAACACCAAGGCCGGATGCGGCGGATCGCCACTCGCGATTTGCTGCATCCGGCCTTTCGGCCATCTATAGCCTAGTCATATCACTCGGTTACCGCGCGCTATCGCTGAACCCTCAGCACCTTTTCAGCACTTCGAAGCGGCATCAAGGATTGCAATATATCTTTATATGCTAGAAGTGAGTCTCACGGCGCGCTGTGTCTAACGGCGTTCCCGACGCCGCACGACCGCGCTTGCGAGACAGTGATTGCCTTCGGCGCCTGGGCCATCCTGCGTTCACTCGCTCGGCGACAACAAGGTCGCCTCACTTCGTTCCACAATGACTTTACGGCCTTTCGGGATACCTTGCAGTCCGCCTCCGGACAACGCTAACGCGTTACCCTGCGGCGGACCGCCCGGCCCTGGGCCTACCCAGGGGCTCGTCGGACTCGCTCGCATTCGCATCGCTCCATGTCCTCCGGCAGAGTTAAAGGCATTAACCAAGATACAACCGCTGCGCTCACTCCGCTGGCATAAGATTCGCTAAATCCCTCAACCGAAGCCGCGACAATCTGCCGCAGATCACTTGATCTGAACAAAAAATACAAAAACTCGGAGCCTGAGATGACACCGCCCTCTAGCTGCTTACGCATGCTATCCACCAGATCCTTCGCATTCTTCTTGCTCGCGCTCACCCTGGCTTTGCCCGGTCAGGTCTACAGCCAGGTCCACATCGCCAAGGCCGCCTGGTCCGCTGCGCACGGCCTACTGACCGTCAAAGGTCGCTGCCCGAGTTGCGCGGAAGGCGATGCCGTTTCGGTCTACGACTCCAGCGCCCGCCTGTTGGCATCCGGGACCGCAGATGCCAGCCGCAAGTTCGTATTCGCAGTGCAGGACAACCGTCCCGAACTATTGTGTTCGGTGCGGGTAGAAGCAGGTGGCGGCAGCGAAACCAAGACCGTCAAGGGCGCGCCGAACGGAAACTGCGCTAAGACGCCGCGCTGCCAAATCCTGTCTCCTGCCGACGGTACAGCCTTGGCCGCCCAACAGGATGTCCGATTCGAAGCTAAGGCCGTACTCAAGGACAAGA
The DNA here is from genome assembly GCA_028688525.1 of Methylococcus sp. Taxonomy (GTDB): domain Bacteria; phylum Pseudomonadota; class Gammaproteobacteria; order Methylococcales; family Methylococcaceae; genus Methylococcus. The sequence continues at coordinate 27,149 of JAQTYA010000022.1, read as the reverse complement.
ACGCCGGTCCCTTGAAATACGAATGGGATTTCGGCGGTGGCGCCATGGGGGAGGACGTGACCGGCGCCAGCCCGGTGACGACTTATCATCGGCCCGACGGCGAAACGGCTTCGGTCCGGTTCGTGCGCGACAACAGCCGCTACCGCGTACGTTTCAGCGCGACCGACACCCATAACCGGCGTTGCGAGGACGCGGTGGAAGTGGTCGTAGGTTCGCCGCCGGAAACACCGCCCGGCGTACCCGCTATGGCGGCCCAGGCACAACGGTCGGCGCCATCGCACGGCAGCCAAACGGAGGGCAAGGCAGGCGATATCGTCGTACTGCCCTTCGAAGACCTGACCATGCAATGCGACAGCGACACCCGGGTGGGTCCGGACGGCTACCAGCCCGGCCAGTTCGGCTACGCCAACCTCAACGCACTGGTTTACCGCAAAGACTCGAAGCCGAAGGCGCTCGGCAAAGACGAAGTGGATCTCCGCTATTCCGCAAGTTCCAATCCTTTCAATCCGATCGGCGCCGGCTCGACCAACTCCACTAGCCAGAACTGGCCGCTGAGTGCCGACATCCGCACCGCAGCGCCTTACGTCGAAGCCAGCATCCAGAAAACCGGGCGCTGGGAGTATAAAGACAAGCCCGATCCTTACGACAAAACCATGTTCTGGAGCGTCCTTCAGGACCTGATCCTGCCCGATACCGGATTCAGCCTGCTGGCGGAGCCGCCGTTGGACAACGAGTCGCCATGGTGGATCGGCTGGCCCGCCTCCGTGCCCAAGCCCTTGTTCGATCCCGACCATGGCCGGCGCATGCCCGGATTCGACGCCCCCTATGCGGCCAATACCCCTCAGGACTTCACCGGCTTCAAGGCCGATCAAGGCTATTTCCTGGCCCGCGGCATCCCTGCGACCGACATCGAAGACACGGGCCGAGTCGATCCCTACCCGCTGTTCCGAGTCGAGGCTTATCCCAAGGGCAGCGATCAGCCCGCCGCCGGCACCGACGCAGTGATGACTTCCGGGCGGGATTTCCATTGCCGCGGCTGCCATGCCAAAGGCAAGATCGCTGCCGACCCCAGCACTACCTGGAAACCCGCAGCCTACAAATCGAGTTCCTGGAACTGGGACACGGGAGCTTGGGGCGGCATGGAAGCTTCTTTCGTCCCGCCGGTGTTTTTCGATCCGCTCGACGCGACTCTCGCGGAACAGGAATACGCCGCCATCAAGAACATCGCTCAACTCCACGAGCTCTACGGAGAAAACAGCAGCGCAGGGATTTACAACGCGCAATACCTGGACGGCAACAACCGCCCGGAATACAAGGGCCAATCGTTCTGCCGCAGTTGCCATCAAAGCGCCTTGGTCACGCGCTTCGAGAGCATGCCGGATGTCATGGGCACTCCCGATCCCGACGACGTGGCGGCACCGGTCGCCACCCTGCCCTATCTCGCCGACATGAACTACTCCGCAAACATGCACAAGTTCCACGGCCAGCTGCAATACGATGCAGGACGGAACGGCATACTCCGCGACGAGCGGGGCGTCCCTGCGCGCTGGGAACCGGCCAACGGGAGCAACCCCAACAACCTGTTCCCTGTCAAGGATGCGCAAGGCAACATCCTGCCCATGGAGCAGAACTGCCTACGCTGCCACTCTGGCCAGCGCGAGCAATGCTACCGCGACCGCATGTTCACCGCCGGCGTCACCTGCTACCAGTGCCACGGCGACATGCTGGCGGTGGGCAAGGCCTACCCTAAGAGTTACACCCATGCCGACGGCCGCCATCTGCGGCTGGATTGGTTCGACCAACCCGATTGCGGTTCCTGCCATGTAGGCAGCGGCAACGTCGGACAGAACGCCCAAAACGGTTATTTCAGTGCCGGTGTACGGAAACTGGCTTTCGACGAATCCGACCCGTCGGCGACCACCCGCGCTGTGGATTGGAACGATCCGGATGCCCGCCGCTTTGCCGTTCCGCCCGCATCCACGGAAATACCGATGGCCTATTACACTTGCAACAACCTGGAATCGACCTGGATAGGCTGCGTCGGCGCTAGCCCATTGATCGCCAAGTTCCAAGGGCCACTGTACCGTGAAGGCCGGGACAAGCACGGCGACGTGCCCTGCGCGGCCTGCCATGGCGGCGCTCACGCCGTATGGCCGAACCGCGATCCCAACGCCAACGATAACGTCACGGCCTTGCAGTTGCAGGGCCACACCGGGGCGATCATGGAGTGCAAAGTCTGCCACAGCCAGGACGCCTTCGCCCAGTTCGCGGGGCTGGACGGCGGCCGGTACAGTGGCCTGCCTGCGGATTCCGGAATCCTGGGCGGGCCGCACGGCATGCACCCGGTCAACGACCCCAACTGGTGGGCCAAAGCCGATGCCGACACCACGCCGATCTCCGACGGCAGCACCTACGGCGGCTGGCACGACAACGTCTACCGTCAGGCCGGTCTGAACGGCAAGGACCAGTGCGCCGCCTGCCACGGCGAGGACCACAAGGGCACCCGCTTGTCGAAGACCCCGGTGGACCTGGAGTTCATCGTGAAGAACGGCAAGAAGGCCCGATGGAAAGCGGGAGAAGCCGTCGGCTGCGACCGCTGCCACAACCTGGAGCGGAGCTTCGTCGGCGCGCCCAGCGGGGGCAAGGCCACCGCCAACCACCCGCCGGCGTTCGACTCGACGCCGCCGGCAAACGTCAAAGGCATCATCGGCCAGCCCTATAGCTATGCCGCGGCGGCCACCGATCCGGACGGTGATGCCGTGACTTACGAGCTAAGCAGCCGTGTGGACAACATGAGTATCGATCCCATGACCGGCGCGGTCGCCGTCCCCGCCTGGAGACTGTCGGACTTCGCTTTCGAGCTGCCCTATGCCTTCACCTACACGATCGCGGTGAAGGACGGCAAAGGCGGCTTTGCCCTGCAACCAGTCACCGTGACCATCGACTGCCCCCCCGGAAAAAGCTGGTCGTACGATCCGGCTTTGGCGGAGGAATGCACCGAAAGTCCCACGGGCATGGTGACCATCACTTCCAAACCCGCGATGGCCGGGCTGGCGGCCGGCGAGACCTACGTCTATCAGGTCATCGCAACCGACTCCAAGCAATTGCCCCTGGCCTTCAGCCTGAGCGGGCAACCTGAGGGGATGAGCATCGATGCTGCCACCGGCCTCATCAGCTGGACGCCCGCCGCAGGGACCAGCGGTACGTTCAGCTTCAAGGTGACCGCCAGCAATAGCCAGGGCGGCAGCTATACCCAGGCGGTGAGAGTGACGGTCTGCGCCGCCCCGCTGCACTGGCATGCGGCGATGGGTATGTGTATGTAACCCGACCGCGAAAAGAGCCCTCAGGCCGAACCTGATGGCTCGCTATCTCATCATCTATAAAGGCTATATGCGGCGGAACACAAATGTCGACTCCGCCGCAGTCCGGCCTTTCTTCCCTCAGCAATCGAGGGAAATCCCCCGCATACTGGGCACTATCACGCACATCCAGCGATATTTCTTGCCGCCATCAACCCTCATCGCAAGTTCTTGAAATTATTTTCCACCCCGAAACCCCTGCGACAGGCGGAATAACAGCTAGTTGGAAACTGGCAGTCTCTGCTTAGCTATTTCAAAAACTTAGACTGGCACAGGGTTTGCGGCGTATGGCGCCGTGGCTGCGTCAAAATGTCGCAGAGCATCCTCTTAAACAACAACAATATCAATTAAGGAGCCCGCCATGGCATCACCCCTTGTTCGCTCGGTTAAGCCACCGAGCCTAAGCGCTTTAACCGGCGTCTGTTTACTCGCACTTTCCCTGTTTCTGCCCCCCTCAGCCCAGGCCAGCGGCAATATCCACATCGCCAAGGCCGCTTGGTCCGCCGCGCACGGCCTACTGACCGTCAAAGGCCGCTGCCCGAGCTGCGCGGAAGGCGATGCCGTTTCGGTCTACGACTCCAGCGCCCGCCTGTTGGCCTCCGGGACCGCAGATGCCAGCCGCAAGTTCGTCTTCGCTGTGCAGGACGACCGGCCGGACCTTCTTTGTTCTATACGCGTGAAAGCAGCCGGCGATACCGCGAGCAAAATCGTCAAAGGAACCCCCGACAAAAACTGCGCTAAGGCGCCGCAGTGCCAAATACTGGTCCCGACAGAAGGAGCAACGCTCGCCGCCCATGAAACTTTTTCGGTCAGCGCGACAGCCAAACTAAAAGATAAGCACGCAACACCGCTGAGAGTGGAATGGGACTTCGGCGGAGGCGCGAAACGTTTGTACGCTACGGAAGGACAGACTGCATTCGAGCGTGACAATAGCCGCTACCGTATCCGTTTCACCGCTTGGGATGGTATGAAGCGCTATTGCGAAGATCAGGTCACAGTGACGGTGGGGACACCACCGGCAGGCCTGCCAGCCAAAGTCGAGGAACAAACTGCCCCGAAGCTAGGGGCGGCTTTAACCGCAGACACAGTCGTCCTGCCCTTCAACGACATGGGGATGCAAGGCGGCTATCCCACCTACGACACGATCTATCCCTGGAACGCCATCAACAATCTGAACGCCCAGGTCGTCCGCAAAGGCGGCAAGGGCAGCAAAAAGCCAGCCATCCTCACCGATGCCGAAATCGCCGTGCGCTATTCGGCTGCGTCCAGCCCTACCGATCCGGTGGGCGCCGGTTCGATCAATTCCAGCAGCCGCAACTGGCCGCTCGGCAGCGGGGCTGGCGACGCTGCCTTATTCAAGACCGACCTGTGGGGCGACCATGGCACCCGGCCCGCACCGATCGATTTCGGTATCTGGTGGCTGGTATTGGAGGGCAGCACCTTCGATGGCGATGTCTGGGTCAGCCCGCCGGTACCGGACGACCAGGGCAAGGCCTCGCGGCATAACGTGGAGGTAAGCGGGGAATATACGGGCGGTGCCTCAGCCACTGGCCAGGGCCGGCGGATGCCGGGCTTCGGCAATGCCTACGCCGCGAACAACCCCCAGGAGACCAGTGCCTTCCTGGATGGCCTCGAACAGTTTACTGCGGAAGCAGTGCCTGTGACCAACATCGACGACCAGGGACGCGTCAATAACTACCCCCTGTTCCGGGTGGAAGCTCAAGACAAAGCCAGCGGTCAGGTTTTGGCAAACGCCGATGCTGTAGTGGGCGCAGCCAAGGACTTCCATTGCCGTGAATGTCATCTGAAAGGCGGTATCGGCGCTGACCCGGATGTCCAACGCAAACCCAGCGATTTCAACTACCAGATGCCGGAAGCCCAGCTTCCCAGCTATTACGACCCCAAGGGCAGCGATATCCCCGCCTTGGAAAAAGCGACCCAGCTCAACATCGGCGCCCTGCACACTTGGTACACCATGATGGCGTGGTGGAAGAGCTGGGGCGACGACCCCAATGACCCCAAAAACGGAATCGACAATGCGCTCCTGGGGGGCATGAAGCATGCCTGCTACGCCCATCACAACTCCACTGTCGCAGCGGAATTCAACGTATTTCAGCCTATGATCGAGGAGCCGCTGAATTACGCGCCGGGCGGTTCCTATCCGCCACTGTCGAAATCCATGCATGGCTGGCACGGGCGCTTGCAACAGGACGCCCAGGGCAAGCTGCTGCGCGACGAAAATGGCAACGCGCTGCTGTGGGGCGATCCGGGCAACCAGAACCCGCCCACGCTGACTGTCGGCGCCAACCCGAACACCCTGTTTCCCATCGACGGCGACCGGCCCATGGAAGACAACTGCCTGCGCTGCCACGACGGCCAGCGCGAACAGCTCTACCGCGACCACCATTACACGGTGGGCCTCAAGTGCGCCGACTGCCATGGCGACATGTTGGCGGTCTCGCAATTGCTGGCGCAGCCGGACGGCAAACACCGCCAGGAATGGCTGGACCAACCCAACTGCGGTTCCTGCCACAGCGGCAACGGTGCTGAGTCTGTGGCAAAACGGGCCTACGACTCCAATGACCCCTCCGCCACGCCTCTATCGCCGAAGTCCAGCCGCTTCGCCGTGCGGCCCACTACCGTCCAGATCCGCACCGGAAACTGGAACCAAGAGCCGCCGCCGATGCCGCTGAAAGATTATACGTCTACGGCATTCCGCCATAGCCGCGACAGCCACGCCAATCTGGCCTGCGCAGCCTGCCACGGCCCCGGCCATGCGCTGTGGCCGAACCGCGACCCCAAGGCCAACGACAACGTGACGGCCCTGCAATTACAGGGCTATACCGGGCCGATCCTGGAATGCCAGGTCTGCCATACCAAGGATGCCTTCTCCGAACTCGCTGGCCTGGACGCAGGCGAGACGATGCAGAAGGCCGAAGGGCTTCCGGCCGATTCCGGCATCCTGGGCGGGCCGCATGGCATGCACCCGGTCAATGATTCCAACTGGTGGGCGAAAGCGGATGGCGACAGTACGCCCATCTCCGACGGAACCACCTATGGCGGCTGGCACGACAACATGTTCCATCAGCCGGACTTGAACGGAAAAGACCAATGTGCCGCCTGCCACGGCGAGGACCACAAGGGAACGCGCTTGTCGAAGACACCGGTGGACCGGGAGTTCATCGTTAAGAATGGCAAAAAGGCCAAGTGGAAAGCCGGCGAAGCCATCGGCTGCGACCGCTGCCACAGCCTGGAAAAAAGCTTTGTCGGCGGTCCGTCCGGCAATGGCGGCGGCAGCGGAGGGGATGGCAACTCGGGCAACCACAGCCCGATTATTAATTCGAGCGCGCCAACCAACGCGATCTTAGGCGAGACCTATAGCTATCAGGTCATGGCCGGCGACGCGGACGGCGATACACTCGGCTACCGACTGAGCGACGTAACTTCGGGGATGAGCATCGATGCCCAAGGGAAGGTAACGGCCAACTGGACCCTAAGCCAGTTTTCGTCCATCACCAGTACACCGTTCAGCATTCCTTTCACTGTGAACGTAAGCGACGGCAAGAGCGGCGTAGCAACGCAGGCGGTAACCGTGACACTCGGCTGCCCCTCGAACCAGACTTGGATCTGGTCGGGAACTTCAGGCTCCTGTGTGGTCATCTCATCGGGCGTCACAATCACCTCGACCCCGCCGACTACCGTGGTGGTTTCGGGCAAAAGCTACAGCTACCAGGTGATGGCCACCGACGCGAAGAGCTTGCCGCTGACTTACAGCCTCAGCGGCGAACCCAGCGGCATGAGCATCAACGCCAACAGCGGTCTCATCAGCTGGACGACTTCGGAGTGGACTTCAGGCAAGTTCAGGGTCACCGCGACGGACGCCCAGGGCAATTATGGGTTCCAGCAGGTCACAGCCTACGTGTGCCCCACCGGAACCACTTGGAGCGACGGAATGGGGGGCATGTGCATGTAACCTAGCCCGGCAAGAGCCGTTGCGCCTGGCGTAACGGCCCCTTAACTGCTACACGAAGGCCGGATGCAGCGGATTACAACTCGCAATTCGCCGCATTCCGGCCTTTCGTCCTTCAGCAATCTAGGGAAATCCCCCGCATGCTGCGCGTTATCCCTCACATCCAGCGCTACTTCCTCCCGCCATCAACCCTCACCACAAGTTCTTGAAATTATTTTCCACCCCGAAACCCCTGCGACAGGCGGAATAACAGCTAGTTGGAAACTGGCAGTCTCTGCTTAGCTATTTCAAAAACTTAGACTGGCACAGGGTTTGCGGCTTATGGCACCGTGCCTGCGTCAAAATGACGCAGAGCGTCCTCTTAAACAACAACAATATTAATTAAGGAGCCCGCGATGGCATCACCCCTTGTTCGCTCAGTTAAGCCACCGAGCCTAAGCGCTTTAACCGGCGTCTGTTTACTCGCACTTTCCCTGTTTCTGCCCGGCTCAGCCCAGGCCAGCGGCAATATCCACATCGCCAAGGCCGCTTGGTCCGCCGCGCACGGCCTACTGACCGTCAAAGGCCGCTGCCCGAGCTGCGCAGAAGGCGATGCCGTTTCGGTCTACGACTCCAGCGCCCGCCTGTTGGCCTCCGGAACCGCAGATGCCAGCCGCAAGTTCGTATTCGCAGTGCAGGACGACCGGCCCGAACTACTGTGCTCGGTGCGGGTAGAAGCAGGTGGCGGCAGCGAAACCAAGGCTGTCAACGGCGCCCCCAACAAGAGCTGCGCCAAAGCACCGCGATGCGCGATTGTCACACCCAGCCGGGGAGCGGCATTCAACGCTCGTCAGGACGTGCAGTTCGAAGCGACCGCAAAATTGAAAGACGAGAATGCGGGGCCGCTGAAATTGGAATGGGATTTCGCTGGCGGCTCGATGGGTGAAATCGTGCCCGGAAGCAATCCTGCAATCTACAAACGGCCCGACACGGAAAAAACCGCCGTCCAATTCGTGCGCGACAACAGCCGTTACCGGGTGCGGTTCAGCGCAACGGATGCTCAGAATCGGCGGTGCGAAGACGCGGTAGAAATTGTTATAGGTTCGCCCCCAAGCGGCCTTCCCGCCAAAGTATCGGAACAAACTGCTCCGAAATTGGGAGGGGAACTGGACGGCGCTGCCAACGACCTCGTCGTGCTGCCCTACGAACAATGGACCATGCAGAGCGACAGCGACAACCGGCTCCTGCCAAACGCCTATAACTCCATGTCGCCGACAATCCATAACGTCAACGCGGTGGTCTACAAAAAGGGGCTGAAGCCAGCGCTAGTCGGCTCGGATCAGATCCAGCTCAGGTATTCCGCGGCATCGAATCCTGCCGATCCAGCCGGTACCGAATCGATCAACTCCACCAGCCAGAACTGGCCTTTGAATGCCAACATCCGCGAGGCATCGCCGCTGATGAGCGCAACGGTCCAGAAAACCGATATGTGGGAGAAGTGGCAGGGTCGCCCCGACGCCGAAAAATCCCCGGACTATTACATCTCCTCCTATTGGGCGGCGTTCGGCTCGACGTATCCCTTCAGCGGTCTGCCAGAACCGGCGAACCCTTACCCGGACGAAGGCAACATCATCGGACGGGGCAAGGCTAACAAGCTCACGGGCAGCTTCATGCCGGGCAAAGACAACCCCTACACGGAAAATCAGCCGCAGCCGTTTAGCAATTTCGACGCGACCGAAAAGTCGTTCATGGCCAAACTGCTGCCTTACACCGACGTGGACGACAGCGGGAGGGTCAACCCCTATCCGCTGCTGCGCGTGCAAGCCACCCAAGGCAATCAAGTAGCGACCGCCACTGACGGCGTAGTCACGGCGAGCCACGATTTCAAATGCGCAAGCTGCCACCTGAAAGGCAAGATCGGCGCCAATCCCAACGCACCTTTCACGCCCGCAGCCTACGGCTCCAGCGCCAGCGGCCAGATTAGGGTACGCACCCATTCGCCCGAAAACAAAACGCCCAGCGACAAACCCCTGTTCTTCGAGGCCACGAGCGACAGCTTGTGGGATCAGGAATATGCCGCAATGCAAAACTATTCCAGCCTGCATACGTACTACAACGCCACCGGACATTTGTCCTTCATCCTACACGGAGACATGGACGACAATGGCAAAACCCGGGTCGACGCTCCGCTCCGCTGCATCGGCTGCCACAACTCCGCCATGGGCGCCGACTCGAGCAGCTTCGACGAAGGCTGGTGGATCATGGATGATTTCAACACGGCCAGCCAAGGCTATAACCCCAACTATTCCGTGGCGATGCACCGCATGCACGGAGAATTGCAATGGAACGAGAACAAGTCCGACATCGTCCGCGACTCCAATGGCCGGTTCGTCCGCTGGGATTGGAAAGCCAAGGGCCGAAACGCCAAGAGTTTGTTCCCCGTGCTCGACGAAAACGGCAATGCGCTCCCCATGGAAGCCAACTGCCTCCAATGCCACGCCGGACACCGCGAGCAACAATACCGCGACCGCATGTATACCGCAGGCAGAACCTGCTACGACTGCCACGGGGACATGCTTGCGGTCGGCGAAGCCTTTCCCAAGGACTATCTGAACCATAAGGACAAGCTAGGCTCGACCGAATTGACGGACTATAGGGTCATTTGGTTCGACGAACCGGACTGCGGCTCCTGTCACATAGGCGATGGCAATGCCGGCAAAGACGGCGCCAACGGCTTTTACAGCGCCGGCGTCATGAAACGGGCATTCGAGGACGACGATCTGTCGGCGACCACCCGCCCTATCGATCGCAACCAGCCGAATTCGGCCCGTTTCTCGGCCGCGCCCGTGCAAAACTTCAAGCTTGCGATGCCGACGTATTACATGCCTTACGACCCGGTAACCGACAGCATGCTGGATTTGACCATCCAGACCCAGGTCGACGCACCGCTTTTCCGCTACGGAAAGGACAGCCACGGCAACGTGCCTTGCGCGGCCTGCCACGGCGCAGCTCACTCGGTCTGGCCCAACCGCGACCCGAACGCCAACGACAACGTCACGGCGCTCCAGTTGCAGGGACATACCGGGGCAGTCCTCGAGTGTAACGTCTGCCACAGCAAGGACGCCTTCGCCCAGTTCGCAAACCTGGACGGCGGTACCTACAGCGGTCTGCCGGCCGATTCAGGCGTATTGGGGGGGCCGCACAACATGCACCCGGTCAACGATCCCAATTGGTGGTCCAAAGCCGACGCAGATACCGCACCGATCTCCGACGGCAGCACCTGGGGCGGCTGGCACGACAATGTCGCCCAGTCGCCGGGACGGTTCGGCGAAGACCAGTGCGCCGCTTGCCATGGCGCGGACCACAACGGCACTCGCTTGTCAAAGACGCCGGTGGACCGGGAGTTCGTCGTTAAGAATGGCAAAAAGGCCAAGTGGAAAGCCGGCGAAGCTATCGGCTGCGACCGCTGCCATAGCCTGGAGCGAAGCTTCGTCAAGGTGCCGACCAGCGCTGGCACGCCTTTGACCAATCACGATCCGGCCATCACTTCGGCGCCCGTCATGACTGCAATCCTGGGACAGCCTTATACCTATACCACCACGGCCAGCGACCCGGACGGTGACGTATTGGCCTACTCTCTCGATACCGACTCCGGCCTTATCGGCATCGACCCGATAACTGGGACGGTGACCGGCAACTTTGCAATGACGATGTTCTCGGCCGTCCAGAACCCGCCGCTCCAGTTCCCTTACACGGTGAAGGTCGACGACGGCAGAGGCGGCAAAGCCACGCAAGCCGTCATCGTCACACTGGAATGCCCATCCGGCCAGTTCTGGTATTGGGATGCGGTCAAGAAAAGCGGTGCGTGCAAGACGAGCTCCGAAGGGGTCGCCATAACCTCCACGCCCAGCGTGGAAGGCATCAACTCGGGCCAGGTCTACACCTACCAAGTCACCGCTACCGACGCCGCCAAACTGCCGCTGACTTTCAGCCTGAGCGGACAACCCGCAGGTATGACGATCGATCCTGCCAGCGGTTTGATTTCGTGGATGACTAGCAACGCCGCCAATGTTCCAGTGTTTACTTTCCTCGTCATCGCGCAGGATGCGCAAGGCGGACATGCCAGCCAGATGGTGGCGCTGACCGTCTGCGTTCCGCCCATGTCATGGCATAGCAACATGAAAATGTGCGGTTAACCGAAGGGAGCCGGCGCGCTATCGCGTAACGGCTCCCGAGTTCCCACGGAAAGGCCGGATGGAGCGGGTCGCAGTTTGCGATTCCACCCCATCCGGCCTTTTTTCAGGTTTACAGAATTGAACAAGCGTTCAGACTAAGGCTCGCTGCCCGCGCCAAGCTCGCAGAAGTCCTAGCCAGTCCCGCCTTCAGAACAAACTCTCGGTCGACGGCCGTCCTCCCGTTCCGTAGGAGGTCGCGGGTTCGTTCATCCGCGGAGGTTCGATCTGGGTTTCGTAGCGCGGCGCCGAAGATTCGGTGCTGAGGGTTTCCGGTACACGCCCGGTTTCGACGCTCTGCGGCTGTTCGTATGAAGTCTGCGGTTCCTCGGCACCGGCGGGCGGAGCATAAGGAGCGGCGGCCTCAACCGGCGCGCCGCCGGATAGGCTGATGACGGTGGGAACGCCGGTGGGTTCCGCAACCGCCTTCTTCAGCGCCGCCTCGTCGATCGCCACGGGGTGCGTGGCGGTTTCCTTCTGGAGCAGGCTCAAGGCCTTGGCCATCAGGTCGTCCATGCTCAACCGGTCTTCGTCCAGGGACTCGCTCACTTCAATGTATAGGGTTTCCCCCTGCCAGCCCAGCTTCACCGGCTGGTTCACCAGATTGACCGGGGTACCCACGGAGACTTCCGGAAACAGCTTAGCGACGTCTTCCGGATACATGCGGATGCAGCCGTGGGTCACGCGCATGCCGATGCCGAAGGACTTGTCCTGGTCGGTGCCGTGGATGAGATAGCCCGGCACGCCTAAGCGCATGGCGAACTGGCCGAGCGGGTTATTCGGGCCGGCCGGCACCACGTCGGGCAGGATTTCCCCGTTTTTGGCATGCTCGGCCTTGATCGAGGCGGGCGGACGCCACACCGGGTCTTTGACCTTGGCTACGACCTTGGTCACGCCCAAAGGCGAACGCCAGTCCATCCGGCCGATACTGATGGGATAGGTGACCACCGTAGTCGGCTTGGCTCCCTTGCCCGCGCTGGGATAAAAGTACAGCCGCATCTCGGGAATGTTGACGACTACGCCGTTGCGCGGCGCATTGGGCAGGATGAATTGCCGCGGCACCGTGACCTGGGTACCAGCACCCGGCAGCCAGCGGTCGACCTTGGGATTGGCCATCACGATCTCGTCCTGGCCTACGCTGTATTCCCGCGCAATATCGATCAAGGTGTCTTCCTGACCGGCCGGGACGTACTTGGTCTGGCCGACCAGATCCGAGCCATCGGCCGGCAAGGGCAGCACTTCGGCCGTAACCGCCGAAGACAGCAGCCCGCCCAGAGCAATAGCGGCGCAGTGCTGCGCCAACAGGGTCATCCGATTCGAACTCATGAACTCTCTCAGCTTGTTTTTTCCGCCAATGCAGGTCCTTGGACGGCATCGCCGCCGAAGAGTTCGACGAGCCGCGCCAGAAATTGTGACAGCTCCAGCGTCATGATGGCAAAATCGGCATCGAAACGTTCCATTTCGTCAGACGCATCGATTTCCGCCGCTTGCTCCTGGATCACGTCCAGGAAACGCAGTTTCTTGATGCCTAAGCCGTCGTCCAGGGTGAATCCCAAGCGGTCGTTCCAGCTCACGGCCAACCGCATGACCTCCTTGCCGGCATCGATGTGATTGCGGATTTCCGGCGCCGACAGATCCTGGCGGCGGCAGCGGACGATCCCGCCCTCCTCGTCCGGCGAGCGCAGTTCGCACTCGTCTTCGATGGCCACATCCGAAGGCAGATCCTGTTCCAGCAGCCATCCCGTCATCACCGCCGGCGGGCGAGCCTGCGTTGCAATCGGCGCTACCGGCAGGGAGCCGAGGGTCTGCCGCAGCAGACTAACTAGCTCCTCGGCCTTCTTGGCGCTGGCGCTATCCACCACCAGCCAGCCGCCGCGCGGGTCGATATAGGCATAGGTCCGGCGCGAATGGCTGAAGGCTCGGGGCAGTAGGCTATTAAATACCTCATCGCGCAAATCGCGACGCTCCTTGCGACCCACCGGCGTCCCGCGCCGCGCCTCGATCTCCTCCGCCCGCTCTTCCAGCGCATCGTTCACCACCGAGGCCGGGAGGATTTTTTCCTCCTTCAACAGAGATACCATCAAGTAGCCGCCGGCGGCATGCACCAGTGGAAAATCGTCACGCCGCAGCGGCGGATGCCAGCCGGCAGTGGCCAGCTCCATGCTCCCGCAAGGCGCGAAGCGGCGCGCTCCCAGGGCTTCTTCCAGTTGTTCGGCAGTAAGGGTGAAAGCTTCGGTGAATCGGTACAGGACAAGGTTCTTGAACCACATGGGAGCTCGGTCAAAAAGGGAAGGATTATCGGCGGATTCGGCTTGGCTGTCACGGACGACGGCCCTCATTGCAGCCGCCTGCCGTTTGACGGATCATGGGCTTTCAGCAGTTCGTCCACGACAAGGAATCATGAACGGCCATCCCGCTGCGCTCCCTCCCGAACGGCTCCACACGCCCTGCGACCCTGCCCTGCTCCGATTCGAAACCACTGCGGAGCTGCCTGACACCGAAATCATCATCGGCCAGCCCAGAGCACTGGAAGCCATACAATTGGGCCTGAAAGTAGCGCAGAAGGGCTTCAATATATTCGTGCTGGGCCCACCCGGCAGCGGCAAACTGACCGCGGCGCTGGAACTGGCCGAACGGGTGGCCGCCAGCCAGCCGCCGCCTAGCGACTGGTGCTATGTCAACAATTTTGCCAATCCGGCCCAGCCCAAGGTGCTGCGGCTGCCGGCCGGCTGGGGGAGGCATTTGGCGCACGACATGGAAGTGGTGGTCGAGGATCTGGTGACCGCCCTCCCCGCCGCCTTCGAAGGCGAGGAATACCGCGGCCGGGCCGAAAAGATCGAGCAACAGGCACGGGAGCGCGAAGCCGAGGCAGTCGGCCGCCTCAGGAGCGAAGCCCTACTCAGCCGCATCGCCCTGATCGAAACACCTACGGGCTTCGCCTTCGCGCCGATGCTGCGCGAAGAAGACGAGATCATCAGCCCGGAACAGTTTCAAAAGCTGTCGGACCAGGAACGCCAAGCCATCGAAACCACCGTCGCCGATCTGCAGCAGCAGTTGCAAAAAGTCCTCCGCCACCAGTTCCCCGCCTGGCGCAAGGAGGCCCGCGGCAAACTCAAGGCCCTCAACCGCGAGATCGCCGAATATACGGTGTCACATCAATTCGCCGACCTCAAGGCACGCTATGCCAGCCTGCCTGGCGTGATCGATTACCTGAACCTGGCCCAAGCCGACGTCATCGAGCACACCGAGTCGTTCCTACCCAAACCCGAAGGGGTCGTCAGCCTGTTCGAGGGGCCGCAGAAATCGCCGGGGCAGCGTTACCGGATCAATCTGGTCGTCGACCACAGCGAACACACCTCCGCGCCCGTGGTCCAAGAAGAACTCCCGGCCCACGGCAACCTAATCGGACGGATCGAGCACCAAGCCCACATGGGCGCTCTGGTGACCGATTTCACCATGATCCGTGCGGGAGCGCTGCACAAGGCGAATGGCGGCTATCTCCTGCTCGACGCGCGCAAGCTGCTGACTCAGCCGTTTGCCTGGGAAACCCTGAAGCGCGCCCTGCACGCCGGGGAAATCCGCATCGAGTCGCTGGAGCGCAGTCTCAGCCTCATCAGCACGACCAGCCTGGAGCCGGAGCCGATCCCGCTGGACCTCAAGCTCATCCTGTTCGGCGAGCGCGCACTTTATTTCCTGCTGGATATCTACGACCCCGAGTTCCGTGAGTTCTTCAAGATCGCCGCCGACTTCGAGGATACCTTGCCGCGCGATGCGGATTCGATGGCACTTTACGCACAGATGGTCGCTACCCTGGCCCGGCGCGAAAAACTCAAGCCCCTGCGCCGCGACGCGGTGGCTCGCATCATCGAGCATGCCTCGCGGCGGGCGGGCGACCGCGAGAAACTGAGCGGACACCTACGCAGCCTCGCGGACCTGGTCAAGGAAGCCGATTTTTACGCCGGCAGCGAGGGGCGTAGCCATATTACCGGCGAGGATATCGAACTCACTATTGACCGCCAGATTTACCGCTCCGACCGTCTCCGCTGCCGAATCCAGGAAGCGATACGGCGGGGCGTACTGCTCATCGATACCGGTGGTGCGGTCACCGGCCAGATCAACGGCCTCTCCGTCATCCAACTCAACGACTTCAGCTTCGGCCAACCCTCGCGGATCACCGCCACCACTCGCCCCGGCAGCGGGCGAGTTCTCGACATCGAGAAGGAAATCGAACTCGGCGGCTCGTTGCACAGCAAGGGCGTGCTCATCCTGGCTAATTTCTTGGCTTCGCGCTATTCCGGCGCCCAAGGTTTCTCGGTCGCCGCCAGCCTGGTGTTCGAGCAGTCCTATGGCGGCGTAGACGGCGACAGCGCATCCCTGGCCGAACTGTGCGCAGTGCTGTCGTCGATCGCGGAAGCGCCGATTCGGCAGGGTCTGGCCGTGACCGGCTCGATAGACCAGCGCGGCAGGGTGCAGCCCATCGGCGGCGTGAACGAGAAAATAGAAGGCTTTTTCGACATCTGCTCGGCGCGCGGGCTAAGCGGCGACCAGGGTGTCATCATCCCCGCCGCCAACGTCGATCACCTCATGCTGAGGCGGGATGTAGTCCAAGCCGCCGCCGACGGACGCTTCCACATCTATGCGGTGGCCGAACTCGACGAAGCCTTGGAACTCCTAACCGGCCTGCCTATGGGGCACCGCGATGCATCCGGCCTCTTCCCCGAAGGATCGCTGAACCAGCGGGTGGAAGAACGCCTCAAATCCTTTGCTGCGGTGCTACGCAGCCTGCAAAAGACCGGCGAGGAAACCGAAGCCGACAAACGCTGACCCGCCTATTAGCGCCCAGTCTATAATGCGCGGCTTTATTCGATCTTTGGAGCCGATCCCATGTGCCAGTTCGACAATGTCAGTGTCGTCAAGCAAGCCAATGTCTATTTCGACGGCAAATGCGTCAGCCACACCGTGCTATTTCCGGACGGCAGCCGCAAGACCCTAGGCGTCATCCTGCCTTCGACCCTGACTTTCAACACCGGCGCCCCGGAAGTCATGGAAATCGTCGCCGGCGCTTGCCGGGTGCAGCTCTTAGGCCGAAACGAGTGGCAGAGCTATCGGACGGGCGAGTCGTTCAGCGTCCCCGGCGACAGCAGCTTCCAGGTCGAGGTGAGCGATACGCTCCACTACGTGTGCCACTTCGGATGAAGCGCGGCCCGCTGACTCTGCGCAAACTGGCCGAAATCGCCATCGGCATCGCCGTGCTCGAACTGGCGTTTTACCTGTTCCGGCTCGGCGCTTCGGTCTACGCGCCGTGAACCTCGATGGCTTTTCGCCCTCTAATCCTCGTCCGGCACCGGTGCTATCATCCCCACCGGGCCGGGCAAAAGAATCCGTAGCAGCGCTACTTTGCGCCATCATTCATCTGACTTGAGGAACGAACCCATGAAACACTTGTTCAAGCATCCCTTGGTGGTTTTCGGCTTAGGTATCGCCGCCGGCTATTTCGTGCACAAATACCGCCGGGAAATTCTCGCCTCCGCTACGGAGTTCTCGGAGAAAGGCAGGGAATTCGTACTGGGCTCGCAGGAGCACGACGTAGCCGGCACCTGCGAGGAGTGCGAGGAATAAAAAGGCGAACGCCCAAGGCTCCAATCTGAAGGTAACCAAGAAAAATAGGTTATTAGCCCTACCCAACGAGCAAAAGATCGGCTGGTAGCAAACCCTGCCGTTTTCTGCGGTTTTGCCTCCGACCAGCCGCCTCGCTCTTACCCGAACCCGCTGTTTCCAGCGGATTCGGGCCTCCCGCTCGCCTAAAAAGGCAGCCATGCCGTACTCTTCGAGGCAGCCCTACCGACCTCGGCCCCCCTAGTCTTGAATCGAATTTGAACTTATCTGACAGACGCATTGTCGAATCCATGCGCGGTAGGAAACCGACTTTAACTTTTGGTATCTTTCAAATAAAAACCGTATCCATATAAAAATGTCTTGAGAGATTGATCATGAAAAAAACTAGCTATACAAGCATCCGCACTTTGAGGTATGTCATTTACAGCCTTTCACTTGTGACTGTCGTGGCGCAAGGGGCTCCATTCGACAAAACGAGTTGCGAGGACAGACTCATTCGATATGCCAGGGATTATATGAACTGCCGCCTAAATGCGGAGGACAAGTTGGTCAATGGGCAGCATGCCGAAGACAACAAGCGCGCCCAGCAGAAGTGTGACGACGTTTACAAAAAACGAATCGACGCGGCGAAAGCCCGCTGGGGTGAGGAGCTGTGCCTTGCACATAAAGACTCCACGACCAGTTCGGAGCCGCCGCTGGAGCTGGGCATGATTCATGGAGTCGATCTGATAAGAGCTATGGTGACGGGAAAAGCGCCCGACCCGATTCCAGGCAAATTAATCGTCTATAACAATTGCAATCGACCCTTGAAGCTCATGTCGCCCACCGACGGATCGACAATCAATGGAGTCGTCATCAACTCAGGCGATAGCGTGATTTATTCGACCGCCACGGATTTGGCTGCAGAACTACCCCACACCATCATGGTTGCCCCCATCACGACCAAGGCTGAGTGCGCAAAGCTGAATTGCGGAAACTGGAGCGATATCCAAAAATCCGGCCAGCGCGAGGGATACATGTGGGACAACAACCCGCTTTTCGCGGCTTATTGTCAGCCCACCAATACGGCGGCCAAACAATGCGGCCAGGCAACCGAATACTGTTGCGGTCCGGACATGAATTACGACATGACCTTCGGAACGACCTTCGAAATCACGCCGAACAATAAAGCGACAGGCAAGGATTTCATGGACCTCAGCACGAATTATGGTAGCGGACCGAATTCGCCGCCGACGCTATGCAGCGCCCCCAACGCCGACTCTAATAACTGCGTCACGGAAACTGCGAACATATTCTATAACGTCCCGGTGAGTGTGGAGATGAACAACAGCTCCGCCTGCACCTTTCCTAACGGCGGCCCCAGTCTGGTCTGCACGGAGGCAGGCTGCCCCGACGCCTATCAAACCCCTACCGATCCCAAGGGACAAGTCGCCTGCCCCATAGGTACCGGCTATGTGATGACCTATTGCCCCGGCAGCAACCAGTTGCCCGCGCTGACTTCGCTGAACAGCGGCCAAAACAAAATCACGATCCAGAACAACCTCAATACCACATCCCCCTGCCCTGCGGGAAATACTGTCACCGTCTTTACCTCGGATGGAGGACAGCAAGTTATTCAACCCGGCGGAAACTCCATCGCCGTATCCGGAAACTATTCGAACGGCAATGGCTTGGGGATTCAGGTCAACAACTGGTATTGGACTTCCGTCGATCTGCTGGTTCAGAAGGGACCGCCCCAGAACCCTGATAATTCAGGCGCACAGTTCACTATTTCCGACCAGTGCGTCCTGTCGCAAGCTCCCCCCGTTTATGGCAAAGGAATCGAAACCTATAAAATCGCATCGGTTCAAGCGCAGAAATCGGATTCAGGGTGTTTGATTACCATAGATGAAAAGCAACCCTATACCGATGCGGTAACACTGGCCTGCTGTGCACCGCCGATAGACGGATTTAGCAATGTTTGTGCGGCGGGATCGTGGGGAACAACCAATAACAACACCAAGCCCTGGCCGCCCCAATAAGTTTTTCACCGCCGGAATAAAGCCTGCGCACCCTTAGACGAGGCTGGGGCGCGCAAACTGCAACTCCGTCACCATGGAAACGAATGGGCTGGTACCGATTTCTATTCTCGCCGCCCGCCTCATTCGCCCGGGGAGACTTGGGGAAATGCCCGTATTACCCGATCCGCTATGAGCCTGATAAATTCCTGCCGAAATCTTTCTATGGGATATCGGAAACGCAAAAAACCGTGCCATACATAAGCTTTAAGCCGAATTGGCTTTATGACGAAACGCAGCGTTTTGATTCACATCCTCCGCGACCGTAGATATTCCTCAAGCTTCAAAAAAACACTATTAAAGCATTGACTTCCACGGGCCTGAGCACCTGTCTGGTCTGTTTTGTGGCTTTTCTGGAAATTTCGGCCGGGCAAGCCGAACCTGCCTTGCCGGCAGTCATCTCACCGCTGACGCGAGCGCCGGATCCCCTCGCCGCCGCAAGCCTGGCCGCGATGTCAAAGTCACAGCTAAACACCGCCCCGGAAGCATACAGTTCTCACGTGTCTGGTTTGGCAGAGTATCCTCTGAATCCCGTGCATGCCATCGGCATAGGCAGCACCCACAGCTGCGCCATCAAAGCGGACGGCCTGCTAGCGTGCTGGGGGGAAAACGGTTTCGGCGAAACGAATCCACCCAAAGGCCGTTATTTCGCCGTTGCCGTAGGTTTGGACCACAGCTGCGCCCTTCGGAATAATGGCGCGCTCAAGTGCTGGGGAGCGGAGAGCGCCCGACCGAAACAGAGGCCTCAGGGCGAATTCAAGGAGCTCAGCGCCGGCGATGCCCATACCTGCGCACTCCGTAACGATGGAAGGATCAGGTGCTGGGGCGACTCGACGTATGACCAGCTCCAGACGCCCAAAGGGCAGTTCCAATCGCTCGGCGCCGGCGGCCAGCACACTTGCGCCCTAGATACCGACGGCCGGATCGCGTGCTGGGGCGAACGGTCATTCACGGATTACGCACCGCCGCAGGACCGATTCAAGACCGTGGCAACCGGTGAGATACACGCCTGCGCCCTCCGTGACAACGGCAGCGCCGTCTGCTGGGGCAATGACGCCTACGACCAAATCCGGGCACCGGAAGGCCCCTTCAAAGACATCGCGGCCGGAAAATTCCACACCTGCGGATTGCGCTTCGACGGCAGTGTAGCGTGTTGGAGCCGCAGCGACAGCGGCCAGCTCGAAGTGCCCGGCGGCGACTAAGCATGCGGCGTGCGGCTGGACGGCCGTATGAACTGCTGGGGCAGCCAGCCCGATGCCGTGAGCGCATCCGGCCCGTCCTCGGCGGTGAGCACGCAGAGCTTTCCCTGCGCATTCCTGACCCAGATCGCCGCCTCTCTTGGCACCAGCCTGGTCGGCTACGGTAAAAGCACCGATCAGAAATGGGATAAGGCGGAAGCCAAGGCCATCAAAGTTCAGATACCGCTGTTGGCCACCGGGCTTGTCCTTTCGGCCCTACAAACTTTTCTGCCGAAACCGCCGGACCCTGTCGCCGAAGCGCTGAAGCGGTTCCAAGCCGATCTCCAGGAGCTGAAAGTGGCCGTCGCGCGCCTCGAAGCCGAGTTGAAAAATATCGATGCCGCATTGAAAAGAATCGAAAGAGAGCTGACCGACACGGCCTGCTCCATCAGCTTGCAGGAGCTGAGGAACACCGGCGTTAAGGTGCAGACCGCCCAGCAGGAATACGCCAAACTCCTCGATCTGAGCCAAAGCGTGATCAAGGCTTATGCGGCCCGCGCCGACAAGCCTGAAACGGTGGTCCCCGACATCACTCCGAACATTCAAAGCTTCATTGGCAATTACGAGAAAGACCTGCGGCAAGCCCTCAATGCAATTCAGGAATCCCTGATCCCCTCCTTATCGAACGCAACCGGTCCGTTCGAAAAGTGCATGATCAAGAGCTACGAACAATGGAAAGATAGGTCCGAAACACCCTTCGACGACCGCGGCTATTACCAGAGTATCTATGAAATCCTGGGGTACGCTCTCAGCTACCAGGGCATGGCGCTGGAAATGCTGCAGGACATCGATGTCTGGCATGCCCAGAATCAAGTCAGCAAGAGCAAAATCGAGTATTCGCCAGGCGACACTGTGGGCTATTGCGCGATCGTACGCGAAAAGGCCGGCTCCGGTGATCCGGATTCGGCGGTCTGGGCGGCGGCGAAAACCCACTGCGACGATGCAACGAACCTGACGAGTCGAACCTATAAGAACATGGTGGCGCAGATCGAGCGCGCCGGTGCGCCTTATTATACCGACGATATCGTGTTGTCGCTGGGCCTTAAGGATTGGGGGAAAAATCCGCCAGATAATAAACCATGGGCCAATAGACAATGGCTATGGGTGCTCGACGTGGACACCTATGGGAATACTAAAGGTGGCTTTGCAGATCCGCTCCCGTCGCCCACTAACCCGGATAAGACTAAAGAGTTCTTCACTTACCCCTGGGTCGCCGACCCTCAGTCCTGGCAATTCCTGGCATTGGAGTTCTTATTCGTGATGAAGGACGATGAAAAAATAGATATGCCGATGCTCATGCATGAAAAGGCCGGTTTCCAGCACATTACCGACAGGCCGTTCTGGATGGGAAACACATTTCCTGTAAATGTGGGGAACTTTACGCGGACACGCAGAGTTTGTGAGTGATTTGTGCAATCCTGGCCCTAATACCGTCCAAATGAATTGTTTCATCGGCAGCGGGATAGGGAGTAATCAACTCCCAGGCAAACAGCTAAAAGGGATGGTTTGTTCTGAACAGGAGGTTCAGAACATCATGAAGTGGCATTTGAATTATGCCAAACCAAACTCCGCTTCTATTTTAGAGGACCTTGACAACGGCTATAGGCAACACCTTCCTTACCTCAAGCCGTTTCACTTACTGTTTTCCAAAACTTCTTCTGGTTGTGAAGGGCCTGATATTTCCTCGTCGCCTACGTTTTGGGAAATCGACAATCCTAAACCTAGGCCCGTATCACTGCCGCGCTGGCCGGTAGTCGATATTTCCAACTTGAAGTGCGGCAAATCGATGACCGATAGCAGGCAGGACCGGCCTCGGCTCAATCACGTAGGACTGCCGGTGCGTTGCGGCGACGATCTCGACCGCTTCATAAACGACCTCGTGCCGAGACCGGATTCGGTGGCGCCGAGCGTCGATTTGCCCGACTCAGTCAAAGCAGTCGCGCTAAGCTATCAACCCGAAGGCTCCCTCGAAGTCTGCCATATCGCCGAAAACAACCCGGACTGGGTCGCTGTAGGCGGCTATGCCTGGGTGGTCAGCGACCTGATTGAGAAGCGCTCGGGAGCGCTGAGACAGGATACGGCGGGGGCTGAACGTCCTTATCGCACGCGCCAGGAGCTTGGGGAACTGATCGATGTCGCCCCAACGGAAGCGTTTAGGGTGCAGTGCGGAGGAACGGTCATGCATATTCCCACGGGTACCCGTTACGACGTCCGGTCGCCTTGGGTCACGATCGAAGCGCCGTGATAAAAGGCTTTGGTCTTAGCTCAAGCCGTACAGGCTGACCTTCTTGTACAGCGTCGAGCGCGCGATACCGAGCACGCGAGCGGCCTGACTCATGTTGCCGCGGCACCGGCACAGGGCCGCGGCGATGCTCTCCGATTCGACTTTCGACAGGCTGACCGAACCGCTGCCCGCTACGAAACGCGATACCTCCCAGGCCCCGGTCCCGGCGAGAGCCACGGCGTCTTCCGCCTCGTCGAGAAAGTCTGCAGGCAGATCGTCTACCGTCAACACACTGCCCGAACAGGCGAACAAAGCGTTGCGAACCACATTGCGCAATTCGCGGAGATTACCGGGCCAGGGATGCCGTTCGAACAATGCCAAGACCTCCTCCCCGAGCCTAATATGCTGAGTGCCAGCGACAGCTGTCTCCTGATCGAAAACCGATTGTACGATGTAGCGCAGATCGGGACGCTGCCGTAACGGAGGCAGGTGGAGGCGGGCACCGTTGAGGCGGTAGTAAAGATCGCGCCGAAAACGTCCCTGCCGAATCGCTTCCTGCAGATCGACATTGGTCGCGGCCACGACCTGAACGTCCACGCGCAAGGGCTTGGTACCGCCGACCGGAACGAATTCGCCGGTTTCCAGCACGCGCAGCAGGGTCGCCTGGAGATCGAAATTCATGTCGCCGATCTCGTCGAGAAACAGCACGCCGCCATCGGCCAGCAGGAATTTTCCCGGCTTGCCCCGGCTGCGCGCGCCGGTGAAACTGCCCGCTTCATAGCCGAACAGCTCGCTTTCGATGAGGTCTTTGGGAATGGATGCGCAGTTGACGGCAACCAAAGGCCCGTTACGGCGCGGGCCTAAACGATGGGCGAAGCGCACCAAATATTCTTTGCCGGTCCCCGATTCGCCGCTGATCAGCAGCGGGATATCGCGCTGCTGAAGCCGTAGCGCTTTGTCGAGCAGCCCTTTGACCGCCGCATCGCGTATAAGGGCTTGTTCGCCGACGAGCACGGGGGCGGATGCGGCTTCCCGCGGGCCACCCGCCACCGTTCCGCAAGCCGCCTGGTCGCACTTGTCGTGGCTGCAGGGCACGGTTTCGATCAGCAAGTCGCAGGTCATACGCAGGAACGCCAACAGCGCCCCCGCGGAACCGCGCCGGTCGCTCACGACGCCGAGCACGCCGATGACGGCCCCGGATGCGTCCTTGACGGGGCAGCCTACGGTCACCAAGGCATGCAATCTTGCAGCGTAATGCTCCTTGCCTTCGAAAGCAGCGGGTACGCCCAGCACGGCGGCACTGCCTATTCCATTGTTGCCCAGCCCCTGTTCCCGCCAATCTGCGCCTACCTTGAGCAGCTCCCTCGCCACCGGCGCCATCCGGAGTCCTTCATCCAGTACGCGGAAAACGCGGCCGCCTTGATCTGCGATGACCAGCGCGGCCTGGGCATCTTTCAAAAAATCGAAAGCGCTGCGGACGCGGTCCCAGACCGCTTTCAAAGCAGGGGAAATCTGAGGTTTCGGAGCGGGGAGGTCGTCGAATCTGTGAGGCCAGACATCGGCGCCCGGCGGCAAGCGGTAATCTTCGAAACAGCGGCACCACGCCTCGGCCACTTCCGGCCGGACCCAATCCAACGCTCCAGGCAGGACCCCCGTCTGCCGCATCCATTCCCAGGCTTGATCGGGACGATCCACGTACATACTGAACCGAGTCCAATCGGGAAGCTCGACACGGGCGGAAACTGAGGACAGGTCCGGTTCACTCAACATCTGTGGCTATCTCCTAGGCATGAAGCTACGATTAACTCTCGCATTACGGCCATCCATCCAAGCACGGCCCATCACGCATAACCACAATCTTGATTTTTTCTTGCGCCGGCTGCGCCGAAAATTTTTCCGGAACGAACCGAGTGTTGCTCCTTTGCGGGACCGATCCTCAACGAATCGGCATCGGAGCGTTTTTTTAGAAGGTAACAATTCCGTCCTTGGCCAGCAATGCGGCTGATTGTCGCAGAGAATTGGCGATTCGGTGCCGCAGCGCCTGGCGCAAAAAGCCCGACGCGTGAGACCCGATGTAGCAGCCATGCGTGAAAGCATCAGCCCGCTAGCCAGACGCTGTGCCGGAAACCATATCCCATCCTTGAAGCGCAGGGATATTCGGCCCTAGACTACGGTGCTCCATAAGGTGCCGCGGCACGTCCGAAACATATTAGGGAAAGTATGTCCGATCATTTCGCCACCACTCCGCATATGAAGCAGCGGTTCCTGCTGTCGCTATGCGCTATCAGCCTCATCATCATTCTGACCGAAGGCCTCGTCATGCTGCTGCTGGAGGCCGCCCATCGGGTCGGCCTGACGCTGCCCGCCTGGCAGGAAACAATTGTCGACGGCTTGCTGCTGGCTCTGGTGAGCGCACCCCTATTGTGGTGGCTGTCGCTGCGTCCCTTGGCCCGACGGGTCGCCAGGGAAATCCAAGGCAACAAGGAGCTGAGAGAGGCCCTGGACGTCCACGCCCTGGTCAGCATCACCGACGCGCAGGGGCATATCCTGTACGCCAACGATAACTTCTGCTCAGTGTCGCAGTACCCGCGGGATGAGCTGATCGGCCAGGACCACCGCATCGTCAGCTCGGGCTATCACAGCAAGGCCTACATCCGCGATATGTGGCGCACCATCGCCGGTAAGAAGATTTGGCAGGGTACTTTCTGCAACCGCCGCAAAGATGGCACCCGCTACTGGGTCGACAGCACCATAGTCCCGCTCCTCGACGAAGCGGGCAAACCCAGGCAATACATATCAATCCGGCGCGACATCACCGCCCAGAAGGAAACCGAGGCGCAGCTCGCGCGCTACAAACAGGCCATGGACGCCAACAGCGAGATGATCCTCATCACCGATCATATCGGGCGCATCATCTATACCAACCCAGCGCTCTGCCAATACAGCGGCTTGGAGGAAAGCGAGTTGCTCGGGCGGAATCCCAGCTTGCTCGACAGCCCCGAAGCCGATCCTGCAACGCTTTCCTCGATGCAGAATGCGCTCAGACTCGGCCAGCCCTGGTCAGGACGCTTGTTGAACCGGCGCCGAGTACTGGCTGGTCCACAGGAAAACTACGACTACTGGGCGGAAATCGCCATCACCCCCATCCATTCCGAAGACGGCAAGCTCGTCGGTTACGTCCAGATCCAGCACGACGTCAGCGACCTCGTGGAGCGGGAACACGTTCAGGCTCAAGAGCAGGAGGACACCGGCGCTCGTCTCAGGATCACCGAAGCCTTGCAGCAGAATGTCCCCCTGCACGAGCGCTGCAAGTGCGTGCTCGAAATCCTGTTCGATCTCAATACCTTTGACCTGCAGCGCAAAGGCGGCGTATTCCTCAAAGCACCCGACGCGGATTGCCTCGACCTATTTGTGCTGCAAGGCAAATTCTGCGACGAATTCCTCCAACGGGAACAACGTATTCCCATGGGCGCCTGCTTATGCGGGCGCACCGCCGTATCCGGCGAAATCATGGTATCCGACGACTGCTTCAGCGATCCCTTGCACGAATACCATTTCGAAAACATGGCGACTCACGGCCATTACATCGTGCCCATAGCTTCTGCAGGACAGGTGCTCGGTGTACTGTTCCTTTATACCGATCCCTACCCGGCCCGGAATGAGGCGCGGCTCGTCATGCTGCGGCACGTCGGCGAAATGCTGGCCTTGGCGATGCTGGAAGACCGCGCCAAGACCTCTTTGAAAGCGGCGCACGACGTGGCGGTTGAAGCCGCCCAAGCCAAAAGCGCTTTCCTCGCCAACATGAGCCACGAGATTCGCACGCCTATGAACGGCGTACTGGGCATGCTGGAACTACTGAAGGATACCGACATGTCGCGCGAGCAATGGGATCTGGTGGAGACCGCCTCGAACTCCGCCGAAGCCCTGCTCGAAATCATCAATTCTATCCTCGATTTTTCCAAGCTCGAGGCCGGTAAAGTCGAAATCGAACGGACCGAATTCAACCTACCGGACCTGGTCGAAGAAGTCTGCGCGCTACTAGCAGGGCGCGCCCATGACAAACAACTGGAGCTGAACTGCTTCCTGCCGGCGGGCTTGCCCCGGATGTGGGTCGGCGATCCTACCCGGATCAGGCAAGTCCTGACCAATCTGCTCGGCAATTCGGTCAAATTCACCGAGCACGGCGAGGTTTCCGTCAAACTGACCCAAACGGACCTATTGCCTGCGGGACAGACGCTGCGCGTCGAGATCCGGGACACCGGGATCGGCATTACGCCTGAAGCTCAGGCTCGCCTGTTCCAGCCCTTCACTCAGGCCGACGGCTCGACCTCTCGCCGCTTCGGAGGCACCGGACTCGGATTGTCCATCTGCCGGAATCTAGTAGAACTCATGGGGGGCCACATCGGTCTGGAAAGCACTCCCGGACAAGGCAGCTGCTTCTGGTTTACGCTGCCCTTGGAGGCGGCAGAAAACT